>JAKAPL010000001.1 GCA_021807105.1 Myxococcales bacterium | reverse complement strand
AGAGGGGGCAGGTGCTGGCGAAGCCGGGATCGATCACGCCGCACACGAAGTTCAAGGCGCGGGTGTACGTGCTGACGAAGGAGGAGGGGGGGCGGCACACGCCGTTCTTCAAGGGGTACCGGCCGCAGTTCTACTTCCGGACGACGGACGTGACGGGGACGATCGAGCTGCCGGCGAACGTGGAGATGGTGATGCCGGGCGACAACATCACGATGGACGTCGAGTTGATGACGCCGATCGCGATGGAGAAGGAGCTGCGGTTCGCGATTCGGGAGGGCGGGCGCACGGTCGGCGCCGGCGTCGTCTCCGAGATCACGGCCTAGGAGCACGAACATGGCGACCCAGAAGATCCGCATCCGTCTGAAGGCGTACGACTACAAGCTCCTCGATCAGTCGGCGGGGGAGATCGTGGAGACGGCGAAGCGGACGGGAGCGAAGGTGGCGGGGCCGATCCCACTCCCCACCCGGATCAACAAGTTCACCGTCCTGCGGTCGCCGCACGTGGACAAGAAGAGCCGCGAGCAGTTCGAGATCCGGACGCACAAGCGGCTCCTCGACATCCTCGAGCCGACGCAGCAGACGCTCGACGCGCTCATGAAGCTCGATCTTTCGGCCGGCGTCGACGTGGAGATCAAGTCCTAGGAGATCGCCATGGCCCGCTTCGACGTCTACAACCTCGAGAAGCAGAAGATCGGGGAGATCGATCTGTCGGACGAGATCTTCGCCGCCGAGGTCAACCCTCACCTCCTGTATGAGGTGGTGAAGATGCAGCAGGCCAACCGGCGCTCGGGAACGGCGTCGGTCAAGACCCGCGGCGAGGTCTCGGGCGGCGGCCGGAAGCCCTGGCGGCAGAAGGGCACGGGGCGAGCTCGTCAGGGATCGATCCGGGCGAGCCACTGGGTCGGCGGCGGCAAGGCGATGGGCCCGAAGCCGCACGACCGCTCCTATCGGCCGCCCTTCAAGGTGCGCCGCGGAGCCCTGTGCAGCGCCCTGTCCCTGCGGGCACGGGAGGGGCAGGTGCTGATCCTCGAAGGGTTCGATCTCCCGGAGATCAAGACCAAGCGGGCCGCCGCCGCGCTCGCGAAGCTCGGGCTCACGAGCGCGCTCGTCGTCGAGGCGAAGGGCAACGAGAAGCTCCACCGGTCCATCCGCAACCTTCCCGCGTTCGACGTGATCCCGCCCGAGGGGCTCAACGTCGAGTCCATCCTGCGCCGGCCGGCGCTCGTGCTCACGGCGGCGGCGGCGAAAGCCGTCGAAGCCCGACTCGCCTGAATCGAGAGGAACCGTTCGATGAACCATCTGGACGTCTTGAAGGGGCCGCTGGTGACCGAGAAGCTCGATCACCTCCGCGAGGAGCGGCGGATCTACGCCTTCGAGGTGGACCGCCGGGCCAGCAAGATCGATGTCCGCGCGGCGGTGGAGAAGCTCTTCGACGTCCACGTCGAGGACGTGCACACGCTCGTCATGCGGGGCAAGTCCCGGCGGGCCGGAAACAAGAAGGTCGCGCGGCCGGACTGGAAGAAGGCGCTCGTCCGCCTGCGCGAGGGCGAGAAGATCGATCTGTTCGAAGGAGGCGCGTGATGGGGCTCAAGCACTATCGGCCCACTTCGGCGGGCCGGCGGCTGATGACGGTCAGCGACTTCGCCGAGATCACGCGCGATCGGCCGGAGAAGACGCTCACCGAGTCGCTGCGGAAGACCGGGGGGCGCAACGTCCATGGGCGCATCACCACCCGGCACATCGGCGGCGGCCACAAGCGCCGCTACCGCGTCATCGATTTCCGCCGCGAGAAGGACGGCGTGCCGGCGCGCGTGGCGTCGGTCGAATACGATCCCAACCGCTCCGCGAGGATCGCGCTGCTGCACTACGCAGACGGCGAGAAGCGGTACATCCTGGCGCCCAACGGCGTCGCCGTCGGAGATCGGCTGATGTCGGGGGAGGCGGCGGACATCCGCCCCGGGAACGCGCTCCCCTTGAGGGCGATCCCGGTGGGGACGGTCCTGCACGCGGTCGAGATGACGCTGGGCAAGGGTGCACAGATCATTCGCAGCGCCGGCTGCTGGGGCCAGCTCATGGCCAAGGAGGGGAAGTACGCCCAGATCCGGCTGCCGTCGGGCGAGATCCGGCGGGTGCTCGTCGAGTGCAAGGCGACCATCGGCCAGGTAGGAAACGTCGACCACAACACGGTTCGTCTGGGCAAGGCGGGCCGGTCGCGATGGATGGGCATTCGCCCGACGGTTCGCGGCCTCGCGATGAACCCGGTCGATCACCCGCACGGCGGGGGCGAGGGAAAGTCGGGGCAGGGCAACCCGCACCCCGTCTCCCCGTGGGGGCAGAAGGCCAAGGGGCTGAAGACGCGCAAGAACAAGGCGACGGACAAGTTCATCGTCAAGAGGCGGAAGTAGGAGAGGAGAGGCATGGCACGATCGATCAAGAAGGGCCCGTTCGTGGACGCGCACCTCCTCAAGAAGGTGGACGCCCTGAACCAGGCAAACCAGAAGAAGGTCCTGAAGACCTGGTCGCGGCGGAGCACGGTGCTGCCCGAGTTCGTGGGCCATACGTTCGCGGTGCACAATGGGCGGAAGTTCGTTCCCGTCTTCGTGACCGAGAACATGGTGGGGCACAAGCTGGGCGAGTTCAGCCCGACCCGGACCTTCCACGGCCACGTGGGCGACAAGAAGGTCAAGGTCGGCGGGTCGGCCGCGCCGGCGGCGCCCGCCGCGGCGGCCCCGGCGGGAAAGTGAGACGCGGACGATGACCTCGAACGCCAAGCTTCGCCACCTGGGAATCGCCCCGCGCAAGGTCCGCGTGGTCGTGGACCTGGTTCGGGGCAAGCCCGTCGGCGAGGCGCTCAACCTCCTGCGGTTCACCCCGAAGGCGGCCGCGCGGCCCGTCGCCAAGCTCGTCCGCTCGGCCGTGGCGAACGCCGTGCAGGCCGATGAGAACCTCGATGTCGACCGGCTGTGGATTCAGACGATCACGGTCGACCAGGGGCCGATGCTGCGCCGCTTCCTGACGCGCGCGCAGGGTAGGGCGACCCGGATCAACAAGAAGACCAGCCACGTCCAAGTCCGGCTTTCGGACGGGAAGCGCTAGGAGGCAACGCTTGGGACAGAAAGTCCATCCGACGGGTCTGCGGCTCGGGATCATCAAGAGCTGGGATTCCAAGTGGTACGAGGAGAAGAACTACGCCCGCTGGCTCCATGAGGACATCCGGCTGCGGGAGTACATCAAGGAGAAGCTCGGCCACGCCGGGATCTCGAAGGTCGAGATCGAGCGGGCGGCGAACCGCGTCAAGGTCAACGTCCACACCGCGCGGCCGGGGATCGTGATCGGCAAGCGCGGAGCGGGGATCGAGACGATCAAGAAGGATCTTCAGCGCTTCACGCAGAATGAGGTCTACCTGAACATCGTCGAGGTCCGGAAGGCCGAGACCGACGCGCAGCTCGTCGCCGAGAACATCGCGACCCAGCTCGAGCGGCGCATCGCTTTCCGCCGGGCCATGAAGAAGGCGGTCTCCACCGCGCTGAAGTTCCAGGCGAAGGGCATCCGGGTGGCCTGCTCCGGGCGGCTCGGCGGCGCGGAGATCGCTCGCCACGAGTGGTACCGCGAAGGGCGCGTGCCGCTGCACACGCTCCGGGCGGACATCGACTACGGATTTGCCGAGGCCCGGACGACCTACGGCAAGATCGGCTGTAAGGTCTGGATTTTCCGGGGTGAGGTCCTGCCCCGCGGTGCCGTGAGGAAGTGAGCGATGCTGCAGCCGGCCAGAACGAAGTGGCGCAAACAGCAGAAGGGACGCATGCGAGGCAAGGCCTGGCGTGGCAGCATGCTCGCCTACGGTGACTATGGCCTCAAGGCGCTGGAATGCGGGCGGCTCACCTCCCGGCAGATCGAGGCCGGCCGGATCGCGATGACCCGGTGCATCAAGCGCGGCGGCAAGGTCTGGATCCGGGTCTTCCCGGACAAGCCGATCACGAAGAAGCCGGCCGAGACGCGCATGGGGCACGGCAAGGGCAACGTGGAGGACTGGGTGGCGGTGATCCGCCCCGGCCGGCTCCTCTACGAGATGGAGGGGGTCACGGACGCGGTGGCGCGCGAGGCGCTGCGCCTCGCGGCGTTCAAGCTGCCGGTGGCGACCGAGATCGTTCACCGCTCGCAGCAGGCGATCTAGGAGAGAGCGGCGATGGCCACGGGAAGCGAATTGCGGCAGATGACGGGCGAGGAGCTGGCGAGGATGGCGTTCGAGCTTCGCCACACGGTCGTCAACCTGCGCCTCAAGCACCGGACCGGGCACCTGGAGAACACGGCCGAGTTGGCGAGGACGCGGCGCGAGCTGGCGCGCGTGCTCACGCTCGTCCGCGAGGGCGAGCTGGGGTTGAAGCGCGCGGTGAAGGCGCCGGTCCAGGCGGCGAAGAAGGAGCCCGCCGCGGATCAGGGAGCGGAGGTCGCGGCGGAGGTGGTGAAGAAGCCCCGGAAGGCGAAGGCGAAGGCGAAGGCCGGGGCGGGGAAGGGCCGGAAATCGAAGAAGGCGGAGGAGTGAGAGCGCCGATGGCGAACGAAGCGAAAGAGCAGGCGATCGTGGGAGACGGCCAGGAGTCGCGAAAGACCCGCGTCGGCGTCGTGACGAGCGACCGGATGCAGAAGACGATCGTCGTCCGCGTGGAGCGCCGGTTCAAGCACGGCCGCTACGGGAAGTACGTGGTGCGGCACGTGAACTACAAGGCTCACGACGAGACGAACCGTTGCCGGGTGGGCGATCGGGTCCGGATCGAGGAGACCCGCCCGATCTCCAAGGACAAGCGCTGGCGCGTGATCGAGAGGATCGATCGCGCCGAGGGCGCGTGAGCGAGCGAGGACGGAGCCCATGATCCAGCAACAGACCATCCTGGACGTCGCCGACAACTCGGGCGCGAAGCGCGTCATGTGCATCAAGGTGTTGGGCGGTTCGGGCCGCAGGTACGCCTCGCTCGGGGACGTCATCGTCGTGGCGGTGAAAGAGGCGCTGCCGACGGCGAAGGTGAAGAAGGGTGAAGTCGCCAAGGCGGTCATCGTCCGGACCAAGCGCGAGGTCAGCCGCCCTGACGGCAGCTACATCAAGTTCGACGGCAACTCGGCGGTCCTGATCACCAAGGACCTCGAGCCCATCGGGACCCGGATCTTCGGACCCGTGGCCCGCGAGCTTCGCGCCCGCAAGTTCATGAAGATCATCTCGCTCGCGCCAGAGGTGCTGTGATGGCGGCCCACGTCCGCAAGAACGATCTGGTCCAAGTCATGGTCGGTAAGGAGCGGGGGAAGACCGGCCGCGTGCTCGAGGTCCTGCCGAAGGATGCACGCGCTCGCGTCGAGAAGCTGATGATGATCAAGAAGCACGTCAAGCGCGGGCGCAGCCAGAAGGCGCCCCAGGGGGGAATCATCGACGAGGTCGGGACGATCGCGCTTCCGAACCTCATGCTGGTTTGCCCGAAGTGCAAGAAGCCGTCCCGGACCGGGCGCCGGGAGCGCGCCGACGGCCGGCGGGTGCGGTTCTGCAAGCGGTGCGGGGAGGTGATCGACTGATGGCGAAGGTGGAGAAGAAGACGAAGAAGAACACGGCCGGCGGTTGGGCGATCGCCGCGCAAGCCAAGGCGCGCGGAGAGAAGGCGGCGCGGCTGCGCGAAAAGTACGCGCGCGAGGTGGTCCCTGCGCTGATGAAGGAGTTCGGGTACAAGAACGTGATGGAGGTCCCCCGACTCCACAAGATCGTGGTCAACATGGGTCTGGGAGAGGCGATTCACAACGCCCGGTTGATGGATCTCGGCCAAGCGCAGCTCGCCGCGATGACCGGCCAGAAGCCGATCGTGACCCGTGCGCGCAAGTCGATCGCCAATTTCAAGCTCCGGGAAGGTCAGTCGATCGGCTGTATGGTGACGCTGCGGCGTGACCGGATGTACGAGTTCTTTGATCGGCTGGTGAGCGTCGCGCTGCCCCGCGTCCGCGACTTCAAGGGCGTCGGCGCGAAGTCGTTCGATGGCCGTGGCAACTACACCCTGGGTATCCGGGAGCAGATCATCTTCCCGGAGATCAACTACGACGAGGTAGAGAAGATCAAGGGTCTGAACATCACCGTGGTGACGACCGCCCGGACCGACGAGGAGGCTCGTGCCCTCCTGCGTCAACTGGGAATGCCGTTCAGGAGCTAGGAGATGGCCAAGCTATCCAAGATCGCCCAGGCGAAGCGCAAGCCGAAGTTCGGCGTCCGAAAGTACAATCGCTGCCCGCTTTGCGGCCGCCCGCGCGCGTTCCTGAGGAAGTTCCAGATGTGCCGGATCTGCTTCCGCAACCGGGCGCTTCGCGGCGAGGTCACCGGCGTGATCAAGTCGAGCTGGTAGGAGGAGACCGTCGATGAGCATGACCGATCCCATTGCCGACATGCTGACCCGGATCCGGAATGGATCCGCGGCCCGGCACGACCGCGTACTCGTTCCGGGCGGAACGCTGAAGACCCGGATTGCCGAGATCCTGAAGGCCGAGGGCTTCATCAAGGACTTCGTCGTCCATCATGACGAGAAGCAGGGGAGCCTGACCATCGTCCTGCGGTACGGCGCCGAACGCGAGCCGGTCATCAGCGGCATCCGGCGGGTCAGCCGGCCGGGGTTGCGCCGGTACGCGGCGAAGCGGGCGATCCCCACGGTGCTCAGCGGCCTCGGGATCTCGATCCTCTCGACCTCCGCCGGGGTCATGGTCGACCGCGAGGCGCGCGCGAAGGGCGTCGGCGGCGAGGTGCTCTGCACCGTCTGGTAGTCCTCGAGAGGTCATTCATGTCACGCATCGGAAGACAGCCCATCACCATCCCGGAGAAGGTTCGGGTCGTCGTCGAGGGAGACCTCGTTCGGGTCGAGGGCCCGAAAGGGAAAGGGTCGGTACGGGTGGCGGAGCCCGTGCACGTGACCGTCGCGGACAAGCAGGTCGTCGTCTCCCGCCCCGACGATGCCCGCCGGACGAGGGAGTTGCATGGGCTGACCCGGTCGCTCATCGGCAACCTGGTGCGAGGGGTGACCGAGGGGTTCCAGCGGGTGTTGGAGATCAACGGGGTCGGTTTCAAGGCCGAGGTCCAGGGGCGGAGCATCCATTTCTCGCTCGGCTATTCCCACCCGGTGGTCTTCCCGTTGCCGGAGGGGCTGGCCGCGGAGTGGCGGGAGGTCAAGGTCGCCGACAAGCAGGGCGAGCTCGTGCTGCGAAGCCACGACCGGGATCTGCTCGGCCGGACCGCCGCCAAGGTGCGGGCGCTCCGTCCACCCGAGCCGTATAAGGGCAAGGGTATCAAGTACGCGGAGGAGACGATCCGCCGCAAGGTTGGCAAGACGGGAGCGGCATGAACATCCGCGGGTCGGCGAGGAGCCTACGATGATCGTGAACAGGAAAGAGGAGAAGCGGCAGCGGCGCAAGGCGCGAGTCCGCCTGGTGGTGTCCGGGACGGCCGAGCGGCCGAGGCTCTCCGTCTACCGATCGCTCAAGCATATGTACGCCCAGGTGATCGACGACGGCCGAGGGGTGACGCTCGCAGCGGCCTCCACGGTCGGCGCGCCGGCGGAGCAGAAGAAGACCAAGACCGCGGCGGCCAAGGGGGTGGGCGAGCGGATCGCGCGGGCATGCCTCGCGAAGTCGATCGAGAAGGTCGTCTTCGATCGAGACGGATTCGAGTACCATGGCCGCGTCGCCGCGGTCGCCGATGGCGCCCGCGAGGCGGGCCTGAAGTTCTAGGAGTCTTTGCCGATGACGAACAGCAGCAGCGAGTCCGAGCTGACCGACCGAGTCGTCCACATCAACCGCGTCGCGAAGGTCGTCAAGGGCGGCCGGCGCTTCAGCTTCTCCGCCTTGGTGGTCGTGGGCGACGGGAACGGGCGGGTGGGCGTCGGCCTGGGCAAGGCGAACGAGGTCCCCGAGGCGATTCGCAAGGGCGGGGAGCAGGCGAAGAAGCACCTGTTCGAGGTGCCGCTCTCCGGTTCGACGATCCCCCACGAGGTCTTGGGCCATTATGGCGCCGGGCAGGTCCTCCTGAAGCCGGCGGGCGAAGGCACCGGCGTCATTGCCGGGGGCGCGGTGCGCGCCGTGCTCGAGGCGGTCGGAATCCGGAACGTCCTGACGAAGTCGCAGGGCTCCCGTAACCCCCACAACGTGATCCGGGCGACGGTCGACGGCCTGCGGCAGATCCGCAGCCCCGAGCAGCACGCCCGCCTGCGGGGCAAGGAACTCGCGGAGATCCTGCCCGCCCGCGCGGGCTAGAGACGAGGAGAGAGGGATGTCGGTACTCGAAGTGACGCTGGTGAAGAGCTGGGCCGGGAGACCTGAGCGCCAGAGGCGAACGTTGGCTGGCCTCGGGCTCGGCAAGATCAACGACCGGAAGGTGCTGCCGGATACGCCGGCCATCCTGGGAATGGTGCGCAAGGTCGGCCACTTGGTGGAGGTCCGACGCCTGGAGGGGACCTTCGTTTCGCGCCGTTCCGGCCCAGCCGGTTCTTCTCCGGGCGGCCAGCCGAAAGGAGCTACGACGTGACCACGCTTTCCAACCTGAAGGCCCCGCGAGGATCGTCGCGTCCCCGCAAGCGCGTCGGCCGCGGCCAGGGCTCGGGGCTGGGCAAGACCGCCGGGCGCGGCGGCAAGGGACAGAAGGCCCGGAGCGGCAACATGCACTTCGGCGGCTTCGAGGGCGGCCAGATGCCGCTGCAGCGCCGCTTGCCGAAGTTCGGCTTCAAGAACCCGTTCCGGAAGGAGTTCGCGATCGTCAACGTTGTAGACCTGACCCGCTTCCCGGCCGGAGCCGTCGTCGACCCGGAGGCCCTGACGCAGGCGGGCTTGGTTGGCAAGTTGATGAGCGGGATCAAGATCCTGGGGGACGGGGCGCTCGACAGGGCGCTGACGGTGCGTGCGCACCGCTTCACCCGCTCGGCGAAGGAGAAGATCGAGCAGGCGGGCGGGAAGGCAGAGGTGATCTGAGTTGGCGGCCTTTGCCAACGTCTTCAAGGTCCAGGAGCTGCGCCGGCGGTTGATCTTCACCGTCGGGATGCTGGCGATTTACCGCATCGGCGTCTTCATCACCACGCCGGGCGTGAACCGCGAGGCCATGCAGGAGCTGATGAAGTCCGGTGGCCTCTTCGGCATGTTCAACCTCTTCTCCGGCGGCGCGCTGGAGCAGTTCTCCATCTTCGCCCTCGGGATCATGCCGTACATCTCGGCGTCGATCATCCTCCAACTCTTGACCGTGGTCCTCCCGTCGCTGGAGAAGCTCCAGAAGGAGGGCGAGGCGGGACGCCAGAAGATCAACCAGTACACGCGCTACGGGAACATCGCCCTCTCGATCGCGCAGGGCTATGGCATCGCCCGCTTCCTGGAGAACCCGGAGAACGCCCGGAAGGCCGCCGGGGTGGCGCTGCAGATCGTGAACCACCCTGGCTTCTCCTTCGAGGTGATGACGGTCTTGACGCTGACCGCCGGATCGACCTTCGTCATGTGGCTCGGCGAGCAGGTCACGGAGCGGGGGATCGGCAACGGCATCTCGCTGATCATCTTCGCCGGCATCGTGGCGCGGATCCCGAGCGCCATCGGCTCGACGGTCGCCCTCTACCAGAGCGGCCAGCTCGACGAGTTCAAGCTCGTCATCCTCGGGGTGGTGATGGTGCTCGTGGTGGCGGCGGTGGTCTTCGCCGAGACGGGCTACCGTCGCATCCCCGTCCAGTACGCGAAGCGGGTCGAGGGGCAGAAGATGTACGGGGGACAATCGACCCACCTGCCGCTCAAGTTCAACACCTCGGGGGTGATGCCCCCGATCTTCGCCTCCTCCATCCTGCTCTTCCCCACGACGCTCGCGAGCTGGTTCCCGTTCATGAGCAGCTTCGCGCAGCACATGAACCGGGGCGATTGGATCTACAACTCGCTCTACGTGGCCGGCACGATCTTCTTCGCCTTCTTCTACACCGCCGTGACCTTCAACCCGGTCGACGTGGCCGATAACATGAAGAAGAACGGCGGCTACATCCCCGGCATCCGGCCGGGCAAGAAGACGGCCGAGTACATCGACCACGTGCTCTCGAGGATCACCTTTGGCGCGGCGCTCTACCTTTCAGCGGTCTGCGTGCTGCCCAACATCCTGCAGAGCCAGTACGGGGTCACGAGCTTCCGTTTTGGCGGAACCGCGCTCTTGATCGTGGTCGGGGTCGCCCTGGACACGGTGCAGCAGATCGAGGCCCACCTCATCACCCGTCACTACGAGGGCTTCATTACCCGGCGCGGGCCGCGCATCCGGCGGCGGTCCGAGGTGACGGCGTAGAGGAAGCCAAGGCCTTCGATGAACGTCATCCTCCTCGGTCCCCCGGGCGCAGGCAAGGGTACCCAGGCCAAACGTCTCGTCGAGCGGTTCGGACTGGCTCACGTCTCCACGGGAGACATCCTCCGGGCCGCGGTGCGGGATGGCTCGAAGCTGGGGCGCGAGGCGGAAGGCTACATGGACCGCGGCGAGCTCGTCCCCGACGAGCTCGTCGTCGATATTATTCGCGAGCGAATCGACGCCCCGGACTGCCGGCGCGGTTTCGTCCTGGACGGTTTCCCGCGGACGGTCCCCCAGGCCGAGGCGCTGGAGAAGATGCTCGCGGCCGCGGGAGCGCGGATCGATTCCGTCGTGGCCCTCGACGTCGCGGACGAGGTCGTGGTCGCGCGCAACACCTCGCGCCGGAGCTGTCCCACCTGTGGCGCGGCCTACCACCTGGTGAGCGCCCCGCCGAAGACCGGCGGCCTGTGCGATCGGGACGGCACGAGGCTGGTGCAGCGGCCGGACGACCAGCCCGAACAGATCCGGCGCCGGATGGCGGAGTACCGGACGAAGACCGAACCTCTCAAGGCTTACTATCGCGGGCGCGGCCGGTTGCACGAGCTGGACGGAAGCGGCAGCCCCGACGAGGTCGCGGCGCAGCTCGCGCGGATCGTGTCCGGATGAGCCGGCGAGCACCGGAGCTCAAAGGGCCCGCGGACCTCGCCATCATGCGGCAGGCCGGGTTGATCGTCTGGGAGGTCATCCAGGCGATGATCGCCGCGGTGCGGCCCGGGGCGACGACCGCGGAGATCGATCGGCTGGCCGAGCACGAGACTCGGCGTCGAGGTGCGACCCCGGCGTTCAAGGGCTACCGCGGCTTCCCCGCGTCCCTGTGCATCTCCGTGAACGAAGAGGTCGTCCACGGCATCCCGAGCGAGCAGCGGTCGCTGCGCGAAGGGGATGTCGTGTCGCTGGACTTCGGCGTCTTCATGGGCGGTTTCTACGGGGATTCCGCGGTCACGGTCCCCGTGGGGCAGGTGGCGCCGGAGGCGGCGCGGCTGATCGACGCGACGCGGGCCGCCATGCACGCGGGGATCGGGGCCGCGCGCGCCGGCAACCGGCTGCACGACATCGGACATGCGGTCCAGCGCGTGGCGGAGGGCGCTGGCTTCTCCGTCGTCCGGGACTTCGTCGGCCACGGCATTGGCCGCAGGCTGCACGAGGAGCCGCAGGTCCCAAACTACGGGACCGAGGGCACCGGTGTGCGCCTCAAGCCTGGCATGGTCCTGGCGATTGAACCGATGGTCAACGCCGGTCTCCCCGAGGTCGAGATCCTCGATGACGGCTGGACGGCGATCACGCTGGACCGGCGCCCCTCGGCCCATTTCGAACATACGGTGGCCATCGGCCCCGAAGGGCCGACCATTCTGACGCTGCCCGACGGTGTCCCTCCCGGCCGTGAAGGACTGCTCGGGGACCCCTGATCCGATGGAGCGCTTGCAGATGGTGGTGGAGTGTGCTACACGGCTGCGCTCTCCCGTCGCCGTGAAAGGGCTGACACCATGAAGGTCCGAGCTTCGGTGAAGAAGATTTGCGACAAGTGCTCGGTGATTCGCCGGAAGGGCGTCGTCCGGGTGATTTGTTCGGCGAACCCGAGACATAAGCAGCGGCAGGGTTAGGGAACTCGAACGGCTGAAAGAGACGAGGAGCGGACGTGGCGCGAATTGCCGGGGTCGATCTTCCGAAAGAGAAGCGAATCGAGATCAGTCTCCAGTACATCTATGGGATCGGGAAGACGACGGCCAAGCGGCTCCTCGCCGCGGCCAAGGTCAATCCCGACACGCGGACCAAGGAGCTCTCCGAGGAGGATGTCCGGAAGATCCGCGAGACCATCGAGCAGGGGCTCGGCGGCCAGGGCGCGTTGAAGGTCGAGGGCGACCTGCGACGCGAGGTCTCGATGAGCATCAAACGGCTGATGGACCTCGGTTGCTACCGGGGGTTGCGCCATCGGAAGGGATTGCCGGTCCGCGGCCAGCGGACGCACACCAACGCCCGAACGCGCAAGGGACCCAAGCGGGGCATCGTGCGGCGGCCCACCTCCGCGGCTCCGGCGGGAAAGTGAGGCGCTGACGAGATGGCCCAAGAGAAGGTGAAGGCCGAGCAAGAGACGCCGAAGGCGGAGACCCCCGCCGCGGTCCCGGAGCCGACGGCGGCCCCGGCGGTCGCGACGCCGGCCCCTGCCGAGGAGGCGGCCAGCAAGAAGAAGCTCAAGCGGGTGGTTCAGAACGGCGTCGTGCATGTTCGGGCGACGTTCAACAATACCCTCATCACCATCACCGACGTGAGCGGGAACGTCCTCTGCTGGTCGAGCGCGGGCTCGCGAGGTTTCAAGGGGAGCCGCAAGAGCACGCCGTTCGCGGCGCAGGTCGCCGCGGGTGACGCGGCGGCGAAGGCGATGGCGCAGGGATTGAGGAACGTCACCATCCGCGTCGATGGCCCCGGGGCCGGTCGCGAGTCCGCGTTGCGCGCCATCGCGGCCTCCGGCCTCAAGGTCTCCGAGATCCGCGACGTGACCCCCATCCCCCACAACGGCTGCCGGGCGCCCAAGCGCCGGCGCGTCTGATCTCCGGAGGAGAGCCTTTGGCCCGCTACACCGATTCCGTCTGCCGCATCTGCCGCCGCGAGAACCTCAAGATGTACCTGAAGGGGGATCGCTGCTACACCGATAAGTGTGCGATCGAGCGGCGTCCGTACCCGCCGGGCCAGCACGGCCAGGGACGAACGAAGTTCTCCGAGTACGGCGTCCAGCTCCGCGAGAAGCAGAAGGTCAAGCGGATGTATGGCCTGCTCGAGAAGCAGTTTCAGACCTACTATCGGCGCGCCTCGGCTCAGAAAGGCAAGACGGGCGAGAACCTGCTCCAGGCGCTGGAGCTGCGGCTCGACAACGTCGTATTCCGGCTCGGGTTCTCGGACACACGCAACGAGTCGCGCCAGCTCGTTCGCCACGGCCACGTCCTCGTCAACGGCCGCCGGGTGAGCATGCCCTCCTTTGCTGTCCGCCCAGGTACGACGATCGAGATCCAGGAGAAGAGCCGAAAGATCGTCCGGATCAGCGAGGCCCTGGAGGCGGTCGAACGCCGGGGTGTGCCCGCGTGGTTGGAGTTGGACAAGAAGGCGTTCAAGGGTGTCGTCAAGGCCCAGCCGGCACGCGAGGATCTGACGATGCCGATTCAGGAGCAACTGATCGTCGAGCTCTACTCGAAGTAAGCAGGACGCGGACCGAGACGGTCCGCGGCTTCACGAGTCCGGGACCGGAGTGGAGCGCGGGTCTTTCGGGAATTGGCCCGGAGCCTGACGCGTGGATCCGATTCGGACGTGCTGGAGGAACCCATGGCCGATGCAATGACCGTCAAGAACTGGCGCGACCTGATCAAGCCCCGGGGCTTGCGGGTCGAGCAGGATTCGCTCACCGACAAGTACGGGAAGTTCGTGGCCGAGCCGCTGGAGCGCGGCTATGGCATCACCCTCGGCAACTCGCTGCGTCGCGTGCTCCTCTCCTCGCTTCAGGGCGCCGCGATCACCTCGGTCAAGATCGAGGGGGTGGAGCACGAATTCACCACGATCCCCGAGGTTACCGAGGACGTGACCGACGTGGTCCTGTCGCTCAAGGAGGTGCTGCTCCGCCTCCACACCAACGAAACGAAGACTCTGCGCATCGAGGCTTCGGGTCCGCGGGAGATCAAGGCGGGCGATCTCATCACCGACGACCAGGTCGAGATCCTCAATCCCGGCCACCACATTTGCACCTTGAGCGAGGGCGGCAAGCTGGCCATGGAGCTGACCGCCCGCCGCGGCCGCGGCTACGTGCCGGCGGAGCGGAACAAGGTCGCGGGGGCGCCGATTGGAACCATCCCCGTCGACGCCCTCTTCTCTCCGGTGCGCAAGGTCAACTACCAGGTGACCAACGCGCGCGTCGGCCAGGTGACGGACTACGACCGCCTCACTTTGGAGATCTCGACCGACGGGAGCGTCAGCCCGACGGACGCGCTCGCGTATGCCGCCAAGATCTTGAAGGAGCAGCTCACGATCTTCATCAACTTCGACGAGACCGAGGAGGCGGCCCCGGCCCCGGCGCAGGTCATCGATCATCGGGCGAACGAGAACCTCTTCCGGTCCGTGGACGAGTTGGAGCTGTCGGTTCGATCGGCGAACTGCCTCCAGACCGCGAACATCAAGATGATCGGCGACCTCGTCCAGAAGACGGAGGCCGAGATGCTGAAGACGAAGAATTTCGGCCGCAAGTCTCTCAAGGAGATCAAGGAACTCCTCGCCGAGATGGGGCTCTCGCTCGGAATGAAGGTCGAGGGTTGGCCGACGACGACGAAGCAGGAGACGGCGCCGGAGGCGTGATGCCGCCGCGCGGGAGACGACCATGCGCCATCAGAAGGCCGGGCGGAGGCTGGGGCGGACGACGGAGCACCGGAAGGCGCTCCTCGCGAACCTCGTGACTTCGCTCATCGAGCACGAGCAGATCCGGACGACGCTGCCGAAGGCGAAGGAAGCACGGCGGCTCGCGGACAAGATGATCACCTACGCCAAGGGGCGGTCGCTCCATCACCGCCGGCTGGCCGCACGGACGATTCGGGATCACGAGGCGCTCGCGAAGCTCTTCGCGACGCTGGGGCCGCGTTTCGCCATGCGGAACGGCGGCTACACGCGGGTTCTGCGACTTGGCAGGCGCCTCGGGGATGCCGCGCCGATGGCGATCCTGGAGTGGGTCGAGCGGACGCCGAAGGAGACCCCGGCGGAGACCGAGGAGAAGAAGCGCGCCCGCAAGGCCAAGAAGGCGGGGGAGAAGGGGGCCGAGGCCTCGCGGCCGGAGGAGAAGGCCAAGAAGGCGGAGGGCGAAGAGAAGCCGGCGAAGGCTGCCAGGAAGAAGGCCGTGGCCGAACCGAAGGCCGAGGCGGCCGAGAAGAGGGCGAAGAAGACGAAGAAGTAGCGGATCGGCGAGCGCTCCGCCGGGACTGCGCGGAGATCGGCGGCGTTGGTCCCGCCGGAGTGCGGCGGCTCCCTCCCACGCCTGGCGACAACGGCCGCGCAGGCTCATCCCGGGAAGGGACGAAGGGAAACGATCAGCCCGTCTTATTCACGGTACGGCGTAGCGAGGCGTTTGAGACCGCAGCCGAGAAGGGCAAGCGCAGCGACGACCGACGAGGCGTGCTGAAGCACGCCGCAGGAGGAAGGAGCGAGCACACCCCCCCATGTCGTTGTAGGGGTGGCAAGCCCCCCCTTCGTAGGCGCGGGATCGGACGCCGCAGCAGCCGGACCGTGAATAAGACGGGATCAGGCGCGCCCGCGCATCACGGCGGCGCTCATCCGTTCCTCTTCTGGTCGGCCGCCTGCATCTCCGCCTCGACGCGCAGCGCCTCCCTCACCGCCGGCCGGGCCCCGACCCGATCGTGATAGCGGGCGAGGTGCGGCCAGTTGCTCACGTTCAGCCGCACGCGCGGGAACCAGGTCAGGATGGTGAAGAGATAGGCGTCGGCCACGCTGAACGCCTCGCCGAGGAGGTACGAACCCCCTTCGACGTGCCGATCGAGGTGTGCGAGGCGACCGCCGATTCTCTCGTGGGCCGCCGCGCGCAGGGGCTCCGGGAAGTGCGGATTGAAGAGAGGGCTCAGGCCCTTGTGCAACTCGGTCGCGACGAAGTTGAGCCACTCGACGAGCCGGTACCGCTCCATCGTTCCCGGAGCGGGAGCGAGGCCGGCCTCCGGCTTCCGGTCGGCGAGGTACTGCACGATCGCGACGCCTTCGGTGAGCACCTGGCCGTCGTCCAGCCGGAGAGCCGGGACGTAGCCGAGGGGGTTCACCGTCCTCCGGTACTCCTCACCGGAGGACGTCTGGCCAGACTTGGGATCGAGCCGATCGAGGGTGAAGTCGAGGCCGAGCTCCCGCAGCACGATGTGCGGCGACAGCGAGCACGCTCCGGGGACCATGTAGAGCTTCATCATCTTTGCCTCCTTGGGCTATCGGAGCGACCGAGAGATCTCTTGGCATTCGAGCGCCCCTGCCCGCCGCTGGGGCGTCGCGCGATCTTCGCGGGATGCCCCAGGGTCGCTCTCGGTGGACGAGCTGTTGGACGGACAGGAGGCTGGAATGGTCCTTCAGATAACGCAGGCGGGAGTGCGAGGCAAGCCCGCCTCGGGAGGGAGGCTGCCGAGGGCGATCTCCTGCAACCCGTTGGTCGTCGGGTGGTCCGATGAACGAGGGGCCCGCGGGATGTCGTAGGCCTCGGGTATGCTGCGGGCCCCGTGCCCGCGCCCCCTTCCTCGCCGTCCTCGCCGAGCGACCCGGCGCGCTCGCTCATCGAGACGTGGCATTCGGGCGACCCCGCGGACGGAGCGCTGCGACGTCAATGCGAGGAGGAGCTCGAGCGGCTGCGAGCGTCCTGGCGTGAAGAGCCTTCGCGCTTCTCCGCGGAGAGCATCGCGCGTCTCCAGGCACTCGCCGCCGAGCTGCGCCGGCCGCCGCCGCCGTCCTCGCCGGCCGAGGCGCTGCGCGCGGTGTTTGGCTACGCGGCCTTCCGGCCAGGGCAGGAGCCGATCGTTCGGGCGGTGCTCGCCGGCCGCGACTGCGTCGGGGTGATGCCGACCGGCGCGGGCAAGTCGATCACCTTTCAACTCCCGGCGCGGATGCTCGGCGGCACGGCGCTCGTGGTCTCCCCCCTCATCGCGCTGATGAAGGACCAGGTCGACGCGCTCACCGAGGCGGGGCTCCGCGCGACGTATCTGAACTCGACCGTCGAGCCCGACGAGCGGCGCGCGCGCGTCGCCGCGTTGCGGCGCGGCGAGGTGGAGCTGATCTACGCCGCGCCGGAGGGGCTCGATGCGCTGGTGGACGGGGCGCTCACCGGCGTCCCGCTCTCCCTGATCGCCGTCGACGAGGCCCACTGCATCAGCCAGTGGGGCCACGACTTCCGGCCCGCCTACCGCAAGCTCGCCGGCCTCAAGCGCCGCTTCTCGGGTGTGCCCGTCCTCGCGCTCACCGCGACCGCGACGCGGGCGGTGACGGTGGATATCGTCGAACAGCTCGGCATGATCGATCCGCTCCACGTCTCCGGCTCGTTCTTCCGCCCGAACCTGGCCCTGCACGCCTACAAGAAAGGGGACGGCGGCGTGCCCCAGGTGCGCGAGGCGATCCTGAGACTCGTGCTTGCCCGGCCGGGACAGAGCGGGATCGTCTACTGCCTGTCGCGCAAGACGGCCGAGGCGACGGCGGAGTTCTTGCGCGACCATGGCGTCTCGGCGGCTCCCTACCACGCCGGGCTCGATCCCGGGACGCGCGCGCGGACGCAGGAGGCGTTTCGCCGTGACGACCTCGACGTGGTGGTCGCGACCATCGCCTTCGGGATGGGGATCGACAAGCCGGACGTCCGCTTCGTCTTCCACCGCGACATGCCGCGCTCGCTCGAGGGCTACTACCAGGAGATCGGCCGGGCGGGCCGCGACGGGCTGCCTTCGGACTGCGTGCTCTTCTTCTCGTGGGCGGACGTGATGACCTACGATCGGTTCGCGGACGAGGCCGATGACGAAGCCGTGGGCGAGTGGCACCGGCGGCGCACCCGCGAGATGTTCCGCTTCGCCGAGCGGCAGGGATGCCGCCACCAGGCGCTCACCGGCTACTTCGGTCAGACGATTGCGCCCTGCGGGGCCTCCTGCGACATCTGCGCTCGCGCGGACCTGCTCGGGAGCGCCGCGCCTGCGCCTCGGCGCAAGAAGGGCGCGGCCGCACCGCTGCCGGCGCGAAGAGAGCGGGACGCGCTCGCCGCCTCGCCGCTGGACTCCGACGGCGCCCTCTTTGCGCGCCTGCGCGCGGTGCGCCGTAAGATCGCGGACGAGAAGGGGATCCCGCCGTTCATGGTCTTCCACGACACGACATTGCTGGAGATGGCCGCGCGCCGTCCGTCCACCCCCGAGGCGTTGCTCGCGATCTCCGGCGTCGGTCCCGCGCGGCTCGCGAGTTACGGCCCGCAGTTCCTCGCCGCCATCCGGGAGTTGGCCTGAGCGAGGTTGGAGGGTCCTCCCCCCCGGGGAGTTCCCGGGAGGACTTGCCGTACCCTCTCGATCGCCGGTGCGCCTCGCCAGCCGCCCGTCAGCGCGCGGCGGTTGGGCGCGCCGGGCGCGGTCGGCGCGCCAGCCACTTCCCCAACTCGCCCGCGTGAAGCTTCTGGAGCCGCACGCAAAGGTCGATGCTCTCCAGGGCGTTCGCGAGCGGCCGGCCGCCCGCCTCGACCGGGTGGGCGGCGAAGAACGACGCGGCCTTTTCGCGGGCCTTCGGGGTGCAGAGCGAGCCCACGGATGGCAGGAAGCGCCAGGCGAGCGACTGCGGCGTCGAGCGCGCGACGACCTCAGGCCAGTGACTCGTCACGAACGCCCAGGTCGCGTCCGTGGCGTCCCGCTGGCGCAGGAGCGCTCCGAGGAAGCCGGCCGTGTCCTGCTTGCGGATCTTGCCCGAGACCGCGAGCGCGAGGCTCTTGCGGATCAGCTCGGGCCGGCGGAACTCCGCGAGCGCGTAGAGAAAATGGTCGTGCTCCTCGGGCGTCGCCGCCGCGGACATGCGCAGCTCGAAGTCGTCCCACAGCGCCGCGTCGCCGTGGCGCGCCGCGATCCCGAGCAGCGCGCCGACGAGGCTTCCGTCGAGCGCCTTCGGGTCCTTCTCCCAGGCGCCCAGGCGCCGCTGCGCCTCGGCGACGACCGCCGGATCGCGCGCGATCACGCCCAGCGTCGAGATCGCCGTCGCGCGCAGCTCGCGCCGCTCGGGGTCCTCCCCCGGCGGTGAATCCCAGCCGAGCCCCGCGAGGGTCGGTCCAAAGAGGGATTCGACGAACGCCGCGAAGCGCGGCCGGTCCCTCGGCGCGAGCAGCCGCCGCTCCAGCGTGGCGAGATCCCCGGCGACCTCGCCGGCGACCGGCGCGCTCCGCAGCGCGGGCAGGTCGGCGACCAACGACAGCAAGGGCGCGAGACCCGACGCGCCCGCGCGCGCGAGCGCCCAGGTGTCGGCGAGCAGGGCGATCTGCTCGGGGGCCGAAAGCGTCCCCGCCCGCAGCGGCGTGTGGAGCGCGGCGAGGTCGGGAGGCGCGTACGCCACCCGGTAGAACCCGGCGCCCTCTGCGCTCGCGTCCGCCCAGCGCGCGCCTGGAAGCTCGATGGAGCCCGCCTCCGACGACAACAACGCGCAGGTCGTCGCGGTCGTGCTCCGGCCGCCGGTCTTCACGCACGCCGGGACCTGCCAGAGCGCCTTCGAATCGCTCGCGTCCTTCGGGTTCAGGAAGAAGCGGCGCTGGGAGTAATCGAGCCTCTTGCCCCTGCGCCGCACGGAGAGGAGCGGGTAGCCGGGCTGCTCGAACCAGCTCTTCGCGATGGCGCCCACCGGCTGCCGGCTCGCCGCGGCGAGCGCCTGCCAGAGGTCCTCCTCGGTCGCGTTCCCGAGCGCGTGCGAGGCGAGGTAGTCGTGAATGCCACCCCACCAGCCTTTGGGGCCGAGGAATCGCTCGATCATGCGCAGGCATGCCTGCCCTTTGATATACGTGATGTCGTCGAACGCCTCGTTCGCCTCTTCGACGGTCGCGACCGGGGAGTGGATCGCGTGGGTCGTCTTCAGCGCGTCGTCGTAGAGCGCCCCTTCACTCTCCGCCCGGAACAGGTCCCAGATCTTCCATGCCGGGTGCAGCGCCGCGACGCTCTCGTTCTCCATCAGGCTCGCGAACGCCTCGTTGAGCCAGAGGTCGTCCCACCACTTCATCGTGACGAGGTCGCCGAACCACTGGTGGGCCATCTCGTGCGCGACGACGATCGCGACCGTTTTCTGCTGCTGGACCGAGGCGTGGGCGGAGTCGAGGAGCAGGTCGCGGTCGCGGAAGAAGATCGCGCCCGCGTTCTCCATCGCCCCGGCCTCGAAGTCGGGGACGGCCACCAGGTCGAGCTTCGCGTACGGGTAGGGGATGCCGAACTGGCGTTCGTACCAAGGGAGCAGCGCGGCCGCGTCCGCGAGCGCCTCGGTGCCGAGCGCCTCCTCGCCCGGGAGCGTGACCACCTGGATCGGCGTCCCGTGGGCTCCCGCGGTCTTCGGACCGATCGACGAGAAACGCCCGACGGCGAGCGCGACGAGGTAGGTCGAGATCGGCGGGGTCGTCGCGAACCTCCAAGTGACGGCGCCGGTCCTCGGGTCCGTCGGCGACGGCAGCGCGGGACCGTTCCCCACCGCCTGCATCCCCGGCGGCACGGTCACGCTCACGTCGTAGGTCGCCTTGAACGCCGGCTCGTCGAAGCAGGGGAAGGCCCGGCGCGCGTCGGCCGGCTCGAACTGGGTGAAGGCGTACCGGCTGCCGTCCTTCGCCTCGACGAGGTAGAGACCACGCAGGTCGTCGCGCAGCCTGGCGCGGAAGGCGACCTTCAGGAGCGCTGGACCGACCGGCAGCGGTCGTGCGACGATCATCGAGAGGGTCTCGCTCTCGGCGTGCGGCACGATCGCCGCCTGTTGAGGCGGCCCATCGCCCGGCTGCTCGATCCTCGCGTCGGTGATCTGCAAGTCCGCGGCGTGGAGCACGACCTCTCGTGCGGGCCGGCGCAGATCGACCGCGATCTCCTCCGCGCCCGAGAACGTCCCCATCGCGGGCTGCACGTCGAAGGCGATCCGGTAGGCGCGCGGCACGGCGTCGCCGGAGAGGCGGTACGCCTTCGGGTTGCGCCCGGAGACATACCCCGGGGCCAGCGAGGGGGTAGCGGCGAACGCGAGCGCGAGCAATGCGAACATGGGATCCTCCTGACGAACGGCGGCGGCAAACTACCAGCAGCGGCGGGTGGCGTCCAAGGGCGGTCCGCCCGCACGAGCAGCGCGGCGCGGGCGGCGGGCGGCGCCGCCCGCCTTGACGAGCCTCGAATGCTCCTGGCGGCGCAGTTCAGCGACTCGTTCGGAAGCTCGCCAGCGCTGCCGCAATCCGTCCGTAAGCCCGTCTTGTTCACGGTACGGCGTAGCGAGGCGTTTCTAGACCGCGAGCCGAGAAGGGCAAGCGAGAGCGACGACCGACGAGGCGGGCGTACAGCACCTCCCCCCGAAGTCGTTTGGAGGGTAGCAACCCCCCCGCGAGGAGGTACGGAGCGAGCACACCCCCCCCCATGGTGTTGTAGGGGTGGCAAGCCGCCCCCTTCGGGAGGCGCGGGATCGGACGCCGCAGCAGCCGGACCGTGAATAAGACGGGGTGAATAAGACGGGGTGAATAAGACGGGGTAAGCAGAGGACCCCGGTGAGGCGCGGCCCTGGCCGGCGAGAAGGGTGCCGCTCCTCAAGCTTTGCGCTTGGCCCCAGAAGTCGACGCGCCCTCCTCGACGGATCCGTGCACGGGTACACTCGTTGACAGGCGGAAGCGGAGACCGTAGGACCGGCGCGTGGTCCCGCTGGTCATCCTGGCAGGTGGAAGGGGTACGCGGCTCCGGGCCCTCTCGCGCGACCTGCCGAAATTCCTGATGCCGATCTCGCCGGGGCGCGCCTTCGCCGACGTGCAGCTCGAGTGGGTCCGGGCGCAGGGTTTCCACGAGGTCGTGCTCTGCGTGGGCTGGCGCGGTGACCTCGTCCGGGCGCACGTCGGCGACGGACGGCGCCATGGGCTGGACGTGACGTACGTGGACGACGGGGCCCTGCCGCTCGGAACGGGCGGCGCGCTTCGACGGGCGTTCGCCTCGCCACCCTCCTTCGCCGCCGTGCTCTACGGCGATACGGTCCTCGACCTCCCTTGCCCGGAGGTCATCGCCGCGGCCCGCTCGCGGTACGCCTTGATGACCGTGATCGAGGCCCCGCCCGGCGAGACACCGAACGCAGAGCTGAAGGATGGGGTCGTCTCCTACGACAAGCGATGCCCGCGGCCCGGCTGGCGCCAGATGGATTACGGCCTCTCGATCGTCAGCCGCGAGTTCCTCCTCGGCCTGCCGCCGGCCGTGCCCTATGATCTCGCCGATGGCCTCGCCGCCGCGTCCGCGAAGGGCCTCCTCGCGGGCTGGCTCGCGACCCGTCCCTTCCATGAGATCAACACCCCCGAATCCCTCTCCGCCTTCCGGAAGCGCTTTGCCTAGAGGACTCGTCATCCTCGATCGCGATGGCGTCCTGAACCGTCACCTCGTGGATCCCGAGCAGGGGACGATCGACAGCCCGCTCCACCCCAGCCAGGTCGTCATCATTCCCGGGATCGCCGAGGCGCTCGCCCGGATTCAGGCGCTCGGCTACGGCCTCGCCATCGCCACCAACCAGCCGGCCGCCGCCAAGGGCAAGACGACGCTCGACAACCTCCACGACGTCCAGGCCGTCGTCGTCGCAGCGGCGCAGAGCGCGGGCGCCCGCATCCTGAGCTCCCATCTCTGCCTGCACCGGCAGGAAGACAGCTGCTCCTGCCGCAAGCCAAAGGCCGGCCTCCTCGAACAGGCGCTGGCGGCCAACCCCGGCTACGATCGGCGCCTCTCGTGGATGATCGGCGACGGCGTGACGGACGTCGAGGCCGGCCGGGCGGCGGGCCTGCACACCGGCTTCCTCGGCAAGAAGCGCTGTGATTCCTGCCGCATCCTGGAGGCGTCGCCGCCCGATGTCTGGCTGGAATCGTTAGGCGAACTGGCCGTCGTCCTCGGACGGTAGCTCGGGGCTCTGGCTGCCGGGCGCGTAAGCGCTCCCCGCCTCGACCTGCATCTGCCGCCCGCGCCAGTTGACCTGCCGGGTCGGGATCGCCGCGACCCAGGAGGAGAGGAGCACCACTTCCTTGAAGGGAAGGAGGAGCACGTCCAGGAGGCGGGGCGGCTGGCCGGCGAAGGCGGCGAAGAGGGCCACGTCGCCCGCGATCTTGACGCCGAGACCGAGCGCGAGGGCCCAGCCGGGCAGGAGTCCCAGGGCCGCCGTGACGAACGTGACGCCCAGGAGGGTGAACGGTTCGAGGAAGAGGAAGGTCTGCCAGAACATGTTCTTGCGCAGGACGCCCCAGCGCCGCTGCCGGTCGAAGAACTGGCGGGCGGTCTCCTCGCCGAGCACCTGGCGCGTCGCGCGAGCGGCGCAGAGCACGGTCCCGATCTTCCGGAATGCCTGCCCCATCAGGTAGTCCTCGCCGCTGCTCGACCCGAACGCTTCGAGCCCTCCCACCGCCGCGAGGTCGTCGCGGTGCAAGAAGAGCGACTTGCCCACCACCGCGTCCTGCTTCGCGATCCGGCAGAGCTCGATGTTGACGTTGTTGTACGAGACGAGTTGGAGTCGCTCGAAGCGGGCGCCGAGGCCACGACCCCGCACGGCGACGAGCGGCGCGTGGATCAGGGTCGGCCGGCGGCCGCGCGGCTGGGCCTCCCGCCAGGCCGTGATCAGCGAACGCAGCGCCCCGGCGTCTGTCTCGACGTTGGAATCGCTGATCCAGAGCAGGTCGTGTCGGGCGTGGGCGAGGCCGTGGGCGAGCGAGGCGACCTTGGGGTTCGCGAAGCCCGGGGTGGTCCCCACGACGATCCGGAAGCGCTCGGGCCATCGTTCGGCGAAGGACCGGGCGATCGGGAGCGCGGCGTCGCCCTCGTCGTCGACGAGCAGGAGAACCTCGAAGGCGGAGAGCCCCTGGATGTCCGCGAACGACTGGAGGTTCTTCTCGAGGTCGGGGTCGAGGCCGCGGAGCGGCTTCAGGGCGGAGACGCGAAACCGCGAGAGATCCTGCTGGACGGCCGGCCGGCGGAAGCGGCGCCAGAGGATCGCGAGCAAGCCGTAGACGTAGCCGCCGAGGAAGACCCAGAGCTGGAGGAGGGCGGCGAGCCGGCCCGCGTGGGCCCAGGTCATGCGGCGCCGGATGCCGGCGCGAGCGACTCCCAGCGCGTCGCGTTCCGAGCGAGTTGCGGATGGCTGACGAGCAGATGCCAGATCAGCGCGCAGATCCCCTCGGTGTGTGGGGTGACGTGGTCCGCGAACCGGGGTGGGATCACGACGCAGGCCGCCGCGGCCGTCTTCGTGAAACCGCCGTCGCGGCCGACGACGCCATAGACCGGGGCCCCGAGCGAGCGGGCCAGCTCGATGGCGCGCACCAGGTTCGCGGAGACCCCCCGCTTCGCGTCGCCCCCGCCGACCGAGAAGACGAGCAGCGCGTCGCGGGCGGAGAGGCGCGAGACCGAGAGCCAGCCGGTGAAGACGCTCTGCCAACCCTCGTCGTTCGTCCGCGCCGTCAGCTCCGAGGCGTTGTCCGTCGGAGCGTACGCCTCGATGGCGCAGAGCTTGCGGAAATCGCAGACCGAGTGGGAGGCGTGGCCCGCCGAACCGCCCACGCCGAGGACGAAGAGCCGCCCACCGCGCTCGCGAACCGCGGCGAGGCCGCGGGCGACCGCTTCGATCTCCTCGGCGTCGATCTGGCCGAGGATCTCGGCGGCCTCCTGCAGGAAGCTCTTCGCGAAGCTCATAGCGAGAACCCGGACGCCTTGGCGTCCGACGTGAACATCCGGACCGTGTCCAGGCTGAAGGCGTCGAGGCTCTTGCCAAGGCTGCCGAGCTTCTTGAAGAGATCCGGGGTGATGGTGATGATGTCGCAGCCGGCCTGCTCGGCCTGGACCACGTTGTAGAGCTCGCGGCTGGAGGCCCAGAGCAGCTCGATCGATCGGCCGAACGCCCGGCACGCGACCGAAGCCGCCGAGACGAGCGGCACCGGATCGACGCCGGCGTCGGCGATCCGACCGGCGAAGACGGAGATGACCGACGGCGCCCCTCCCTGGAGGGCATTGCCCACGGCCCAGACCTGGTCGAGGGTGAAGACCGCCGTCGCATTGACCTGGACGCCCTCCTGCGACAGTTCGCGGATCACCGCCGCGCTCGAGACGCCCTCGCAATCGGTGACCGGGATCTTCACGTAGACGTTCTTGCCGAGCGAGGCGAGCTTCTTCGCCTCCCGCAGCATCGCCGGGGGTTGGTCCGAGATGACCTCGAACGAGATCGGCTTGCCGCAGGTCACCGCCTCGCGACAAAAATCGATGTAGCTCGTGACCCCCGCCTTGCGGGCGAGCGTGGGATTGGTCGTGACGCCCGCGACCTCCGGGCGCTCGGCGGCATCGCGAATGGCCTTGATGTCCGCGCAATCGAGGAAGAGCTTGATCTTCGGCGGTTGCATGGCAGCTCCTTATGGGCTGTGCGATTTCGACTCCCGACTGCTTACCCGAACAGCTCGGGGTTGGCAAGCAGGTACTCCACGGTATCGGACACGGCCTCGGGCAAGCCGTGGCGCGGAGCCCAGCCGAGCGCACGGATCTTCCGGGTGTCGAGCTGGATCCGTGGACTGTCGCCCACCCACCCTCGCGTACCCCCTCCATAGACGACGTCGGGCGAAACGCCGAGCTTCGCGCAGATGATCCGGACGCTCTCCCGGACGATCAGGGTGTCGTCGTGGCCGATGTTGTAGACCGATGGGCCAGGCCGAGCCCGCTCGATCGCCGTCCAGAAACCCGCGATCAGGTCCTGAACGTGCAGATACGACTTCGTCTGGTTCCCGTCGCCCAGCACGTCCAGTCGAGTCGGGTCGCGGCGCAGTCCGCGGACGAAGTCGAAGACGTGGCCGTGCGTGTAGCGTGGCCCCAGGACCGAGACGAGCCGGAACACGACGCCGGTCATGCCGAAGCCATGACTGTACGCGGAGACGAGGCCTTCCCCCGCGAGCTTGGAGGCCCCGTAGAGCGAGGTCTGCTCGGGGAACGGCGCGTCCTCGGGCGTCGGGAAGACGGCCGGCTCTCCATAGACGGATCCGGTCGAGGTGAAGAGCAGCCGGGACGCGCCGGCGAGCCGCATTGCCTCGAGGACGGTCCAAGTGCCGATCGTGTTGATCTCGAGGTCGCGCCGGGTCCGCTCGGTGCCGCGGCGCACGTCGGCGTTCGCGGCGAAGTGGGCGACCCAGTCGGGGCGGGCGGCCTCCATCGCGCCGTGGATCTGGGGCAGGTCGCGGATGTCTGCGCGGACGAGACGGAAGCGATCGCTGCGGCCGGCTTCGGCGAGGAACAGCTCCTTGCCGGTCGAGAAGTCGTCGAAGCAGGTGACCGCGTGGCCGCGGGAGAGAGCGGAATCGCAGAAGGTGCTGCCGATGAAGCCAGCGCCACCGGTGACGAAGAGGTTCATGGGGGGGGCTCGCTAACGCCCTTCCCCGCGGGGGTCGCGAGGAGGGATGGGTTCGCCAGGGGGCGAAGCCCGGCGCGCGACTCCCCCTCCCCGGCATCTCGCGTGGTCACCCCTGCACGACCACCTGTGCGCCGAGATCGTCGAAGCGGAAGCGGACCTCGGAGAGCCCGGCCCCGGTCATCGCCTTCCGCAGGGCTCTCTTCTCCTGCGCGAAGAACATCAGGAACCCGCCGCCGCCCGCGCCGATGAGCTTGCCGCCGAGGGCGCCGCTGCCGAGCGCCAGTTCGTACGCCCGGTCGATCTCCGGTCGCGTCGAGCCCGGCGAGCGGCGTCGCTTCTGCTCCCATTGCGCGCTCATCAGGTGGGCGAAGCCGGCGAGGTCCCCCGAGCAGAGCGCCTTGTAGCTCTCCTCCCCGAGCTCCCGGGTCCGGTGGAGGTTCTCGAGCATCTCCTGTCCGCCGCCACCCTCGCTGGCCTTGCGCGTCTCCTCGTCCTGGTGGCTCAGCACCTCGCTCGCCTTGCGGGAGACGCCGGTGAAGAAGAGCAAGAGCCCCTCCTCCAGCTCGACGCGCGTCGCGGGGCTCATCGGCACCGGCGTCGCCGTCACCCGACCCTCCCGATCGATGTCGAAGCGCTGGATCCCTCCGACCGCGGCAGCGTAGGGGTCTTGCTTGCCGACGGGCTGCGCGAGCTTCTCCATCTCGATTCCGCAGGCGTCCTCGGCCAGCGAGAAGCAGGTGTGCACCCGGCGCGCTTCCGCGTAGAGCGCCTTGAGCAACGCCACGGTGAACGCGCCGGACGAGCCCAGCCCGGTGCCCGCCGGGATGTCCGCGAAGCTCGCGATCTCCAGCGGCGCCTCGTGGCCCACGAGCTTCAGACACTCGCGGACGATCGGGTGGCGGATCCCCTCGCGGTCCTTCGCCCGCTCGACCTCGGAGTACTTGACGATGAATTCGTCGCCGAAGTTCCGATGGACCGACAGGTAGACGTACCGGTCGATCGCCGCGGACAGGAAGGTCGATCCGAACCGCCGGTAGTACGACGGCAGGTCGGTCCCGCCTCCGCCGAGCGAGATCCGGAGCGGTGCCTTGGTGACGATCATGGCCGCCGTATAACGGGGAAGGCCCGTTGCCTGTCAAGGCGGCCACAAGTAGAGCTGACCCACTTTTCGCCCCCCCGCCCCGCGTCGTTAATGAAACCCGCTCCCGATACCCGTGGTCCGGGACGCTCGAAGGAGATCGCGCAGAGACCCTCCGCTTGGAATCGGGGCCTCGGGAGCGGGGAGGGGAGCGGCTCCAGGAATCGAGCGGTCGCCTCAAGACACATGGGGTAGCTCGTCCGTATGCCGAGTTGACGGGACGAAGCAGGCGGGCCCGAATCGATCGCCTCTTCACGCTGCCCGCACAAATAAAAAGGCCGGCACCCTGGGCGGGCACCAGCCTTTTCCTTCGCTCGTTCCCGAAGGTTACCGCTTGCCCTTCTTGTTGAAGAGGTCCTTGAGCGTCTTCGACGGGTTCAGCTTGATCACCGTCTTCGCCGGGATCTTCACCGGCTCGCCCGTCTGCGGGTTTCGCCCCACACGCGCCTTGCGATCGACGAGCTTCGCGTAGCCGAGGCCGCCCAACGGGATCTTGCCCTGCGACTTGAGCTGCTTCTTGATCACTTCCTCGACGCCCGCGAACACCGCGCGCACCTGCGCCTTGCTGATCTCCGCCTTCTCCGCCACGTCCGTGAAGAACTGAGCCTGCGTCATGTCCTGCCTCCCATCGGCCTCTCGGCCACACGTTTGACCATCGCGCGTCCTGGACGTTCGGTCCTCGCCTCGACGATGCGACGAACCTTATCGCCCCGCGCGCGGACCGTTATGGACCTTCGCGAGCCAGCCGTCAAGTCGAAAAACAGGCGCGGCTGCCTTCTTTTCCTTGGGGCCAGCGGGTACGATGCGCGGGTGGTCGCCGCCGTCCTCTCGATCGCGCTCGCGTCGGGCGCCCCCCGGCCGCTCGTGGACGCGGTCCGGGTCGTCCCCGGACTGCGGCTCGACATCCGTTACGCGACCGCCCGCAACATCACCGGGCGCCCGCTGTACGCCGCGGGGCGCTGCCTCCTCCTGCCCGAGACAGCGGCCGCGCTCGCCCGCGTCCAGGCGCGGCTGGTGCGATCGCGGCGGCGGCTCCTCGTCTGGGACTGTTACCGGCCGCCGTCCGCGCAGCGGGCTCTCTGGAAGATCTTTCCCCACCCGGGCTGGGTGGCGGACCCGAGGACGGGGTCGAACCACGAGCGTGGCACGGCCGTGGACCTTACCCTCGCCGACGCTTCCGGCAGGCCCCTGCTGATGCCCACCGACTTCGATAGTTTCGACCCGCGGGCGCGACAGGGCGCGACGCGCGGCATCCCACGGGAGGCGCTCGAAAACCGCGAACGGCTCCGGGCTGCGATGCGCGCCGAGGGGTTCATCACGATCCGGAAGGAGTGGTGGCACTACGACCTCCCCGGCGCGCGGAGCCATCCGATCCTCGACGTGCCGCTCTGACGCGCCCCCGTCCCGATGGGAGTGGAGCGCCCGGCAGACCACCCGGAGCCAGAAAGGCGCCGATCCTCCGCGATGAACATGACTCCAGCGTCGATGAATGGAGCGCTCTTTGCGAGGGAGGCGCGTTCATCGGGCAGCGGTGAGGGGGAGCGGGGGGCCGCCGCCGTTTCGCGCCGAACGCGTGCGGCGCTGCGCCTCGCGTGATCGCCTCTCGCGTCGAACGATCGCGAGGTCATGAACCATGGAGCTCGGCAGACAGCAGCCCACCCCCGGCCTACTCCGAATCTTAAGGACAGCGCGACGCGCCTTGACTCTCCGCCGCGCGATCGCCTAAGGATCGCCGCGCTCCACGGACGGCAGACAGGCGATTTCCTCCAAACGCGGGACGGCGGCGAGGTCTTCATGCAGCGGGTAGGTCGAAGGCTCATCCCGGTGCTCTTGGCGGTCCTCTCCGGCTGCACGGTCTCCTCGGCCCAGCCGGACCTCTGGGGGCAGGACGTCCGGTTGACCGTCTTCCATACCGCGGACATCCACTCCCGCCTCCTGCCGTACGACATCACGGTCGATACCACCGACCGGGGCCTGGGACTCTCTCCGGAGGCCTATCCTTACGGCGGGGCGGCGCGGCTTCGTGCCCTCTACCTGCGAGAGAAGGCCAAGACCGATCGGTCGGTCCTGCTCGACTCCGGGGACTGCTTCGAAGGGGCGCCCATCTTCAACACCGGCAACGGGACGGCCGAGTTCCAGTTCATGTCGCTCCTGCACCCCGACGCCTCGACGGTCGGCAACCACGAGTTCGATCACGGCGCCTTGAACTTCGCGGAGCAGGCGAAGATGTGGGTCGACTACCCGCTGATCATCGCCAACTACCAGTGGGCGGACTGGCGCGACCCGACCCAGACGATGCTCGGGGAGATCACGCGCCCGTTCACGATCGTCAATGTCCGGGGGCTGCGGGTCGGCGTCATCGGGCTCGGCAACCTCGACGCGCTGACCAGCATCTTCCAGGGCGGCAACGCCCTCGGGACGACCGCGCTGGAGGAGAACGAGGTCGTCCGGCAGTGGATCGGCGTGATCGCGCCCTTGACGGACATGATCGTCATCGTCTCGCACATGGGCCTCACCGCGGACCAGGCGCTGGTGACCGGCTACAACGATGTCTACCCGTATTCGAGCGCGAAGCCCTTCCTCGCCTGCGATCCGGCGCACCCCGAGTGCACCGAGGCGAGCGGCTGCTGCCGCGACGCGAACGACAACCCGTGGATGATCGCCAACGTCCTGCCGCCCCGCAACAAGAGCGAGTACGACGACTCCTGTCAGCTCAAGCCTGGCGAGCAGCTTCTCTCCGACGGCTCCTGCCCCGCGGACGACACGGTCGACGTGGCCAAGCTCAACCCGAATCGGAGGGTGAACGTCTTCATCGCGCCGGTGCAGAACATCGACCTCATCATGGGGGGGCACATCCACATCGTGCTCAACCCGACCGCCGTGTTGACCGAGATGGTCGTCAAGCAGGAGGGGGCGCTGCGCACCGACCCGGACGAGCGACGCAAGCCCGACGGGAGCTGCTTGAACGAGGACCTCGCGGTCGCCGGACCCGGCGGGACGTCGGTCTGCTGCCCCTTGAGCGCGCTCGCGTATTACACGGACCCGAAGGGAGAGCAGTCGGGATGCTACAGCGGCGGCATCTGGCCGGACGGGACGTACCATCGCAACCGGGACGGCAGCGACGTGTTCGGCGCCGTCCCCAACACCGATACCTGGAACGGCCAGCCGCGACAGGTCCTGATCCAGCACAGTGGCGCGTTCGCCAAGTACCTGGGGAGGCTGGACCTCGTCGTGCGGATGCCGCCGGGCGGCGCGGCCCAGGCCGCCGACGGAGGGATGGACGAGAAGACCTATGAGATGCGGCAGGCGGTCGGCGGGGAGATCGTCGCCCACCAGTACGCGCCGCTGCCCATCGACTCGCTCTGGTGCATCGACCCGCGACCGGTGCGGGACCCGTACTCTCCGACCTTCTCCCAGTACCAGGCCCTCGTCGCCTCGGCGCGGACCGAGTGCGCCCAGCAGGAGGACCTCGAGACCCTCCAGCTCCTCGAGCCCTGGACCGAAGGGACCAACGAGGAGTTCGAGCTGCCACGGACGTTCGCGTACACGCCGACGGAGATCCTCCGCTTCTCCCACGGATCGGGCGAAGAATCGACCCTGTCCCAGTTCTCCACCCTGGCGGGGAGCGTGGGCGTCGACTCGCAGCTCGGCGACGCGATGGCCGAGTCGATGCGGTCCTACCCGGGCGTCAACGCCGAGTGGTCGTTCACCAACACCCTCGGCCTGCGCGACAACATCTACGCGGGTCCGATCGAGCTGGAGCAGCTCTTCAACGTTTTTCCGTTCGAGGACTTCCTCACCATCCAGTACCTCTCCGGACACGAGATCCAGGATCTGCTCGACTTCGCCACCGACGTCTCCGCGCAGCGTGGCTGCATGGCGGAGGCTCAGGTGGCGGGGCTCCAGTACGTCCAGGATTGCGGGCGGTCGATCCATAACATGGCCCCCTCTTGTGACGAGCGACTGCCGAACGGAGACCGGCCGGAGCCCTGTGTGCCTTCGTGCCGGCAGACGAGCGATTGCGTCAACGCCCCGCAGGTCTACCCCGACAGCCCGAGCGCCGCCTGGTACGGCCAGACCTGCTCGGGCCACGAGACCGCCGCTTCGCCCTCCGGGACGGGCTGCGAGTGCGTCCAGGGGAGCTGCTACGCCTGGACGGCCCACGACATCAAGGTCAACGGCGAGGATCTGAACCTCTCCGCCGAGTACAAGGGCTGCGTGAATGACTACATCGCCCACGGCGGCAGCGGCTTCTACGTGCTCCAGAACAACACGAACAAGACGTTCACCACCGTTTCGCTGCGGGATGCCCTCATCGCCTACCTGCGCGACGGCTTCTGTCACTGTGACCGGATCCTCGCCGGCGATCCGGCTTGCGCGCGCTACCGAGAGAATGGCCGGCTGATCATCGACCCCGCGGCGATCACGTACTGCCAGAACGCGGAGGCGTTCAAGAGCTACCTGAATCAGGTCGTCACGGACTACCCTGGCGCGACGCTGGAGCAGGTGCTCGCGGAGCATCCCGAGCGGATGGTCGCGGCCCCGAACGGCGTCTGGGCAGGGCAGTGCGAGTGCCGCCAGGTGCTCGCCGCGCAGCAGGATCCGGACCCCAACTGCGGCCACGTGACCCCGCAGATTCGCGAGTTCTGCAAGGATCCCACCCTGTACTCGATCGTCACCACCCAGGAAGACGGCCGGATCGTCGAGTCGACCAATGCGGACTGACCTCAGGCAGTTCGGTGTTCTGGCGGCGCTCGTCGTCGCGGGCTGCGACACCCGCGCGTCGCTGCCGAACGATCTGTCGAGCTTCGCCGTACAGGCCGAGGATCGGAGCGGCCAGGCGGGAAACTTCCCGCTGGCCCAGGTGAAGATCCACGTCGCCGCGACCGCGCTCGATCAACTCGGGAATCCCCTGCGCGGCTACTACGGCCACCCGTACGTCTACGTGACGCCTGGCCAGGTGATGAAGGGCGAGTTCGCGATCGCCTCCTCGCCGGAGGACGAGCCGCAGCTCTCGTTCGACGCGGGATTCGCCGAGGGGGATATCTACGCCGAGCACGTCTTCGGGCAGACCGCGGTCTGGGTGGAGGACCGAGAGACGCTGCTGGACGGCGGCGCGCCCGACGGCGGTTACTACGCCACCGGGGTGTCGGATCCCGACCTCGAGTACGGATACCCGCTCCTCGCCGACCTCCAGATCACCCCCGACAACACCGAGGATCCCCTCGAGAACAACTACGTCGTGCTCGACCAGAGCAAGACGCGTTGCATCGCGCCGCCCCCCGCCGCCCGCGGAGCGCCGCTGCCGGACGGCGCCATCCTCCCCGACGGCGGCTGCGCCCCCGAGTACCAGTACCAGATGGACCTGATCGTGACCGCCGTGCAGTCCGACGGCTTCTACGCGGCCGACCGGAACAGCTACTATCTGGACGGCGGGGTCCTCGTCCCGAAGCCGGGCTGGGACCCGGGAACCGGCGCCTACGACCTCCCGGGGAGCTGGGCCTACATCTTCGTCTACAACTACGACGCCCCCGACCTCTTTATCGGGAACCGCCTGGTCGCCCTGTCGGGGACCCTCGGAGAGTTCGTCGGGGACACCCAGCTCGACTACCCGGCCTGGACGATGAACCCCGACCCGCAGTTCGTCGATCCTCATCCCCAGGACGCGCCCCCGCCGGTCCCCGTCAATCCTCAATGGTGCTTGAACGGCGGCCCCGGGGATCACCTCGCTGACCAGTACCTGTGCGCGCCCAGCACGAGCAACCTCCAGTTCGAATCGCTCGAGTCCGCGCTCATCACGGCCCAGAGCGTGACGATGCCTTCCCGGTGGCTCAACTGCGACGTGACCGGCACCGGCAACGTGCCCTACCGGAAGGCCGCTGGCTGCCTCCCGAGCACCTCCAGCTCTTTCTGCGGGGAGCCGGGCGCGGCGATCGCCCACTGCCCCGACGGCACCGACTGCGTGGCCAACGAGTGCGCGACCCGCTGCGTGACGACCGCCGACTGCAATCCGGGCGGGGCGACCGCACTGACGGTCGACGAGCAGCAGGAGTGCATCGACGGCCACTGCCTGAACGCCTGCCTCTGCCGCGAGTACTGCGACTCGATGATCGACTGCTCCGAGCAATCCGAGTACACGAGCTACGGCCAGTATGACGGCTGGATCCCCGGGGTGCCGGAGGACGGTGGATACGGCCATCCATGGAAGCTCTCGCTCATGACCCGCAGCGGCGCACCGTCCCTCTCCCCGACGGAGAGCGCCGGGATGGTCCTCGACGTGACGGGTATGCTCGTGCAGGTACGGGCGTCGGACCCGATGTGGGAGGTCGTGCCGAGGGTCGACACGGACATCTGTTGTCACCAGGGCTCGCCGGGTTGCCCGGGCCCCGACGGCGGCGTGGCGGTGCCCATCTGCCCCCAACCGACCGCGCAGTGACCCCGGGTCGGTGTTCCAATCCGTCCGGGAGCACCCATCACCGCTCCTCCCGCGCCCCTCGGCGGGGTAGGCGGAAGAGGGCGGCGTTGTCGTATTCCCGCAGGACGACACGGCCGGGGTTGCCGGCGACGAGCGATCCCGGGGGGACGCTGCGCGACACCACGGCGCCGTTCGCGATGGTCGCCCCGTCGCCGACGTGGACGGCGCCGGCGAGGGTCGCGCCGGTCCCGATCCAGACGTCGTCGCCGATGACCGGGATGCCCTCGGCGGCCTCAGCGTGGCCGAGGCCGATCGTGACGTTGTGGGTCACGCTGAAGTTGCGGCCGATGCGGGTGGGGCCGACGTAGAGCGTCGAGGCGTGGCCGATGTAGAAGCCCGGGCCGACGGCGGCGTCGATGTCCACGTGGTGGAGGGCGTTGATCGCGAGATCCAGCGCCCGCCAGACGGCCCATGCGCCGAGACCGAGGAGCGGGCGGCGGGAGCGGGCGGCGCGGGCTGCCTCGCCCATGCGGTGGACCGCGACGCAGTGGAGGCCGAAGTGGGTGGACCAGAGGCAGAGGCGCGCGGCGAGGGGCGGCGTCTCGGTGTCGAAGTGGATCCGGTAGTACTTGCGCAGATCCTCCTGGAACGCTTCACCCGGCGGCCGGGTGGTCACGACGACATTGCGGGCCATGCCCGAACGGTAGCCACACCGCACCCCAAACGGCATTGCCCGACAGGGTCTGCTGGCGCCCTCTCGTCCGGCGTACACAGATTCGCGTCCGGGAAAGGGGGGATCCGCGGTGGCGGTGGTCACGGGCGATGCTCGTCGGGTGGGGTGGGCGCCGGAGGGGATCGAGGCGACCTGGGGGGCGCTCGAGACGCTCTGCCGCGCGCGGATCTTCTTCGCTCATCAGTCGGTCGGCGAGAACCTGCTCGCGGGCCTGCGCGACTGGATCGAAGCCTCTCCAGGGCTGGTGCCGCGGATCGTCGCTACCCAGAACGGCGCGGCGCTCGCGCCCGGGACGATCGCGCACGCGCGCGCCGGACGGAACGGCGATCCGGAGGGGAAGCTCGCGGCCTTCGAGGCCCTCCTGGGCCAGGGGCTGGCCGGCCGGACGGACATCGCGCTCCTCGAGTTGTGTTTCACGGACGTCGGCGCGCGGACCGGCGTCGAGGCGCTGTTCTTCCGCTATCAACAAACCTTCGAGCGGCTCGCCCGCCGCCATCCCCACGTCCGGTTCGTCCACGTCACCGTCCCGCTCACCGGGAGGCCGGGTGGCGTGCGTCGCTTCCTGGCCGCGCGGCTCGGCCGCGGCGGCGCCTGGGCCCGCGACAACCTCGCGCGCCACCGCTTCAACGAGGCGCTGCGCGCCCACGCGCCGGGCCTCTTCGATCTCGCGGCGGTCGAAGCGACCGATCCCGCGGGGCGCGAATGGTCGGTCGCGATCGACGGGCACGAGGCGCCGGTGCTCGCCGGGCCGTACACGGACGATGGCGGCCACCTCAACAGGGACGGGCGGCGTCACGCCGCCCGGCGCCTGATCGCCGTTCTGGCGGAGACAGTCGCGGCCCGCGGGCCGGGGGGGACGAGCCATGAGGCAGGGTGAGGTGGGCGGCGCGGCTTCCGGCCTCCGCGAGCGTATCCGCGCGTTCATCGTCGAGACGTTCTTCGTCGATGGGTTCGGCGACGAGGACTCGTTCCTCGCGCGCGGGATCATCGACTCGATGGGGCTCGTGCAGCTCGTCACCTTCCTCGAGCACGACCTCGGCATCCGGGTGGACGACGACGAGCTCCTCCCCGAGAACCTCGATTCGCTCGCGCGCGTCACCGCCTTCGCGGGCCGAAAGCTGGGGCGCTGACCATGTGCGGGATCGCGGGGTTCACGTTTCCGGCCGGTCCGGAGTCGCCGCGGGAGGCGCAGGGCGGGCGGCTCGCGCGCATGGTGGCCTCGTTGCGTCACCGGGGCCCGGACGCGCAGCGAGGACTGCTCCTCGACGGGGTCGCCCTAGGCCACGCCCGTCTCGCGGTGGTCGACCTCGCCGGCGGCGCCCAACCGATGCGGGATCCCGAGACGGGCGTCGCACTGGTCTTCAACGGGGAGATCTTCAATCACGTCGAGTTGCGGCGGCAGCTCGACGGCTACCCGTTCCGGACGCGCAGCGACACGGAGGTCCTGCTGGCCGCCTTCCTGACGTGGGGGATCGAGTCCGTGCGCCGCTTCGTCGGGCAGTTCGCCTTCGCGGTGTGGGATCCGCGGGATCGGTCCCTCTGGCTGGCCCGCGATCCGGTCGGTATCGCGCCGCTCGTCTACGCGCTGGAGGAGGCCGCGATCGCCTTCGCCTCCGAGGCCAAGGCGCTGTTCTCCGGGGGCTTCCGCCGCGCGGCGATCGACCCGCGCGGCCTCGCGCAATCCCTGACGCTCTGGGCGCCGGTGGCCCCGACGACCTCGTTTGCCGGCGTACAAGCTCTGCCGCCGGCCTGCTGGGCGCGCTGGGACGGCGCGCGGCTCGACGTCCGGCCGTACTGGGAGCCGGACTTCGACGCGGTCGAGCCGGTCGACGACGCGACGGCGGCCCGGCAGGTGGCGGAGCTGCTGGACGACGCGGTCCGGCTCCGGCTGCGGGCCGACGTGCCGGTGGGGGCGTACCTGTCCGGAGGGCTGGACAGCAGCCTGCTGTGCAGCCACGCGCAGGAGCAGCTCGGCGGCTCCTTGCGGACGTTCTCGATCGCGTTCGGCGATCAGAAGCTCGACGAACGGCGCCACCAGGAGGAGGTCGTGGCCGCGCTCCGGACGGAGCACCGCGCCGTCGAGATCGCGGCGCGCGAGATCGGCGACCTTCTGCCTGCCGCCGTGGACCACGCGGAGCAGGCGATCGTGCGGACCGCCCCCGCCCCGATGCTCCGCCTCTCCCGACTGGTCCACGACGAGGGGCTGCGGGTCGTGCTGACGGGGGAGGGCGCCGACGAGATCTTCTGGGGCTACGATCTCTTCCGTGAGGCGAAGGTCCGGGACGCCTGGGCGCGCCGGCCGCGGTCCGGCCGCTGGCGGCTGCTGCTGCCCGCGCTGCACCCGTCGCTGCCCCACGCCGCCCAGCCCGCGGCGATCCTCGCCGAGGTCTACGGCGCCGGCCTCTCCGATCCCGATCAGCCCGCCTTCTCGCACCTCGTCCGCTGGTCGGCGTCGGGACGGCTGCTGCGGTTTCTCTCGGCGAGCGTCGCCGAGGCCGTCGCGGCGGAGGACCCGATCGTCTCCGCGCTCGGGGCTCTTTCCGAGCGCTCGCGACGAACGCGGCTCCTCGCCCGCGCGCAGATGCTCGAGATGCGGACGCTCCTGCCCGGCTACCTGCTCGGCGCGCAGGGGGACCGGATGCTGATGGCGGCGTCGGTGGAGGGACGCTATCCGTATCTCGATCACCGGCTGATCGAGCTGGCCGCGCGGCTCCCGGACCGGGTGAAGCTCCGGGCCATGCGGGAGAAGAGGGTCCTGCGCCAGTGCGCGCGAGGCAGGCTGCCCGCCTCGATCCTCGCGCGTCCCAAGTTCCCGTACCGCGCGCCGATCGCCTGGGTGCTCGCCGGCCCCGAAGCCCCCTGCTGGGCGGCGGAGCTGCTCTCGCCCGACGCGGTCCGGGCCGCCGGACTCTTCGACGCCGCCAAGGTTTCGCGGCTCGTCGAGAAGGCGAGGGCGGTCGGGAGCGCGCTCAGCGAGGCCGACGCGATGGCGCTCGTCTCGATCGCCACGAGCCAGCTCCTGTGGGCCGGGTTCGTGCAATCGATGCCCCGTCCTGCGGACGTCGCGCCGGTGAGCCTGGAGGCCGCGTGAGACCGCCGATCCCCGACTGGATCTTCACCCACGCGCGGGAGAGGCCGGCCGCCCCCGCCCTCGCGGCGGGTGAGGCGCGTCTCACCTACGCCGACCTGGCCGCGCGGGTACGTCGCTTCGCGGGAGCGTTGCAGGCGACGGGCGCCGGTCCGGGCGATCGCGTCCTGCTCGCCGTCCGCAACTCGCCGGCGGCGGCCGTCGCCTCCGCGGCGATCCAGCTCCTCGGCGGCTGCGCGGTCGACGCGGGGACGACCGCCGGCCTCGGGGCCCGCGAGACCATCCTCGGCCGCGCCGGTTGCCGGTACGCCATCTTCGGTGGCCGCGAGCTGCTGGCCTGGGGCGGTGCGCAAGCGCTGCCGTTCCGGGGGCTCTGGGTCGTGCCGGAGGGCGAGGGCGCCGGCGGCGCCGGGCTCGCCGCGCTCCTGCCGGATGGGACCCTCGTGGGCCCAGCCGCTGCGGTCGAGGCTCCCGTCGAGGTCGATCCGGACGCGCCGGCGCTCGTCCTCTTCACTTCCGGGAGCACCGGTCTGCCGCGCGGCGTCGTCCTGACCTCCCGCAACCTCGAGGCGAACAGCCGCGCCATCGCCGCCTACCTCGATCTTCGCCCCTCCGATTGCGCCCTGCTCGTCCTCCCGCTCTCCTACTGTTACGGCCGCAGCGTCCTCCAGACCCACCTGCTCGCCGGCGGGTCCGTGGTCCTGGACGATCGCTCCCGCTTCGCCTCGACGCTCTTGGCGACGCTCTCGGTCGAGGGCTGCACCGGCTTCGCGGGCGTGCCGCTCAACTTCGAGCTGCTCCGGCGGACGACGGGCCTCGAATCGCTCCACGCCGGGCGGCTGCGCTACGTGACGCAGGCCGGCGGCCCGATGTCCGTGGAGACCACCCGGTGGGCGCGCGCGGCCTTCGCGCCGGCCCAGCTCGTCGTCATGTACGGTCAGACCGAGGCCACCGCGCGCCTCTCCTACCTGCCCCCCGGACGGGCGGCCGAGAAGGAGGGCTCGATTGGCATCCCGATTCCCGGCGTCACCCTGCGCGTCGCCGACGAAGACGGCTCCGAGCTCCCCGACGGCGCCGTCGGCGAGCTGATCGCGCGTGGCGACAACGTGGCCGCCGGTTACCTCGGCGAGCCGGAGGAGAGCGCGCGGGTGTTCCGCGACGGCTGGCTCTGGACGGGCGACCTCGCCTATCGCGACCGCGACGGCTTCTTCTTCCTCGCCGGACGTGCTCGTGAGATCCTCAAGATCGCGGGCCGCCGAGTGAGCCCGGTCGAGATCGAGCACGCGCTCCTCTCCCATCCCTCGGTCGCCGACGCGGCGATCACGGGGACCGCCGACCCGCTGGCCGGCGAGGTCGCCGCGGCGTGGGTCGTCCCGCGGCCAGGGGTGCGGGTGGCGGCGGAGGAGCTCCAGCGTCACTGCCGGGCGAGGCTCGGCCCGGAGCGGGTGCCGCGGACCGTCCGCTTCGTCGTCGCACTGCCACGCTCCGAGTCGGGCAAGCTCCTGCGCGGCGCGCTGCGCGAGGGGCTCGCCGGAGAGTGGGGCCAGCCCATCGTCCCCACGCCCATGGCGAAGGAGGCCTCGCGCGGCGCCGCCGAGGAGGACGCCGGCCTCGTCTCCGCCCCTGGGGTGGAGCAGCGGTGAGCGGGCCGTCCGCTGGAGGGATCGGGATGCGCTTCTCGCCGGACGTCCTGGACATCGACGCGCGGGCCGAGGCCGACCGGATCTCCGGCCGGCTGCGCGAGGCGGTCAGCCGCCTCCGCCGCAGGGGCGTCGTCGTCGCCCTCTCGGGCGGCGTCGACTCGGCCTGCGTGGCGGCGCTCTCCGTCCGGGCCCTCGGCCCCGACCGCGTGCTCGGGCTGATCCTCCCCGAGCGTGACTCCTCGCCCGAGAGCGCGCGGCTCGCCGAGGAGCTCTGCGCCCGGCTGGGAATCGAGCGGCGGCGGCAGGACATCGCGCCCGTGCTCGAGGCGGTGGGCTGCTACGCGGCGCGCGAGGCGGCCGTCCGCTCGGTCTTCCCCGGCTTCCTGCCGTCGATGCCCTGGAAGATCGTCCTGCCCGGCCGCCGCGACCGCCGCGACGGGATCAACGTCCTGCAACTCGTCGTGGAGGTCGCGGCCGGGGACGAGCGGCGCGTCCGGCTGCCGCCCGAGGCCGCGCTCGCCATCGTCGCCGCGACGAACTTCAAGCAGCGGACGCGCAAGATGATCGAATACCACCACGCCGACCGGCGGGTCTTCGCCGTCGCGGGGACTCCGAACCGCCTCGAGTACGACCAGGGCTTCTTCGTGAAGCTCGGCGACGGCGCGGCCGACGTGAAGCCGATCGCCCACCTGTACAAGACCCAGGTCTACGCGGTGGCCCGGGAGGCCGGCGTCCCCGACGCCATCCTTCGCCGGCCGCCCACCACCGACACCTACAGCCTCTCCCAGTCGCAGGAGGACTTCTTCTTCCAACTCCCGTATCACGAGCTCGATCTCCTCCTCTGGGCGAGGGACCACGCGGTCTCGGCGGCCGAGGCCGCGAGTGCTCTGGGACGGACGGAGCGGGAGGTCGAGCGCGTCTACGCGGACATCGACCAGAAGCGGCGGGTGGCCGAGTACCTGCACGCGCCGCCGGTCGTGCTCGAGTAACGGCTTGACCAGCCTTGCGGCGCGCCGGAGGCCCGAGGGTCCCGCGGCACGCCGCCGTTTTGCGCCTGGTTCGGCATCTGCGCGTGCTCGACCCGGAGGATCTGGTCGTAGCCGGGCTTGCCCTGGGGAGCGTAGCGGGAAATTCATGGCCCCCGGGCGGCGGTCGTCACCTTCCGCCGGGCCGGGGGCCGTTGCCCGCGTGTTCAACGGGCCTTATGTGACCGGTCCCTTACGCGGGGCCGGTGCCGCCGGCGCTCGGCGGCGTGCCGCTTCCACCCGTCCCGTTGCCCGCGCTGGCGGGCTCCGGCGCCTGGATGGGAACCTCGGCCTTGATCTTGGCCTTCTGGTTCTTGCCCAGGGTGTGGCGGGCCTTCCGGGTCGCCGTGCGCAGCTTAATGGCGGCGGCGGCGGTCTCGGGAGACGGCTTGCTGCGCGCAGCCGTGCGGAACCCGTACTCGGCCAGGATGGGGTTACCCCTGCCGAGCTGGGACCGCATGGCGTCCGCGAGGGCGACGTACAGCGCGTGTACCTCGACCAGCGCGACCTTGCAGGCGGCACACGCCTGCAGGAACGCCGACTTCGCGTTCGCCACCGCCTCGAGGGCGGTGAGGCCAGCCTGGAAGGCCTGCACGAGCTGGTTGCCCGTGTAGGTCTTGCCCAGGAGGACGATCGTGGAGGTCGCCGGGAAGTACTTCCCCAGCGCCGTCACGATCTGCTGCAGCTTCTGCGCGAACTTGGTGACGAGGATCATCTCGCACCTCCTTCTTGCAGGGAGCACGTCGGCCGCCGCCCCGGGCCCGATGCCCGGGGGGGCGAGGCTGACCCGGTTTGAGGGGCGGCCTTCGCTCCATCGTTCCACTGCCTCACTACTTCTCAAGGTCGCCTGGACGGAGAAAAGCGTGACAAACTTTTTTTCCGAGCCTCGCTTCGCGCCGATTCCTGGTGATGGATCTAGAAAGAACCCCGCGAGAGGTGCCAACGGCGCAACAGCCCGGCGCGGGAGGTTCTCCTGGGAGCGCCGGCGTCCCGCCGGCCTCCGCGCGCGATGAGGTCGATCCGATCGGCGAAGAGGTCGACCTGATCGTCGATGAGGTCGACCGGATCGACGAAGAGGTCGATCCGATCGGCGAAGAGGTCGATCGGATCGTCGATGAGGTCGACCGGATCGGCGAAGAGGTCGACCGGATCGGCGAAGAGGTCGATCGGATCGGCGAAGAGGTCGATCGGATCGGTGAAGAGGTCGATCGGATCGACGGTGAGGTCGACCGGATCGTCGAAGAGGTCGACTGAATCGACGATGAGGTCGACTGAATCGGCGAAGAGGTCGATCGGATCGACGATGAGGTCGACTGAATCGACGAAGAGGTCGATCGGATCGACGATGAGGTCGACTGAATCGACGATGAGGTCGACCAGATCGTCGATGAGGTCGACTGAATCGCCGATCAGGTCGACCAGATCGTCGATGAGGTCGACTGAATCGACGATGAGGTCGATCGGAGCGGAGGGAAGGTCGGCCCCAGGGAACGCGGTGACGGACAAGCGGATTCGCCAGCAAGGGCGCGGAGATACCCGCGTGGATCCTGCGTCTGCGAAGGGGTGAGCCGGCGTGGAACGACTGGTTCACCGGCAGGGATGCACCGATCCTCACGCCCTCGATTTAGGTCCCCCACCGCCGGTGGTTCGCGAAGCAGAGAGGAACACAACAGGAGCGGACCGCTGGAAAGGCAACGCCCTTGACCGGGCTACTTCGGCGAGAAGCGCCAGCGGCCGATCTGGTTCTTCTGGTACTCGGCCATGGCCTGCGCCAGGACGTCGGCGTCGGCGAACGCGAAGTCGAAGGTCTTGTTCTGGAGCCAGAGCTGGAGCTGGTCGTCGTAGTGGGGCGAGGTGGGGTCGAAGATCTCACCGCCGGGGAGGGCGTTTCGCGCCTTCGGACCGGCCGGATCCAGCTCGGCGACGAAGCGGATCGCCGGGCCGTTGTCCTCCTGGGTGAAGTTCGTGAGGTCGAGGCCGTGGCCGGCCACGTCCACCGTTCCGTTGTCCCCGTGGCGTGGGTAGCCGTTCGGGTGCTGCGTGTCGCCGGGCGGCGGGAGGTTCAAGGCGGGCGCGATGCTCGCGGACCCCAGGAAGTTCAGGGAGAGCGTGTGGACGTTGCCCCACGCCCACTTGTCGGGGTCGGGGCCTTGCGTCGCGACGATCGCGCCGATCGCCTCCACGATCGCCTTGCTCGCGATCATGAGCTTGCTCTCGACGACCCCCGGCGTCCCGAGGTCGTCGAAGAGGATCGAGTCGCCCGTCACCGGCGAGATCCCGGTCGAGAGGAACGTCGGCCGCGGATCCGCGCAGAGGAAGTAGAGGAGCTTCTCCTCCTGGGCGGTGTCGGGCGTGATCGGCGGGGTGAGCTTCGCCAGCTCGTCGTCGAACGTGTCGTGGGCGAAGTGGGAGATCCAGTAGGCCATCACGAGCGTGGCCTTGGAGTCGGCCTGCTGCTGCGCGGTGGGGTTGTCGGCCGCGACGCCCGCGGGCGTGTCGAAGCTCCAGCCGGCGACGAGGTCGTGGGCGTCCTCCAGGAGAGCGGCCGGGAAGCCGCCGTCCGCGCCCTGGGCGGCGGCGAGGTAGCCGTCCAGCTCCGGGTGCGGGCCCGCCCCGCCGTCCGCGGCGAGCGCGGCCGCCTCGCCGATCAGGGCGGAGGCCGCCGCGACGAAGGTGGGGGCGAAGCCCTGCCCCCACTCGGTGACGACGTCGGCCTGGATCGACTGCATGTCGTCGAGGGTGAGCCGCGCCCCTCCATCCACGCCCGCCTCGATCCGCTTGGTGATCCTCCCCACGCGCGTCCCCGGGTCGTAATCCCAGCCGAGGTAGAGCGGGCCGCCGCCGACCTGCGGCTGTCCCACGAACGGGTCGTTCGCCTTCGTCACGCCGATCGGGTCGGCGTTCGCGGTGGCGAGGAAGCCCTGGGGCGGGTCGTAGGCGTGGGGGATGTACTTCGGGTCCATGTCCGCGCCCCACTCGGCGGTGCCGTCGCCGGGCAGGATGTGCCACGGCAGGTTCATCTGCGGCGGCGCGGGCGGCGCGCGCCTCGGCACGCGGATGGTCTGCGTCCAGCCGAAGTGGCCCTGGTCGTCGCCCACGACCCAGTTCTGGCCGCCGTACCGGAAGTTCTGGTCGAGCGCGGCGATCGCCTCCTGCATCGAGGCGGCCCGGTCGAGGCCGAAGACCGCCTTGAGGAGCATCCTCGTCCCGTACGTCTCGAAGCCGGTGTACCGGACCGACAGCTCCTGCCCGCGCAGCGGCGAGAGGCCGGTCACGTCGCCGGCCGCGTCCTGCACCACGCGCGGGATGAGCGGCCCGTGGTGGGGCACGTCGTACATCGTGAAGGTCAGGGTCTTGCTGACCGCGCCGGCGTAGCCGAGCTGGAAGGTCTCCTGCCGGGCGACGAGCGGCACCTGCTGGTTCTGGAACAGGGCGCACGGGCCGGCGTCGTCGCCGCAGTCGGTGATCGTCTCCTGGTACACGTCGGTCACGTCGATGTAGTTGACCGTCGCGCCCCAGGCGACATGGCGGTTGACGCCCAGGGTGACCGCCGGCACGCCGGGGAACTGCTCGCCCATCACGTCGATCGGCCCGTCGGCGCCGTGATCGACGAGGTGGGCGATCCAGAAGGTCGCCGGGTTGTCGACCGAGAGGTGGGTGTCGTTGGCGACCATCACGTGGCCGGTCGCGGAGAGCTGGGGCCCCACGACCCAGTTGTTCGACCCGAAGCTTCGCGTCCGCCTCGCGAGGATCGCGTTCTGGGCGAGCGCCCGCCGGTCGTCACGCAGGAGCTGGAGGGGCGTACCGGCGCCGCGCCGCCGCACGCCGCGCCGCCGCAGCGCGGTCGTGCCGTCCGCGCCCGTCCAGCCCGAGATGGTGAACGTCGGGTCGAAAGGCGCGGTGATCTGCAGGTCCAACCCGAAGCCGGCGCGCGCCTTGAGCGCGGGGTCGGTCGCCGAATCGAACGCCGCGGCCCCCTCCTGGGCCTCCAGCGTCGCGGTGATCTCGTCCGCCGCGTCGTAGGCCAGCTCGTAGGCGAACAGCTCTCCGAGCAAGAGCGAGTCCTCGGCGGTCCAGGGGACGAAGCTCCCGGGCTGCCAGACGAACGCGGCCGCCGGGGTCTGCCACTTCCCGGCCGCTAGGTCGTTCGCGTAGGCGTTGATCCCGGCGGCGAACCGCGTGAGCGCCGCGAGCAGGAGCTGGTCCGTGGGATCGCTCGACGCCTGGAGCGCGAGGAGGTTCGCGTGCGCCTGGTCGCGCAGGTGGTTTGCGCGCATCTGGACGTCTCCGGCGACGACCGCCGGCTCCAGCGTGCCGATGAGATAGCAGAGCGACCCGTCCGCGTAATGACGGCTGAAATCCATCGCGATGATCCGGTCGTGAGCCTCGAGGTAGCCCTGGGCGTAGGCGAGATCCGGCAAGCTCGACCCGTAGATGTGCGGGTTGCCCCAGGTGTCGCGGACGGCGTCCACCGGCCCGGTGAGGCCCGGCGCGGAGAAGCTGTTCGTGAGGGGGATGCTCTCCAGCCCGGTGCCCGCGTCCTGGGGCACGGACGAGCCGCCGTCGTGGGGTCCGTTGGCGTGCGAGCCGCACGCGAGGGAGATCGGGAGGACGAGGAGGAGGGGGAGGGCTCTCATGCCGCGTATCCGAACAGCCGGCCGGCTCTGCGTCAAGTCCCGGGCGGGGAGGAGCTGCCCCGCTTCCTGGACGTGAACCCGCTTGAACCCATGGAGGCGGCCGACCCTGCCCGTCCGGCAGGAGCCGCTCCCGTTCCGGCTCCCGAGCCACGTTCTTAAGGCCCCGTGCCCGATGAGGTTCAGGCTGTCCGTCTTGCCGGCGAAGGCCTCCGCTCGTCTTTGAGCGGCCTTTCTCCGGGGGACCCTACCGGACGAGCACCGGGGTCCCCGCCTTGTCCCCGATCCGGACCTTCGGGCCGACCTCGCCGCTGCTGTTCCAGCCCCAGCACCAGATGTGGCCGTCCTGGGTGGCGGCGCAGGTGTGGTAGAGGCCCGCGGCGACGGCCGCCGCCGGCGGCAGCCCCTGCACGGTCTTCACGGGCGCGTCCTGGTTCGTCATGCTGCCGTCCCCGAGCTGGCCCGATCCGTTGTCGCCCCAGCAGAAGACGCGCCCGTCCTCGACGACCGCGCAGGTGTGGGAGGCGCCCAGGGAGAGGTTCACGACGTTGGGCAGTTTGCTCACCATGTAGCCGTCGCTCCAGCCGCCGTGGGCGCGCTGCCCGCCGGCCCCCGCGCCCCAGCACTCGAGCGGCCGTCCGGGGACGAGCCCGCAGACCGAACCCGCGCCGGCGAACAGGAGCGCGTACGTCCCGGGGACGAGGGTCGCGAAGAGCGAGCCAGCCGCGCTCACGTTGCCGAACTGGCCGTGGTCGTTGTCGCCCCAGCAGGCGTAATGGGCCGGGTCCACGGCGGTCGCGCAGCCGAAGTCGCCGCCCACCGCGAGCGAGCGGGCGACGATCGGGCCCGTCACGTTCCTCACCCGGACCGGGAACGGAGAATCGTTCGTGATGCCGGCGCCGAGCTGGCCGTGGTTGTTGTAGCCGGCGCACCAGACCTGGCCCGTGTCGGCGAGGGCGCAGACGGTCATCGAGTCCGCCTCGGTCCGGACGTCGGTGAAGCGCGTCCCCTCGAGTGCCGGGCCTCCGAACGCCACGGGCGAGGGATCCACCGCCTGCACCTTCCCGTCGCCGAGCCCGCCGAAGTAATCGTCGCCCCAGCAGTAGACGCGGCCGGCGGAGACCGCGCAGGTATAGCCGCCGCCGGCGGAGAGGGCGGTCACGGGCCCCGGGAGCCCGTAGACCTCGACCGGGACCGCCGACGAGGCCGTGCCGCCGTTCCCGAGCTCACCTTTCGAATTGTCGCCCCAACAGAAGACCTTCCCGGCCACGTCGGTCGCGCAGCTATGGGCGTAGCCGGCGACGACCAGGGGGCCTCCCCGCGATCGTCCGAGCCCCTCGGCCGCGCCGGGGCCGTTCGCGCCGGTCGCGCTCTCGAGCGGCGGCGGCTCGGCCCCACGGGCGGCGATGGACAGGGCGCAGGCAGCAAAGAGGGAGCAGGGCGCTTTCATGGGAGCCTTCCGACCTCCTGAAGCTCTGGGCTGTATGCTCCAGGGCGGCAGGATGTCAACCTGGCGGGCAGCTCAAATCCTCGACCCAGAGGCTCGGCAGGGTCGGATGCCGCCTCTTCCTCGAAGAGGTTCTTCGGCCTTCTGGTCGCCAGGTGCGTGCTCCTGAGCCCGTCTTATTCACGGTCCGGCTGCTGCGGCGTCCGATCCCGCGCCTCCCGAAGGGGGGGCTTGCCACCCCTACAACGACATGGGGGGGTGTGCTCGCTCCTTCCTCCTGCGGCGTGCTTTACGCACGCCTCGTCGGTCGTCGCTCTCGCTTGCCCTTCTCGGCTGCGGTCTCGAACGCCTCGCTACGCCGTACCGTGAATAAGACGGGCTGAGCGAGATCCCGCGGGCTCCCCGCCCGCTCTCACCTCCAATTCCGGGGTGGCTCCTGGGCGGGCGGTGTCGGGCCATGGACGGCGTCGCCCGAGCGGGACCGCCCGCTTCCGCTCTCGTTCGCGAGGCCCGATGGCTGGCCCGTCGGGCGCCGCCGGCGAGGAACGGCACCGCGCTTTTCTTGACAGGCCCTCCACCCCGTGGATAGCTGCTGCGGGTGTCCTCCGACCTGCGGCCGGCGGTCCCGGTCCGCCCGACGCGGGCGCTCGTCTCCGCCTCGGCCATCGCCCACAACCTCGCGGAGCTGCGCCGGGTGCTCCCGCGCGCCACGTCGATCATCGGGGTGGTCAAGGCCGACGCGTACGGACACGGGGCGGTCCTCGTCGCCAGGGCGCTCGCGGCGGCGCGCGTCGACTGGCTCGGGGTGGCCGTCGCCGAGGAGGGGATCGCCCTGCGCGAGGCGGGGATCCAGACGCCGATCCTCGTCCTCGACGGGATCTTCGAGCCGCAGCTCGACCTCGCCCTGCAAGAGCGCCTGACCCCGGTCGTCTTCTCCGAGGCCCAGCTCGCGCCGCTCGCCGCCGCCGCCGCGCGCCGCGGAGGGCGGATCCCGGCGGTCCACGTCAAGATCGACACGGGGATGGGACGGCTCGGGCTCTTGCCCGGGGAGGTCGGGGGCTTCGCCGCGCTCGCGCGGTCCATGGGGATCCCGGTCGCGGCCGTGATGAGCCACCTCGCGAACGCCGACACGGGCGACGAGGAGACCTCCCGCGCCCAGATGGCCCGCCTCGACGCCGCGGTCAAGGTCTTCCGCGACCTGGGGTTCCCGCCGTTCGAACAACACCTCGCGAACACGGCGGCGGCCCTCGAGATGCCGGAGGCGTGCCGCGCGCTCGTCCGGCCCGGCCTCGCCCTCTACGGTCACGTGCCGGCGCCGCGCCTCGCGGACAAGGTTCGGCTCCGGCCCGCGCTCTCGTGGGTCACCGAGATCCTCCAGATCAAGCGCGTCCCGGCGGGCTACCCGGTGAGCTACGGCGGCCTCTACCGGACCGCGCGGCCGAGCAGCCTGGCCGTGCTCCCCGTGGGCTACGCCGACGGCTACCGGAGGAGCATGACGGGCAGGATCGCGGTGCTCGTCCGGGGACGCCGGGTGCCGGTCGCCGGCGCGATCACCATGGATCTGACGATCATCGACGTGACCGACGCGCCCGCCGCGCGAGTGGGGGATCCGGTCGTCCTCATCGGGCGGCAGGGGGAGGACGAGATCACGGTCCAGGAGCTGGCCGCCGCCGCGGGGACGATCCCCTACGAAATCTTCTGCGGCATCGGGCCGCGGGTCCCGAGGGTGGGGGTGCCGTGAACGGGCTCGGCCCATGAACGACGATCTCGGCCCGCCCGGCGCGATCGCCTCCGCGGCGCACGAGGCGCGGGAGGCGGTGGTGAGCGTCGGCTCCTCGACGCTGCGGCTCGTCGAGGAGATCGGGGGAATGGCGGAGCTGTTCGTGCAGGCGATCGTCTGGACGCTCCGGCCGCCCTGGCGGATCCGACTCCTCTTCGAGCAGCTCGACTTCGTCGGCGTGGGATCGATCTTCGTCGTCGGGATCACCGGGCTCTTCACCGGAATGGTCTTCGCCGTGCAGACCTACCACGCCTTCTCGATGTTCGACGCGACCGGGCTCGTCGGGGCGACCGTCGCGCTCGCCCTCGCCCGCGAGTTGGCCCCGGTCTTCGCCGGGCTCATGGTGACGGCGCGGGTCGGGTCGACGATGGCGACCGAGCTGGGGTCGATGCGGGTCACCGAGCAGATCGACGCGCTCGCGACGATGGCCGTGAGCCCGCTCCAGTACCTGGTCGCGCCGCGGGTGGTGGCGACGATCGTGATGATGCCCGTGCTGACCCTGCTCTTCGACGGCGTCGGGATCGCCGGGGCGTACACCGTCGCGGTCTTCGGCCAGGGCGTCTCGGCGGCCTCGTTCCTCTCCCGCATCCGGACGTGGGTGGACCCGCAGGACATCGAAGGAGGGCTCATCAAGGCGGCGGTCTTCGGCCTCCTGATCGCGATCATCGCCTGCTACAAGGGGTTCCACGCGCGGGGGGGCGCGAAGGGGGTGGGGCGGGCGACCAACGAGGCGGTGGTGATGGCCTCGGTCGTCGTCCTCGTCTCCGATTACTTCCTCTCCGTGCTGCTCAGCCCGTTCTGGACGCTCCACACCCACGGGCTGCGCTAGGAGATCGATGTCCAATGGCTGCCTACCGCGAAAGCCGATCCCTTCGCTGCGACGGGCGGCCTCGTCGCTTCGCTGGTCAACGTACTGCAATCAGCGTACGTTTCCGCTGCTCACCCCGCGGGCGCCCGCCTCGCTTCGGTCTCGGCCCTCTCGCGACGATGCCCATGGGACACCGGTCTCCCAGATGGCGATGATCGAGGTCTCGGGGCTCCACCGGTCCTTCGGGGAGAACCACGTCCTGCGGGGGGTGGACCTCGCGGTCGAGGAGGGGACGACGACCGTCATCCTCGGCAGCTCGGGCTCCGGCAAGTCGGTGCTGATGAAGCACATGATCGGCCTGCTCACCCCGGACCGCGGAACGGTGAGGGTCGACGGCGAGGAGATCCAGGGGCTCTCCGAGCACGGCCTCGCCCGCGTGCGGCGTAAATTCGGGATGGTCTTCCAGTCCGCGGCGCTCTTCGACTCGCTCAACGTCTTCGACAACGTGGCCTTCCCGCTCGTCGAGCGCGGGGGACTCCCGAGGCGGGAGATCGCCGACCGGGTCCACGAGAAGCTCGACGTGGTCGGCCTGCGGGGCATCGACGACCGATACCCGGAGGAGATGTCCGGCGGCATGCGCAAGCGGGTCGCGCTCGCCCGCGCGCTCGCCCTCGATCCGAAGATCGTCCTGTACGATGAGCCGACGACCGGGCTCGACCCCATCGCGACCGAGTACGTGGACGAGATGATCGTCTCGGCCCAGGAGCGGGTCGGGGTGACCTCGGTCGTGATCAGCCACGACATCGGCAGCGCCTTCGCGATCGCCGACCGCTGCGCCGTGCTCCACGAAGGGGCGGTCGTCGCCGAGGGGACGCCAGCCGAGCTTCGCGAATCGCGCCAGCCGTTCGTGCGCCGCTTCCTCGCCCTCTGGTACCAGCGGCGATGAACCGGATCGTCACGCCCTTCCGCGTCGGGCTCCTCGTCCTCGCCGCCCTCGCCGCCTTCATCGGCTTCTACGCCTACGTCCACAAGGGCGGGCTCTCGCAGAAGAACAGCCTCTCGTTCTACGCGCTCTTCCACGACGCGACCGGGATCGAGAAGAAGACCCCGATCGAGATCGCGGGCATCCCCGTGGGGGAGGTCGAGGGCGTCTCGCTCTACCAGGGCGAGTACGCGCGGCTCGCCGTCCGGATCAAGAAGAGCGTCCCGGTGCACGCCGACGCGGCCCTCACCAAGCGCTCCGCGTCCCTCCTCGGCGAGTACGTGCTGGAGCTCTACCCCGGCAAGGAGGGCGCCCCGCTCCTGCCCGACGGCGGGCGGATCCCGAACGTCTACGACGAGCAGGGCGTGCAGCAGGTCTTCCGGGCGCTCGGCAAGACGACCGAGGACATCCGGGAGGTGACCCGCGAGCTGAAAGACATGCTCGCCGGGGAGACCGGATCGATCCAAGGGATCGTCGGGAACATCGCCGACCTCACCGAGTCGCTCAACGAGGTGGTGGCCAACAACGGCGAGCAGCTCCAGGAGACGCTCGCGAACTTCCAGCGGCTGTCGGCGCAGATCGCGCAGATCACCGCCGCGCAGCAGGGGAGCGTCGGGCAGATCGTCGAGAACGTCCGCGTCGCCTCCGAGGAGGCGCGCGACGCGCTCGCCACGCTCGATCAGATCCTCGGGGCGAACAAGGGGCAGCTCGCCGAGAACTTCCAGGGGCTGCGCGAGACGCTGCACCACTTGGACGAGTCGATCCGCAACGTCGAGACGATCACCAAGAAGGTCGCGGGAGGGCAGGGGACCCTCGGCCGGCTCGTCAACGACGACGCGCTCGCCGACCGGATCGACCAGGCGGCCAACAGCGTCTCGGACTTCGTGAACAAGATCACCGGGATCCAGACCGAGGTCTCCCTGCAGGACGACTACCTCTTCGGGGAGCAGGCGGCGAAGGGCTACCTGAACCTGAAGCTGATCCCCAAGCCCGACAAGTACTACCTGCTCCAGCTCGTGGACGACTCGCGCGGCACGCCCTCCTTCACCTACAACACCAACAGCTCGCCGACCGCGCTCCAGCCGGCCACCCAGGAGATCACGAGCACCTCGCGGTCGTTCAAATTCTCCGCCGAGTTCGCCAAGCGCTACGGCCCCGCCACCTTCCGCCTGGGGATGATCGAGAGCACCGCCGGCGGCGGGATGGACGTCGACTTCTTCGAACGGCAGCTCTCCTTCACGGCGGACCTGTTCGACTTCGACGACTACTTCCAGCCGTATCCCCGCCTGCGGACCTACCTCACCTGGCGCTTCCTCGATCACTTCGAGGTCCGGGGGGGTGCCGACGACATCATCAACTGCCAGGGCGCCAGCGGCTTCGCCTGGAACTGCGCGGTGCGCAACACCGTCGCGCCGCTCTCGCGCGGCTACACGCTCGGCGGCCGGGAGCTCTTCCTGGGCGGCGGCTTCTACTTCACCGACGATGATCTCAAGTCGGTCTTCGTCGCCGCCCCCCCCGTGAAGCCCTGAACCGCCCGCGGCCGGTGGTGTATATGTCCCGCCATGGAGACTCCGTGGGTCTATGTCGAGGACGTCGCGAAGCACGAGGGGAGCGAGGTCACCCTCAAGGGATGGCTGTACGCGCGGCGGTCGTCCGGGAAGCTCCACTTCCTCCAGATTCGCGACGGGACGGGGACCCTCCAGGCGGTGCTGTTCAAGGGGGACGTCCCCGAGCCGCTCTTCGCGGCGGCCGACAAGCTGCCGCAGGAGGCGTCGGTCATCGTCCGCGGGACGGTCAGGAAGGACGCCCGCTCGGCGTTCGGCTACGAGCTGTCGGTCAAGGACCTCGCGGTGGTGCAGGCCGCCGAGGGGTTCCCGATCGGCCCGAAGGAGCACGGCGTCGGCTTCCTCATGGAGCACCGCCACCTGTGGCTGCGCTCGGCCCGTCAGCACGCCATCCTGCGGATCCGCCACTCGATCGTGAAGGCGCTGCGCGACTACTTCGACGCGCGCGGCTTCACGTTGCTCGACGCGCCCATCCTGACGCCCGCCGCCTGCGAGGGGACGAGCACGCTCTTCTCGGTCCCGTACTTCGGCGAGACGGCCTACCTCACCCAGAGCGGGCAGCTCTACGGAGAGGCGGGGGCCATGGCCTTCGGCAAGGTCTACGTCTTCGGGCCGACCTTCCGGGCCGAGAAGAGCAAGACGCGCCGCCACCTGACCGAGTTCTGGATGATCGAGCCCGAGGTCGCCTACCTGGATCTCGCCGGGGACATGGACCTCGCCGAGGACATGCTGGTCGAGGTCGTGGGGAGCGTCTTGGCCAAGCACCGGGCGGAGATCGCGGGGGCGCTCGAACGGCCGGTCGAGCCGCTCGAACGGGTGAAGAAGCCGTTCCCGCGGATCACCTACTCGGAGGCGGTCGCGCGGATATGCGCGGCGGGCCATCCGATGGAGTGGGGCGCGGACATCGGCGGGGACGAGGAGACCGTGCTCGCGAACCAGTTCGACCGGCCGGTCGTCGTCCACCGCTTCCCCGCGTCGATGAAGGCGTTCTACTTCAAGAAGGACCCGGAGGACCCGCGACTCGCGCTCGGGATCGACGTGCTCGCGCCGGAGGGCTACGGCGAGATCGTCGGCGGCGGCCAGCGCGAGGAGGACCTCGCGAAGCTCGAGGCGGCGATCGACGCGCAGGGGCTGCCGCGCGAGGCGTTCGGCTGGTACCTCGACCTGCGGCGCTGGGGCTCGGTCCCGCACGCGGGGTTCGGGCTGGGCGTCGAGCGGACGGTTGCGTGGATCTGCGGCCTGCACCACGTCCGGGAGACGATCCCCTTCGCGAGGACCATCGAGCGGCTGTCGCCGTGAATCCGGTGTTGGATCAGCGCCGGCCACGCCGGAGCGATTCATTGCCGGGGGGAGAGGGATGCTGGTATCCTTCGCGGTGATGGCGCGGACGGGCATCCGGGCGGCCGGCGCGGCGGCGATGCTGGCGGTGGCGTCTCCTGCCCTCGGCCGGGCGGGCGGGATCCGCAGCTTCACCGACTCGCGCGGGGTCGTCCACCTGTACAATGTCTCCCGGCGCCATCCGGGTCGTCGGGGAGCCCCGCTCCAACTCCCGGCGGCGCTCCTGGACCCGGTCATCGCCAAGTACGCGGACCTGTACAACATCCCGTCCGCGCTCGTGAAGGCGGTCGTGGCGGTCGAGAGCAACTACAACCCGCTCGCGGTCAGCGCGCGCGGCGCGGTCGGGCTCATGCAGCTCATGCCGGAGACGGCGCGGGAGATGTACGTCGGCGATGTCTACGACCCCGTGCAGAACATCCAGGGCGGCGTCCGCTACCTGCGCGTGCTCGTGAACCGCTTCGACGGCGACCTGATCAAGGTCCTCGCAGCCTACAACGCCGGTCCGGATCAGGTCGTCCGGTCGGTGGGCGCGGGCGGCAGCGGCGTCCCGGCGATCCAGGAGACGCAGGAGTACGTGCTGCGGGTGATCCAGACGTTCCGGACGTTGTCCGGCCAGACGGGCGGATGAGCGATGCCGGAGGGGCCGGAGGCGACGCCCCGGCCGCGGGCGGGGATGCTCCGCCGCGAGCTCGGAAACCTGCCGAACGTCCTGACGCTCGGGCGCGTCGTGGTCATCCCGTTCTTCGCCTATTTCACCTGGCGGGCCGATCCGCTGGACAGCTTCGTCGCGACGCTGATCTTCTCCCTCGCCTCGGTCACCGACGTGCTCGACGGCTGGCTCGCCCGCCGTCTGAATCTCGTCACCATCCTCGGGAAGTTCATGGACCCGCTCGCCGACAAGCTGATCGTCATGGCGGCGCTCGTCATGCTCACCCGTCTCGGGCGCGTCGCCTCGGGGGTCGTGATCCTCATCCTCGCCCGCGAGTTCGTCATCTCCGGCCTGCGGACGATCGCGGTCGGTGAGGGGATGGTCATCTCCGCGTCCCAGGGGGGCAAGTGGAAGACCTCGCTCCAGCTCACCGGGATCGCCGCCCTCCTCGTCCACTTCCCGTACCGGATCGACTTCCTCGTCGCGGCCGCGATCATCGACTTCCACGCGGTCGGGACCTGGCTGCTCTATCTGTCGCTCGTCCCCTCGCTCACCTCGGCGGCGGGCTACTTCCGCGCCTTCTGGCGCGGGATCCCGTCCGCCGCCTGACCGGCGACTTCGGCGACTTCCGGCGACTGGCCCGTCTGATTGTGCGCGACGGGACGGCGCAGCGAGGCGTTCGAGACCGGGGCCGAGAGGGGCGAGTTCGGCGTCACCGACGGCGCCGGCGAATGACATTCACCGTGGGGCTGAAGTCGCCGCACATCTGGGCTGGGGGACACCTCCACGCGTTGCCCGTCGGGTCGAAACCCAGCCCGCCGTAATCCGTCACCGCCGGAGCCGAGTCGGACGTCTTCGGTGCCGACGAAACGGCAGCCGGAACGCGCGCACTGGAGGCAACCCGGAGCTGGCCTCCGGCCCCGGAACAAGCGTGCCAGATGCCCCCCACCGCGAGGCAGGAGCGGACCCGCCGAAGCGTCAGCTTCACGGATCGATCCGATACCACGCCAGGGCGGGTCCAGTCCCTCGCCTGTGACGTTATCGCCGGGCTCGTCGAACCCGCCAAGAACAGCGGCGCCTAGCCTCCCGCCGGGAGCGATTGGAGCCACCGGGTGAGGTTCGGGCCGAGGACGCGAGGGGCGGCCCGCAGCCCGGCGAGGTCGTGGGATCCGGTGAGCGCGAGCGCCATGCGCAACGAATCGGCGATCTCGCGGAGGACCGCCCGGACGCCCCCGGAGCCCGCGGCCCGCTGCGCGTGCAGGAGCTGCGCGGCGAAGCTGCCGCCCGTGGCGCCGAGCGCGATCGCCCGCGCGAGGTCGAGCCCGTCGCGCAGGCCCCCGCCCGCGAATGTGGTGAGCCCCTCGCCCGCGCAGCAGACGACGGAGACCGCGGTGGGAATGCCCCACTCTCGAAACGGCCCGGCCGCGCCGTTCGCGTCGGGCCGGGCCAGCTCGACGGCCACCCACGACGTCCCACCCGCGCCGCCCGTGTCCACGGTCCGCACGCCGGCGCCGCGCAGGCGGCGGGCGGCCGCCCGCGAGAGGCCGCAGCCGGTCTCTTTCACCCAGAGCCGATCGCCGAGCCGGCGGGCGAGCGCGCGCAGCGCGTCGAGCCCGCCGCGGAAGTCGCGGTCGCCGTCCCCCTGCGCCAGCTCCATCGCCGGGTTCAGGTGGAGGAAGATGGCGTCGGCGCCGACGGCGGCCCGCAGCCGGTCGACGCCTTCGGGGCCCAGGCGGGCGGCCTGCACGAGTCCGAGGTTCCCGGCGAGCAGCACGTCCGGCGCGGCCTCGCGGACCTCGTAGGTCTCGGTGAGGCCCGGGTCGCGCGCCATGGCGCGCTGGCTGCCGAGGCAGAAGCCGACGCGCTCGGCCTGGGCGGCGGCCGCGAGGTCGAGGTTGATTCGCCGCGCCTCCGGGGTCCCGCCGGTCATCGCCCCGACGAGGATGGGCGCGGAGAGCCGGCGGCCGAGAATCTCGACGGAGACGTCGATCTCGTTTAGGGCGAGCTCGGGCAGGGCGTCGTGGATCAGCTCGACCTCGTCGAGGAGCGTCGTCTTGCGCGAGAAGCGCATCCGGCCCGAGGCGGCGAGCGCGATCTGCTGGGCCTTGCGGCGCGGGATGTCGTCCATGGGCGGCGTTCACCCGGGAAGGGGAGGACCCGAGGTGCGAGGGGAGGCGGGAGGAGGCCGCCTCCCGCGTAGCTCCCCCAGCCCTCCTGTTCTCCTGGGCGTCAAGGGTTCACCGGGGTCGCGCCGGAGAGGGCAGCAGCGCGAGCCAGGGGGGCGCGAAGGCGAGGGCGAAGAGGGCGAGCGCGGCGTCCGGCCGTACGCCGAGGAGCGCGAAGAAGACCGCGGCGGCCCCTGCGCGGGGCACCGCCTCGCGCCAGGCCAGCCGCCCGCCGCGGCGCGCGCGCAGCGCGACGAGGGTGGCCACGCCGCAGAAGCCGAGCCCCGCGACGAGCGCCACGCTCTCCGGCCACGGCGCGGCGACCCAGCGCAGCGCGCCCCACCAGGAGGCGAGGATGAGGAGGTGCGCGAGGGCGGGGGCGAGCAGCACGGTCGCGAGGCGCCAGCCGCCGCGCAGCCGGTCCAGGCACCAGACCCCCGCGGCGGCGTAGAAGCCCCAGCCGAGCGGTCCGACGAGCGGAACGGAGAAGGGACCGGGGAGGTTCCAATGCCAGAGGCCCGCGTGGGTCGCGACCGGCTCGACGAGCGAGGCATCGAACCAGACGACGAGACCCGTCCAGAGCGCGATCGGAAGGTGCGCCCGGACCGGGATCGCCTCCTCGGGGGAGGACGGGAGAGCCTCCCCCCCGCGTCCCCTCGCGGCGATCGCTCCGGACAGCAGCTTCGCCACGGCGCGGCCCGAGAGGATCACGGCCGGCCAGGTGAGGAGGACCGCCAGCGGGAGCCGGTCGAGGAAGAGGTGCCAGGCCGGCGCGTAGGCGTAGGCGTGATAGCCGCGGATGCAGATCTCCTCGCCCACCCAGGCTCCCGCGCCGAGCAGGAGCACGTCGGCCAGCGCGGCGCGCCCGCTTCCGGCCGCCGCGACATAGAGGCCGAGGACCGCGGCGCAGGCCAGCTCGACGGGCGCGACGACGCTCATCAGCGCCCCGGTCCGAGCGGGAGGCCGGCCGCGACCCAGAGGATGAAGGTGGCGAGCTGTCCAGCGCCCATCCAGGTCGCGAAGACCGCGCCCTTCGCCGTGACCCGGCCAAGCGGCCAGCGCAGGAGGATCGCCTGCTGGATCGGCGCCGCGATCATCGCCAGCTCGGCGAAGCGGAGCGAGCCCGTCGCGAAGCCGGCGACGAGCGCGAGCGCACACGCCCAGAGGAGACCGCGGATGAGACCGCGCGTCCCCTCGTCCCCGAGCAGGATGGGCACGGTCCAGAGGCCCGCGGCGAGGTCGCCTTCGACGTCCCGCAGGTCGTAGATCAGCTCGTAGGTGATCTCGAAGGGCACGAAGAAGGCCGCGAGGAAGGCGAGCTCGATGGGACGCGGGAAGGGGTCGTGCCCGATCGCCAGGGGATAGCCGAAGACGCTGATCAGGAAGAGGACGGCGGAGGCGACGTTCTTCACGCCCACGCGGTCCTTGAGCCTCTTCACCCCGAAGATCGAGAAGCTGTAGGCGAAGCCTCCCATCTGGAAAGCGAGGCGCAACCCGAGCAGCCACGGCCCGAACCGAAAGGTCGCGAGCAGCGAGGCGGCGAAGACGGCCAGCGCCGAGAACCCGATCGCGGGGCCGTGGCGCGCGGCCCACTCGACGCCCGCGACGCCGTTGCGCCGGTCCTCGGGCACGTCGGCGAGCCGGTTCCAGAGGTTCAGGAGAAACCAGTCCAGCGCGGCGACGAGGCCCGCAGCGGCCGAGAGCCTCCCCCCGAAGAACCAGCCGAAGACCACGGCGGCGAGCCCCGCGATGGCCACGATGTGCGGCCGGCAGAGGCCGGCGAGCGAGGTCAGGTAGCCGGCGGCGGGGGCGGTCGGGGCGGTGGGCATCGTCCGTTTTCCAGGGCGCGCATGCTCGGCAGCCGGGCGGGCGATGTCAAGCGATGACTGGCTGCCTGATCGACTCCTTCCGAGGATGCTCGTGCGGCGCAAAGACTTAGGGATGCTCATACGGAGGCTGCGGTGTGATGGGGGTGCGGGGGGATCTGCGCGCCCCTGCGACAGAGGACCGCCGCTGGGTGGTCCGGACGACGGTGCGCGGCCCGCGCCCCTGGGCCGCCTTGGGTTTCCGGCGGTGGCTCGCCGCGCTACGATCGGGAGCGGGTCCGTAAGGGGTGGCGTGGAGCCCGTCCCGAGGGGACCCGTCTCGCCTTCGCAGCGCACGAGCGTTCCCGGAAGCAGTCGATCAGCGGCCGCGGGGCAGGATGGAGCCGCGCAGATCGGGGTGGGGGGAGGCCACGAGCTGCACGTCCACGACCGCCCCCGGCGAGACGGCCCCGGCGGCGGCCTCGAGCGCGGCCTCGACGTCGTGCTGGTCGCCCCCGAGCGTGAAGAAGCCCTTGCCCCCGATGCCCCGGGCGAGGCGGAGCGTGCCGAGCGCGACGTTCGCGGCCTTGCACGCGGCGTCGGCGGCGAGCAGGGCCGCGGCGGCGCCGAGGGTCTCCACGATCCCCAGGGAGCCGGCCGGCGGCGGCCGCTCCCCCTGGAGCGCGCGAGACAGCTCTTCGTGGGCCTGCGGCAGGTAGAGCTGGTCGAGGAGCCGCTCGCCGGCCGCGTCCACGCCGGCGGCGAGCGACTCGGCCACCTCGGCGACCCCGCCCGCGAAGAGGAGGAGGAACTTGCCCGGCGTCACGGCCTCGCCGGAGAGGATCCGGACCGGCGCACGCTTGGCGACCGCGTCGGCGACGACGTAGCCGCGCGCGATGCCGTCGATCTCGAGCAGCGCGAGGCAGGGCTCGTGGCCCTCGGGTGGGGGTGCGTGAACGGCGGGCCTCGATCGTCAAACGATCCTGAAGTGGCCTTCGAGCGTGCACCGCCGCTCGCGGGTGAAGCTGCGCGCCGTGGTGAGACCTTCGCCGGTGGGGGAGGCGATGGTGAAGCTCGTATAGCCCTCGCCGCCGAGGCCGAGGCCGGCGAACGACGGCGCGTTCTTCACGAAGATCGAGGTGTTCATCGCCTTGGCCATGTCGTGGAGCCGGTCGATGTTCGTCGAGTGCATCACCGCGGTGTGGTGGAACCCGTGTTCGGCGCGCAGCGCGGCCGCGATCCCCTCGTCGGCGTCGCGCACGCGCACGAGCGGGAGGACGGGCAAGAGCAGCTCGACCTGCACGAACGGGTGGCCCTCGTCCACCTCGGCGACGAGCAACCGCGCGTCCTCGGGGCAGGGGATGCCTGCCGCGCGCGCGATCTTCGCCGCGTCCTTGCCGACCCACTCGCGGGCGGGATGGCCGTCGCTGGTCACGACGAGCTTCGCGAGCCTCGTGATGGCCGCCCCGCGCACCTCGACGGCGCCGTTCTTCAGCATCTCGGCCTTGAGCGCGCCGGCGATCGAATCGACCGCGAACAGCTCCTTCTCCACGATGCAGACGATGTTGTTGTCGAGCGAGGCGCCCAGCACCACGTCGCGCCCGGCCTCGTCGAGGTGGGCCGTCTCGTCCACGACGACCGGGGGGTTGCCGGGCCCGGCCGCGATGGCCCGCTTCCCAGAGGCCATCGCCGCCTTCACGACCGCGGGGCCGCCCGTCACGACGACGAGCCGCACGCCCGGGTGACGCATGAGCGCCTGGGCGCTCTCGATGGTCGGCTCGGCGAGGCAGGTCAGGAGGTTCCCGGGGCCGCCGGCCGCGACGATCGCCTCGTCGAGCCGCTCGACGAAGGCGCGGCTCACCCCCTTGGCCGACGGGTGGGGGTTGAAGACGACGGCGTTGCCCCCGGCGATCATGCCGATGGCGTTGTTGATGATCGTCGCGGCGGGGTTGGTGGACGGCGTGATGCTCCCGATCACCCCGAACGGCGCCCGCTCGATGAGCGTGAGGCCGTGGTCGCCGGTGTACGAGATCGGCTCGAGGATCTCGAGCCCCGGCGTCTTGTTGGCGCAGAGGAGGTTCTTCTGGATCTTGTCCGCGACGCGGCCGAGCCCCGTCTCGGAGACGGCCCGCGAGGCCAGCTCGGCCGCCGCCTGGCGCGTCGCCTCGCGCATCGCCAGGAGGATCTTCGCGCGCAGCTCGAGCGTCCCGGCGGCGAGCTCCTCGTGGGCGTCCCGCGCCGCGGCCACCGCCGCGTCCACGTCCTCGAAGACGCCCCGGTGTCCCGCCACGTACGCGGGCGCGGCCGGACGGGCGGCGGGCTCCGGCGCGACTGTCGCCGCGGAGAGATCGGGCGCGAGCCTCGCGACGACCTTCTCGACGATCGCGGAGAGCTCCTGCGGCGAGAGCACGGGCTAGACCTTGCGGTAACGCAGCTCGCCGCCGACCTCGACCTGGTCGACGATGGCCATGATGGTCGCGTCCACGGGCCGGTCGCGCGTCGCGTCCGTCTGCCGCGCGGACGACCCGCTGGCGTAGAGCACGACCTCGCCCACGCCTGCGCCGAGCGCGTCGGCGGCCACGACGAGCGCGCCGGTCGCCTTCCCGTCGAGGTCGAGCCCGCGCACGAGCAGGAGGCGCAAGCCCTCGAGCGTCCCCTCCTTGCGGGTCGCGACGACGGTCCCGATGATCTTCCCGAGCAGCATCTACTTGCGGCCGCCGACCTCGGCCTTCGCCTGCTCCACGCGGCCCAGCGGCAGCGCGAGGTCCACGTTCGCGTGCGGCCGGGGGATCACGTGGACGGAGACCAGCTCGCCGACCCGCTCGGCCCCGCGGGCGCCGGCCTCGGTCGCCGCCTTCACCGCCGCGACGTCGCCGCGGACGATGGCGGTCACGTAGCCTCCGCCGATCTTCTCGTAGCCGACCAGCTCGACCTTGGCCGCCTTGACCATGGCGTCGGCCGCCTCGACCATGCCCACGAAGCCCTTCGTCTCGATCATGCCCAGCGCGTCTGCCACGGTGTCCTCCTCGAACAAGTCCTGCGTGGATTACTTCGCTCCCCCGCCGTCCTTCCACTCGCGGCCGGAGAGTCCCGAGAGCGAGTCGATCGCCGCCTTGGCGGCGCTGTCGATTTCGCTCTCCGGGCCGCCCAGGTAGAGGCGGCCGTAGGCCCCGAACGTCTGCACCTCGATGAGCTGCACCCGCGCCGCCTTCTCGGCCTCGTTCGCCGCGAAGGCGACGTAGGCCGCGGGCTCGGTCTCCAGGATGAAGAGGCTGTCCCCGGGGATGAGCATCGACCCGTACCGGATCCGGTTGATGAGCTGCGCGTGCGTCGGTTCGACCGCCCGGATGATCTGGTTGCTCACGATCCGCGGCTTGAGCCGGTCCTCCTCCTTCGCGCCCAGCGTCTCGAGCACCGCGTGGCCGGCCGAGACGACCTCGCCCTTGTCCTCGTGGTGGACCTCCATCATGCCGTAGGCCCGCTCGACGACCATCGACGCGGGGAGGCAGCGGGTCGCCTTGAGCGCGGAGTCGAGCAGCCGGTGGATGCCCATCCCGGGCGCGATCTCGACAAAGAGCGAGGCCACGTGGGGCACGGGCAGGAAGCCGCGCGAGGTCGTGCCGACGTGCGCGGCGAGCTGGGGCTGCAAGGAATCGAGGAAGACGTAGGCGCGCAGCGAGGTGGCCAAGGTACCCTCCGGGGCGAGCCGCGCTATAGCGGAAACGGGCGGTGACGGCAAGCGGACGATGGGACGGAAGGGATCGCGGAGCCCGGGGCCCTGGCGCTACGGGACCACCCGCAGCCGGCGGCTCCCCTCGACGGTGCCCCAGAGGTCGTAATCGCCGGCCTTGTCGATCTCGACCGTGACGATCGCGCCGGGCTCGGCCTGGCCGGTCGCGTAGACCTGCCCGTCGATCTCCGGCGCCTGGCCGGCGTGGCGACCCACGAGCGGCGCCCCTTCCCCGAGGCCCTCGACGAGCAGCTCGATCCGCCGGCCGACGAGCGCGCGGTTCTTCTCGCGGGAGATCGGGCGCTGGATCGCCATCAGCGCGCGGCGGCGCTGGCGGATCGTCGCGCGCGGGAGCTTCCCGTCCATGGCGAAGGCCGCCGTCCCCTCCTCGTCGGAGTACTCGAAGACGCCGAGCCGCTCGAAGCGCTGCTCGCGGACGAAGGCGCACAGCTCCTGGAAGTCCTCCTCCGTCTCGCCCGGCAGCCCGGCGATCAGCGAGGTCCTCAGGACGAGCCCGGGAATCCCCGCGCGCAGCCGCGCGAGCAGGCCGCGCAGGAACCGGCCGTCGCGGCCGCGGCGCATGCGGCGCAGCAGCCGGTCGGAGCAATGCTGGAGCGGCAGGTCGAGATACTTGACGACGTTCGGCGTCCTCGCGATCGCCTCGACGAGCGCGTCGGGGAAGTCGCGCGGGTAGGCGTAGAGCAGCCGGATCCAGCGGGCGGGGAGCTCGCCGAGCGCGTCGAGCAGCTCGTGGAGCCTCGGCCGGCCGGGCAGGTCGTGGCCATAGGCGGTGAGGTCCTGGGCGACGAGGTTCAGCTCGACCGCGCCGCGCGCGACCAGGCGCCGCGCCTCGGCGACGACCGCGGCGATGGGGAGGCTCTTCTGCGGGCCGCGCAGCTCGGGGATGATGCAGAACGCGCAGTCGTTGTCGCACCCCTCGGCGATCTTCAGATACGCGCTCTGGACGGGCAGCGACGCGACGCGGGGGCCGCCGAACGCGCCGTCGGGATCGGGCAGGTGGGTGCGGGGCAGGCGGCGTCCGGCGAGGAGCGGCGCGAGCTCCTCGACCGCGCCCGTGCCCGCGAAGTGGTCGACCTCCGGCAGCTCGGCGGCGAGCCGCTCTCCGTAGCGCTGCGGCAGGCAGCCGGCGACGACGAGCGTTCTGCAGGCGCCCGTCTCCTTGTGGCGGGCGAGCTCGAGGATCGTATCGATCGACTCCTCCTTCGCCGGCCCGATGAAGGCGCAGGTGTTGACGAGGATGACCTCCGCCGCGGCCGGGTCGGGGACGGGCGTGAAGCCGCGCGTGACGAGCCCCCCGAGCATGACCTCGGTGTCCACCCGGTTCTTCGGGCAGCCGAGGGTTACGGTGTAGAGCGTGGGCACGCAAAGACCCCTCGTGGGCGGGATGGAGCCGATGGAACCGGCTCGGCGGCTCGGCGACGGGAAGGAATTCGTTCACCCACGCTAGGAGGCTGGTGTGAAATGGGTGCCGTCGCGAGAAAACCGAGACCTAAGGCGAGACGGGCGCCCGAGGAGTGAAGAGCGGAAACGTACTCTTTGCAGTACGTTGAGCAGCGAAGCGACGAGGCCGCCCGTCGCGAGCGAAGGGATCGGCTTTCGCAGCAGGCAGCCATTTCACACCAGCCTCCTAGTCCCGGAAGTTCCCGAATTGCAGGTCGATCCCATGGTCCGTCCCGCGCACGAGCTGGATGCACGCCTGGAGGTCATCCCGGCTCTTGCCCGAGACGCGGAGCTGATCGCCCTGGATCGACGCCTGGAGCTTCAGGCCGCTCTCCTTGATCTGCTTCACGATCTCCCGCCCCTTCTCGACCGGGATGCCCTGCTGGAGCGTCGCGGTCTGCTTCACCTTCCCGCCGCCGATCGGTTCGACCTCCCCCCAGGCGAGCGCCTTGAGCGGCACGGCGCGCTTGACGAGCCGCCCCTGCAGCACGTCGAGCGCCGCCTGGAGCCGCCCTTCCGCGTTCGCCTCGACGACGATCGCCTTGTGGTCCGGGGCGAAGGCGATCGTCGTTGCGGTCCCCTTGAAGTCGTACCGCTGGGCAATCTCCTTGCTCGCCTGGTTGAGCGCGTTGTCGACCTCCTGGAGGTCGACCTTGGAGAAGATGTCGAAGGACGGCATGGGCGCTCCTTGAGAAAGAGGCGGCCTACTTAAGCCAAGCATGGCCACCCCCGCAAGGAGGCCGCGGCTGGAGCCGTCCCCCATCCCTGATCCCGTCTGATTCACGGTCCGGCTGCTGCGACGTCCGATCCCGCGCCTCCCGAAGGGGGGGCTCGCTCCTCCCTCCTCCCTCCTCGCGGGGGGCTTGCCACCCTCCAAACGACTTGGGGGGAAGGGCTTTACGTCCGCCTCGTCGGTCGTCGCTCTCGCTTGCCCTTCTCGGCTCGCGGTCTCGAACGTCTCGCTACGCCGTACGGTGAATAAGACGGGATGATGGCGTTCGCCTTCGCGTGGCGGGCGGCGGCGGCACGGCTGAAGGGGGCCTCCCCGGCGAGGAGGGCGACGGATGTCGCCGGTAGGGCGGTGGACGCCGCCCATCTGGCGGCGCGTGGGAGAAGAATGGCGTTGCTCGCGCGGTTGATGGCGGCTGGCTGAGCTGTTGTCGCGCCATCGAGAGCAAGGATGGCGGCGATGTGACGGACGTCTGTTCATCCATGGCGGTTTATGGCGGTATCATCGCCCATGGTGGCGTCGGATGTCGCGAGGGAGCCGCCGCTTGTGGCGTATGTGGCGTCGGAGTTGCGGTGGATGGCGGTTACAGGCGGGCTCGCGTTGCATCGCTTCGGAATGGAACCGCCATTCATGGCGTCGATGCCGCCAGAGACGAGCCACAAACCGCCACGCTGGTCGCATCAACCGCCATTATCGTTCTGGTTGGCGTCGCATTGCGAAGATCGACCGCCAACGTGGTGTCAAGGTGGCGGGAGATGGCGGTTTGCGCCGCCATATCTCGCTCATGCAGCCGCCATTCTGGAGGAGGATGGCGCCGGCGCCGCCAGCATCGCCGCCATCGTCGTGACAAACTCTTCGTTCGTCATCGCGTGCGCCGCCAATGTGGCGCTTTGATGCGGAGATTGACGGGGATGCGTCGCCGCCGTGGCGGTTTGTGGCGGCTGTTTGGCCGATCGGGTCTCCTGCGTCGGTCCAAACGCCGCCCCCCTGGCCCTGGAGCCTGTTTCCATGGCGCATGACTTGCGTGTCGTCGACCGTGATGGCCGTCCTGAGCCCGTCTTATTCACGGTCCGGCTGCTGCGGCGTCCGATCCCGCGCCTGCGAAGGGCGTGCTCGCTCCTTCCTCCTGCGGGGGGCTTGCCACCCTCCAAACGACTTGGGGGGAGGTGCTTTACGCACGCCTCGTCGGTCGTCGCTGCGCTTGCCCTTCTCGGCTGCGGTCTCGAACGCCTCGCTACGCCGTACCGTGAACAAGACGGGCTGAGCCGCGCGGGGAGCAGCGTGACCTCTCCCGTTCCCGAGCAACGTCCCCGAGGCCGGTGGCTGGTGGAGGGGCCGAACGTTCGCTGGCGGATGGGTGTCAGGGGAAGTAGATTCGCCCCGTGGTGGCGCGACCGCTCCCCGGCGGCCTTCCTTTCGCCGGCCCGCTCACGCACCCTGAAGAGGTGGCCATGGTCCGGATCAAGCGCGCCTACGATCCGCCGGAACGAGGAGACGGCCGGCGGCTGCTGGTCGAGCGTCTCTGGCCGCGGGGAATGAAGAAGGAAACGCTCGCCTTGGACGGATGGCTGAAGGAGGTGGCGCCGAGCACGGAGCTGCGGCAATGGTTCGGCCATCGCGTGGAGCGGTGGGCGGAGTTTCGGCTCAGCTACCGGCGCGAGCTGGACGAGAATCCGGCGGGTTGGCGCCCGATCCTCGAGGCGGCCGGGCGCGGCCCCGTCACGCTGCTCTACAGCGCGCGCGACACGGAGCACAACGGCGCGCTGGTTCTCCAGGAGTACCTGATCGACCACCTCCGAGAATCCTCTCGCCGCGCAAAGGTTTAGAGAGGGTCCTCTGGAGGCTGCGGGCGGATGGGGGACAGGGGAGCGGGTCTTCCCTGCCGGCAGCCATGCATGGCCGTGCCACGCTCCCCTTCGGGCGGGCCGGGGCCCTCGTGGCGGCCCCCGGAACGGAGGCGCGCAGAGGGAGCGGTCCTCCGGCTCGAACCGGGAGCGGGCCCTGCTCCGCCCCTCCGGTCGCCGGGCCGCGAATCAGCGGGCGGGGCAGGGCGCGACAGTGGACCGCGCCGCGCGGATCGCCTAGCCTGGGGAGGTGCGGCGGGCGGCGCCCTGGGCGATGGTCCTCTCGACGGGCTGCGTGGCCTCCGTGGTCTCCGGCGGGCTGGACGGAGCCGCCGGCGTCGGGGTGGACGCGGGGACCCTCTCGCTGGGCGCGGACGCGGGAGGAGGGGAGGGGAGCGTCTTCGGGGATGGCGGCCCGGTGGAGGGAGGGGCTTCGCCGGACGGGGGGCGGGTCGAGGATGCGGGTCTCGCGGGCGATGGCGGGGGCTCCCTGGAGGACGGCGGGGGCTCCTTGGAGGACGGCGGACCGCCGGGGGACGGAGGCCCCAGGGACGCGGGAGCGCGCGCGGACGCGGGCCCCGAGGACGCCGGGGCGCTCCCCGACGCCGGTCGATTCGACGCGGGGGTGAGCGCGGACGCGGGCGTGGGGGACGCGGCCGTCCCGGACGCGGGCACGCCCCTCCCGGTCGTGGACGCAGGGCTACCGCAGGACGCCGGCTGTCTCGCGGGCGCGACGGCCGCCTGCGTGACCTCCTGCGGGAGCGGCGGGACCACGAGCTGCTCGGGCGGCGCCTGGGGCCCGTGCGTGCCGCCGCCGGAGAGCTGCAACCTGGCGGACGACGACTGCGACGGCGTCTGTGACGATCGGATGGGCTGCCGGATCGGCGTCGACCGGGCGTTCAACGGGAGCGCCGGCCTCCACTTCTATACGACCGACGACGCCGAGGCCTCCTGCTGCGGCTACCAGGTCGAGACCTACGACGCCTTCTACCTCTATGACTCGCCGCAGCCGGGCCTGCTGCCGTTCTACCGCTGCCGGACGTCCGCCGGCGCGCACCTCTACACGACCGACGGCTCCTGCGACGGGGAGAGCCTCGAGGGGACGCTCGGCTGGATCGCGACCGGAGCCGCCTGCGGATCGGTGCCGCTCTACGATCTCTACCAGGCGTCGACGGGCGACCACCTGTACACGGAGAGCGGCGCGGAGGTCTCCTCGGCGGAGGGGGACGGCTACGTGCTCCAGGGGACGGCCGGCTACGTCTGGCCCGGCGCCTGCGGCGGCGCCGGCTGCGTCTGGCCGAGCCCGGTCGCGATGGCGGGCTCGGCCCGCGTCGAGGCGACGGGCTTCCCGACCGCCTGGTACGGTTTCCCGATCCCGGCCGGCGCGAGCTTCTCGTCGCTCGCCGGCAGCGTGAGCCTCTCCCAGTCGCAGGACCTCTACAGCGAGGTCCTGTTCATCCTCCAGGACCTCCCGTCCGGCGCCTGCCCCGCGGGACGTTGGCCCGCCTCCACGCCGGAGTTCGGTCCCCCGGGCGCGGTGGGCATCGGGCAGTTCATCGTCAAGGCGCCGGCCCACGGGACCTTCAGCCTCCCCCTCGACTTCACGCTGCCCGGCGGCCTGCCGATCGGCCATTGCCTCCTGCTCGGCCTCAACGGGGGACCGGTCTCGACCGCGCACGACATGACCTCCGCGGCGGACCTCACCCTCAACTACACGACCGCCCCGTCCGCGCAGCGGCTCATCGGCCTGGGCGGCGAGTTCTGCTTCGGCCAGGACTGGGGCTGCCAGCGGGCGACGACCGACGACTCGCGGTCGTTCGCGAAGGTGACGCCGGTGGGCCAGACGACCCGGCTCGTGGCGCTGTACGGGGACGTGAGCGACACGACGTTCGACGGGACGAGCGCCTTCGGCGCGCCGCCGGCGGGGGCCTGGACGGCGAAGAACGACTTCTACGTCTACCACGGCGCGGAGTGCTCCTCGTTCGGCGTGGCCTCGGGCATCGCCGGCCCCGGCGACTACTACGGCGCGATCCCGCCGGACGCGACCCTGCTCCTCTCCGTGCCGCTGTCGGGCAGCGGCATCGGCGTCGCGACCCGCCCGGTCTTCAAGACGTTCAGAAACCTCTCGATCGCCGCGGGCGACTGCCTCGTCACCCTCTGGGGGCTCTCGGGCGGCGGCGGCTTCGACGACGAGACCCAGGTCGCCGCGCTCGTCGCTCCGTGACCCCCATCCGGGATCGCGCGCGGCGACGAGCGTCCCCATCGTTCTTGAGATAACCGCCCGCTTGCTGGACTCGTTGAGCGACGACGCCGGGTGGGGGATCGAAAGGTGGGTCAGCCCCATGCGAGGCGGGTTGACGCGGCGGCGGCCGGCGCTACCATGCTCCGTCCCGGGAGTCCCCGGGAGGAGGATGTGAACATGTCGTCCCTCGCAAGCGTCGCGTCTCCCTCCGCGGAGAAGCGCGTCTACTCGTTCGGCGGCGGGGTGGCCGACGGCCGCGGCGATCAACGCGAGCTCCTCGGCGGCAAGGGCGCCGGGCTCGCGGAGATGTCGCGGCTGGGCCTGCGCGTGCCCCCGGGGTTCACCATCGGGACCCCGGTCTGCGCCGAGTACTTCGCTGCGGGCAACCGCCTCCCCGGCGGCCTCGAGGACGAGATCCGATCGGCGATCGCGCGCGTGGAGAAGGCCGCGGGGGCGCGCTTCGGCGATCCCGAGCGGCCGCTGCTCGTCTCGGTCCGTTCCGGCGCGCGCGCCTCGATGCCGGGGATGATGGACACGGTGCTCGACGTCGGTCTGGGGCCGGCGCAGATGGCCGGCCTCGCGCGGTGGCGGGGGCGCCGCTTCGCCCTCGACTGCCGGCGGCGCTTCATCACCATGTACTCGGACGTGGTCCTCGGAATGTCGCGCAAGCCGTTCGAGGAGGCGCTCGCCCGCGCCGGGTCGCCGCCGCCGGAGGACGCGCTCGCCCGCGCGGTCGACGAGATGGCCGCGATCCCCGGCGGCCGGCTCCCGGAGGAGCCGATGGACCAGCTCCTGGGCGCGGTGCGGGCGGTCTTCTCCTCGTGGAACAACGCGCGCGCCATCGCCTACCGCAAGCTCAACGGCATCCCCGAGAGCTGGGGGACCGCGGTCAACGTGCAGGCGATGGTCTTCGGCAACACGGGGGAGAGGAGCGGCACGGGGGTCGCCTTCACCCGCGATCCGGCGACCGGCGAGCCGCGCCTGTATGGCGAGTTCCTGGTGGACGCGCAGGGCGAGGACGTGGTCGCGGGCATCCGCTCGCCGCAGGCGATCGAGGAGATGGCGAAGCGCTTCCCCGAGGCGTACTCCGACCTGCTCGCCGCGCGGGAGCGGCTCGAGCTCCATTACCGCGACATGCAGGACGTGGAGTTCACCGTCCAGGACGGCGTGCTCTGGATGCTCCAGTGCCGGTCGGGCAAGCGCAGCGGCTTCGCCGCGGTGCGCATCGCGGTCGACCTGGCGCAGGAAGGGGTCATCGACGAACGCGAGGCGATCTCGAGGGTCGAGCCCGCCGCGCTCGAGCAGGTCCTGCGGCCGACCTTCGAGACCGGCGCGCTCCGCGCCGCCGAGAAGGCGGGGCGCGTGCTCGGCGGCGGCCTGCCCGCGGGCCCGGGGGCGGCGAGCGGCGTCGCCGTGTTCACGCCCGCCGAGGCGGAGGCGCGCGCGGCGAGGGGCGAGAGCGTGATCCTGGTGCGGGCCGAGACCTCGCCGGAGGACGTGCGCGGCATGCACGCCTCCGCGGGGATCCTCACCGCGGTGGGGGGGATGACCTCCCACGCGGCGCTCGTCGCGCGGCAGATGGGGAAGGTCGCGGTGGTCGGCTGCTCGTCGGCGCGGGTGGACGAGCACGCGCGCCGGGTGGCCTTCGGCGGCCGCGCCATCGGCGAAGGCGAGTGGCTCTCGCTCGACGGGTTCACCGGCCGCGTCTACTCGGGCAAGCTCGCGACGACGCCGCCGGAGGTCGTCCGCGCGCTCGTCGAGAAGTCCCTGCCGCTCGAGGAGGCGCCCACCGCGCGGCGGCTGCTCACGCTGCTCTCGTGGGCGGATCGCGTCCGGAGGCTGCGCGTCCGGGCGAACGCCGATCTCCCCGATCAGGCGGCGGTCGCGCTGGCGTTCGGCGCCGAGGGGATCGGCCTCTGCCGGACGGAGCACATGTTCTTCGGCGCCGATCGGATCGGCCCGATGCGCCGGATGATCCTCGCCGAGACGGTCGAGGAGCGGCGGGCCGCGCTCGCCGTCCTGCTCCCGCTCCAGCGCGGCGACTTCGCGGGGCTCTTCCGGGCGATGGATGGCAGGCCGGTGAACATCCGGCTGCTGGATCCGCCGCTGCACGAGTTCCTCCCCGCGGACGACGCCGGCGTCGAGGCGCTCGCGCGCGAGCTGTCGCTCCCCCCGGCGCGGGTGCACGCCCGCATCGCCGCGCTCCGGGAGAAGAACCCGATGCTCGGCCTGCGCGGCTGCCGCCTGGGGATCTCCCACCCGGAGATCAGCGGGATGCAGGCGCGCGCGATGGGGGAGGCGGCCTGCGACGTGGCCGCCGAAGGGATCGCGGTGAGGTTGGAGATCATGATCCCGCTCGTGGGCGAGCGGCGCGAGCTGGACGCGCAGGCCGCCGTGGTGCGCGAGGCCCTGCGGCAGGTCTTCGCGGAGCGCGGCAGCACGGTCCCCTTCGAGGTCGGGACGATGATCGAGGTTCCGCGCGCGGCGCTCGTCGCCGGAGATCTGGCCAGGAGCGCGGAGTTCTTCTCCTTCGGCACCAACGATCTCACCCAGACGACGCTCGGCCTCTCGCGGGACGACGTGGGGCCGGTGCTCGCGAGCTACCTGGAGCGGGGCATCTACGACGCGGACCCGTTCGCGACGCTCGACCGCGAAGGGGTGGGGAGGCTCGTGAAGCTCGCGGTGGAGGAGGGCCGCGCGGCGCGCCCCGGCCTCCACCTCGGCATCTGCGGCGAGCACGGCGGCGACCCGGCGTCGATCGCCTTCTGCCACGAGGTGGGGCTCGACTACGTCTCGTGCTCGCCCATGCGGATCGCGGTGGCGCGCCTCGCCGCCGCGCGGGCGGCGCTGGGCTAGCCGCGGCCCCGCGAGGAAGAGCGGCTCCCGGGGTGGCGCGGCGGCGGCCCGGGTGAGAGGCCATCCACCCCACGCGCCACCTCTTCGGGCGCGCGCCGGCCGCCTGCGGAGCCTGCGGCGCCTGCGGATGAGACGGGCGAGGCCGCCTCACCCGCAGGCCCGGCCTGCCTACTTCGCCGCCGCCGCCGGAGTCGCCGGCGCCGCCGGGAGGATCTCCAGGGTGAGGTCGATGGCGACGTCCTTGCCCACGAGCCAGCCGCCGCCCTCGAGGGCCTTGTTCCAGGTGAGGCCGTAGTCGGCGCGGTCGATCTTCGTCGTCGCCGAGAAGCCGCGATGCGTCCCTCCCCACGGGTCCTTGTAGGCGGGGGTCGGTCCGGCGACGTGGAGGGTCACGGGCCGGGTGACGCCGTGCAGCGTGAGGTCGCCCTTCACCAGGAGCTTGCCCTTGCCTGCCGCCTTCACCGAGGTCGACTTGAAGGTCGCGGTCGGGTACTTGGCCACGTCGAAGAAGTCCGCGGACTTGAGGTGCTGGTCGCGCTTGGCGAAGCGGGTGTCGATCCCGTTCACGTCGATGGAGGCCTCGACGGAGGACTTGTCGGGGTGCCGGTCGTCGTAGCGGATCGTTCCGGTGACGGTGCCGAGGCTGCCGTCGACGGTGCTCACCATCATGTGGCGGACGTGGAACTCTGCCTCGGAGTGGGATGGGTCGATGGACCAGGTCGAGACCTCGGCGCTGGCGAGGCCCGGAGCGGCCAGGACGGCGGCGAGTACGGCGGCGATACGGGACATGCGCGTTCTCCTCGTGGGGGTGGGTGCTTGGAGCTGGGGACTTGCTTCCGTGACAGTTGCAGCTTACGAAACGGAAGCTATCCTAATGGCCGTCCGGTGATTGTCAAGCGGCTTCTTTTCTGGAAGCATGGACCGCTAGGAGCTCGCATGCGTTTCAACCACACGATGTGCCCGCGCTTCCAGGCCGCGGTGGATCTGCTCGGCAAGCGCTGGACGGGAGTCGTCCTGAAGGCCCTGCTCGACGGCCCCGCCCGGTTCGCGGAGATCGCGCAGCGGCTGGAGGTCGTCAGCGAACGGATGCTCTCGGAGCGGCTCAAGGAGCTGGAGGCCGAGGGGATCGTGGAGCGGCGCGTGATCCCGTCGTCCCCCGTCCACGTCGAGTACGAGCTGACCGCCAAGGGGAGGGCGCTCGGCGGGGTGATCGACGCCATCGGCCGCTGGGCGGAGCGCTGGGGCGATCCCCCGCCGGCGGTTTCGAGGCGGCGGACGGCCGTGCGATGAGCGAGACCGCCGGCCTTCGCGCGCCTGCCGGCCCGCCGCCCAGGGATTCGGCGGTGGTCCTCCTCGTGCGGGAGGGGGCGGAGGGGCGCGAGCTCTTCTGGCTGCGCCGCGGCGACGCGCTCGGCTTCGGAGCGGGCATGTACGCCTTCCCCGGCGGCAAGCTCGATCCGGACGACCGGCGGGTCCCCGTCGAGGGAGCCTCGGGCCTTCCCGCGGCGCTCCTCGCCTGCGCGGCACGCGAGCTGTTCGAGGAGACCGGCGTGCTGCTCGCGGAGGGGACCCTCGGAGCCGAGGAGCGCGCGACCTTGCGCCGCCGGCTGCTCGAACGCGAGGTCTCCTTCGATGGGGTGCTCTCCTCTCATGGGTTGCGCCTGTCGGCCGCCCGCTTCATCCCCGCGGGCCGCTGGATCACGCCGGCCTTCCTGCCCCTCGGCTTCGACGCGCGCTTCTTCCTCGCCGAGCTCCCCGCCGGCCAGGGGGCCCGCGTCCATCCGGCCGAAGCCTCGGAGGGCGGCTTCGTGGCTCCCGAAGCGGCCCTCGAGCGCTGGCGGAGAGGGGGCGCGCTGCTCCACCCGCCGACGCTCAACGCGCTGCGGGCGATGAGGGAGCCGACGCTGGAGGCGGTCCTGCGCAGGCTGCGCGAGCCGCCGTTCGCGGAGAACCACGTGGCCGCCCGGATCGAGTTCCAGGAGGGGATCGTCCTCGTGCCGCAGCGATCGGAGACGCTCCCCCCCGCCACCCACACGAACTGCTTCCTCGCCGGCCGATCGTCCATCCTCGTCGTGGATCCCGGCAGCGACGATCCGGCCGAGCGGGCCGCGCTCCTCGCCGCCATCCGTGCGCTCGACACCGAGGGGAGGCGGGCGTCGGCGGTCTTCCTCAGCCATCACCACCACGACCACGCCAGCGGCGCCGCCGGGATCGCCCGGGAGCTGGGCCTGCCGATCCTCGCCCACCGCGCGACCCTCGACCAGCTCGGGCTGCCCGGCCGGGCCGTGGGGGACGGCGAGGCGCTCGGCGCTCCCGACTTCCCGCTCGTCGCCCTCCAGACGCCGGGTCACGCTCGCGGTCACCTGGTCCTCCTTCATCCGCCGAGCCGGGCCGTGCTCGCAGGCGACCTCGTCTCGAGCCTCTCGACGATCGTGATCGATCCGCCCGAGGGGAACATGGTCGACTACCTCAGCTCGCTGCGCCGCATCCGCGCCCTGCCGTGCGGGACCCTCTACCCCGCCCACGGCGCTCCGGTCGTCGACGGGCCCGCGAAGCTCTCCGAGTACCTCACCCACCGGCAGATGCGCGAGGATCTCCTCCTCGAGGCGCTCCGCCGGGAAGCGGCCACCCCCGCCGAGCTCGTCCCGCGCGTGTACGCCGACACGCCGGCCCCGTTCCACCTCATCGCCGAACGCCAGACCCTCGCGCACCTCGAGAAGCTGGCGTCGGAAGGGCGGGCCCGCGAGCGCGGCGGCCGGTGGGAGGCGGCGTGACGTCGCGGGAGCGCGCGCCCCGGGGCCGCCGACCCGGGTCCGCCGCGGGGGCGCCGCCGGAGGCGCCCCGGAGGTCACCCGGACTGCGGGACGGGCCGCGCCGGTGGGCGGCCGACCCCCGGGAATGAGGGATCGCCTCCTCGCTGTTGCCGGCTCATGCCCCCGACGATCGGCGCCTGCGCGCCCTTGCTCTCCGCTCTGCTCCTGACGAACGGCCCCGGGGCCCCTTCGCCCGCCGCCGCCGCCCTGCGACGGGGCGACCTCGTGACCGCGCTCGCCTCGCGGGCCGCGGATCCCGGCGAGGCGGTCTACATCCAGGCGCGGGTGGCGCTCGCCGGGGGCGATCTCCGTGGCGCCGAGCAGGCGGCGGAGCGGCTGCCCGCGGGCGGGCGCCGGGCGGCGCGGATTGCCTGGTACCTCGCGCACGCCCGGGGAGACGGAGAGGCCATCGGGCGGACGGCCGCGCAGCTATGCAAGCTCGGGGACCCGACCGGCCGCGCCTGCGCCGACGCCGAGCTCTACGCGAGCCCGGTGCCGGCGCCGTCGGTCGCGATCGCCGGTCCGACCGAGGTCCCGCTCTCGAAGAACGCGCCGGTGCCGGTGGCCCTCGCCCGCGCGGATGAGGTGAAGACGGGGGTGGTGCTCGACACGGGGGCGAGCGAGACCGTCCTCTCCTCGGCACTGGCGCGGCGCTTGGGCCTTTTGGTCACGCGCTCCTCGTTCCCGATCGGGGTCGCCGGCGGAGGCAAGAGGGCCACCGCGCGCCTCGCCGTGCTCCCGGCCCTCGAGATCGGCGGGGCGACGGTCCGCTCGCTGCCGGTCCTCGTCGTGGACCTGCCCGATCTCGCGCGGGTGGGGGTCGAGGCGATCGTCTCTCCGCAGCAGGCCTTCGCGGGCGCGACGGCCGAGCTGGACCTGGGCCGCCGGCGGTTGCGCCTCTCTCCCGGATCGGTCGCCGGCGCCCGGCGCGACGGGTTCCGGGCGATCACCGTTCCCTATCGGATCGCCGGGTTCGATCTCGCCGTCGAGGCGAGCGTTGGACGCGGCCCCCGGGCGCTCTTCGGGCTCGACACCGGCATGCAAGGCTCCTTCGCCGTCACCGAGGGCTACGCGGCGGAGGGCGTGTTCCCGCTGCCGGTCTCGCTCGTGCGCGGCGCCGGAGGCGAGGCGGAGCTGCCCGCGCTGCCCCCGCTGCCCGTCGAGCTGGGCGGGACGACGCTCTCCGGGGGCCGCGGCGTGCTCGCTCCCTCCTCGCCCGCCGAGATGGGCCTCGCCGGGCTGCTCGGCGACGGCCTGTGGGAAGGCGGCGTCGTCGTGCTCGACAACGCCGCCCGCCGGATCACGATCCTGCTGCCGAACGCGACGGAGGAGGCGCCCGTCCGGATCCCGAACGGGCGCTCCCCCGCCTTCTAGCGCGCGCCTTCTAGCGCGCTATTTCTCCTCGGGCGCCGGCTGCTCGGAGCCGCCCTCGCCGATCGAGGACACCCAGTCCGTGTTCCCGATCCGCTCGTAAGTGAGGCTCACGAACTGGCCCGGGATGAGGGTGCGGATGTCGTCCGGGTGCGCGAGGAACGTGTGGTTGCGCATCGCCCCGGTCAGCGTGACGCGACCGCGCGCCTTGTCGAGCGCGGCGACCGTACCGGAGACGGTCCCCGAGAGCGCGAAGTTCTCGGCCCCGATGCTCCCCGCCGGGCCCGCCGCGCCGCCCGTCTCGCCGGACAGCCAGAGGACGCCCGCGAAGTCGTCGTAGTCCACGTTCACCTGATCGCCCGGCTGGAAGGCCGTGAGCTGATCGGGCTTGGCGTGCAGGTAGATGAGCCGGTTCCCCGACGAGATCCGCAGGATGCCGTTGCGGAAGTCGATGGACCGCACCGTCCCCTGCACCGCGCCCGTCTCGGACGGCGTGGCCTCGGACCGCGCCGACATCGACGGACGGCTCGAGTTGTTCCGGACCGCCTGCGCGACCGCGGGCGTGGCGAACGCCAGCGCGAGCGGGGCGAGGAGGCCCGAGAACGCGTACAACCAGATCCTCTTCATGGCATGAACTCTCCTTCCAGGTTGACCTTCGACCACCGCCCAGTCGGTTTCGGATCCCCGACAACGTGGTCAAGGCAACGATGGGCACGCTCACCTCCGAAGCAAGTTGGACCGCCGGGCCCGGTGGGGCTCCCGCGAGGTGGGGGTCGCGCGCTATGAAGCGGACGAGGCCATGAGCTTTCTCTCGCCGCCGCCGCGGGCCGTCCTGACGAACGCCTTCGCGGCGCCGCTCGACAATGCCGTCGCGACGGCGCGCACCTGCTACTCCCCTCGGATCGTCGGCGCCGCCGAGGTCTCGCGGGACGAGCGGGCCCGGGCGCTGCGGGATCGGATCGCGCGGGAGACCTATCGGGCGGGCCACCACACGACCCTTCAGCACGCGACCTTCCAGTTCGCCGTCACCAACGTCTCCCGCCAGCTCCTCTGGGCGTTCCTGCACGCGCACCCCTTCTACAACTCCGAGCAGGTGAGCCAGCGCTATGTCGAGGTCGGGCCGGGCGGCGCTCTCGTCCCCGCGCTGCCGGAGCCGCAGCTCAGTGTCTACCGTTCGGCCATCGAACGGCAGCAGGCGGCCTACCGGCGGCTTTCCGAGCTGCTCCGGCGGCCCACCGAGGAGGAGTACTTCCGCCTGTTCCCGGCTCGCCGCGGCGACGGCCGGTTCACGGTCGCGATCGAGCGGAAGGCCCGGGAGATCGCCCGGTACGTCCTGCCGGTCGCGACCTTCGCCCACCTGTACCACACGGTGAGCGGCCTGACGCTGCACCGCTACCACCGGCTCTGCGACTCCATGGAGGTCCCCGGAGAGCTGCGGCTCCTCGTCGATTCGATGGTCGGCGCGGTGAACGCGGCCGATCCCCTGTTCTTCCGGGAGATCGAGGATCCGCTGCCGGCCGAGGCGACGCCCGAGTACGCGCTGCTCGCCGGCCAGGGGCGGGCGGCGGCCGCCGGCGGAGCGCCGGCGCGGCGTTTCAACGCCGAGTTCGACGAATCGCTCGGGGGCTTGCGCTCACGGCTCGTGGACTTTTCGGTGAACGCCGAGGCGACGCTCTCCGCCGCGGTCCGGGCGACCGTCGCGGCGACGCGGGAAGCCCTGCCCGACGCGGAGGCGATCCGCCGGATCCTCTCGCCGGCGGAGAACCGGCTGCTCGCCGGTCCGCTCTCGCTGACGACTCTGTCCAAGGCGACTCGGGCGCTCGTCCATCCCCACTACACCTTCCGCAAGAAGCTCTCGCACAGCGCGGACTCGCAGGACCAACGCCACCGGATGGTGCCCGCGAGCCGCCCGGTGCTCGCCGCCCAGTACGCCGGGGGCGAGCCGGACGTGATCACGCCCGGACTGATCGCCGGCGATCCCGAGGCGCTCGACTTCTACCGGGCGAACCTGCGCGAGCTGTTCGCCGCGATCGACGCGCTCCTGTCCGCGGGGGTCCCCGCGCCGGCGGCCCTCTACCTCCTTCCGAACGCCTTCCCGATTCGCTTCGACGAGTCCGGGGACCTGCTCCACCTCCACCACAAGTGGACGACGCGCCTGTGCTACACGGCCCAGGAGGAGATCTGGCGCTGCACGCTGGAAGAGGTGCGGCAGGTGCGGGAGGTCCATCCGCGGATCGGCGAGCACCTCCTGCCGCCCTGTACGCTGCGGCGCCTCGCGGGCTTGCGCCCGACCTGCCCGGAGGGGCCGCGCTACTGCGGCGTTCCCGTCTGGCGGCTGCCGCTGGAGCGATTCGAGCGGCGGATCTGATGGACGACGCCCTCCTCAACCGGCTGCGGAAGCGGGCGCGCCATCTGGACGCCTGGGCGCGACGTGAGGGAGTGACCGCGTACCGGCTGTTCGACCGCGATGTCCCGGGCTGGCACTTTGCCGTCGATCGGTACGCGGACTGGCTGGTCGTCCACGAGTATCCATGGAAGCCGGGTGACCCCCTGCACGCGCGGCGGCGGGTCGAGCTGCTCGACGCCTGTGCTTGCGTCCTCGGGGTGCCGGCGGATCGGACGATCGTCAAGTCCCACGAGCGCCATCGCTGGGGCGAGAGTCAGTACGGCAGGACCGGTCCCGGCCGGCGGCTGGAGGTGACCGAGGGGGGCCTCCGCTTCGAGGTGGACATCTCCGCCCACCTCGACACCGGCCTCTTCCTGGACCATCGCCGCACCCGCGCCCTCGTCCGCGGCCTTTCCCGTGGCCGCCGCGTCTTGAACCTGTTCTCGTACACCGGCGCCTTCAGTGTGTACGCGGGGGCGGGCGGCGCGTCACGGGTCGTATCGGTCGACCTCTCGGCGGTCTACCTCGACTGGGCGCGCCGCAACCTCGCGCGCAACGGGCTCGACGGACCACGCCAGGAACTGCGGCGGGAGGAGGTTCGGGCCTTCGTGCGGGATGCGCCGCGGGGCCAGTTCGATCTGATCGTGCTCGACCCCCCGTCCCGCTCGGCGAGCCGGGGGGTGCCGGGAGAGTTCCAGGTCCAGCGGGACCACGGCGAGCTTCTCGCCGGCGTCGCCGCGCTGCTCTCGCCCGGCGGCGTGCTCGTCTTCTCGACGAACCTGCGCGACTTCGTCCTGAAGCCCGGCGCGCTCCGCGGCGACCACCGGATCTCCGAGCTGACCCCCGGCTCGCTCCCCGAGGACTTCCGCGCCCGCCCGCCCCACCGTTGCTGGCGAATCGAGCGGCCTGCGAAGCCTACGAACCGATGAGCTGCAGGACCTCGCCCCCCGCGCGGATGCAATCGCCCTTGAACAGCTCGCGTTCGCCGCCGGCCGGGAGCTTTCGGAACGTCCCGTTGGTGCTGCCGAGGTCGCGCAGCCAAGCCTGGCCCCCGGGGGTCACGACCACCTCGCAGTGGCGGCTGGAGACGAAACGATCGCCCGGGAAGGCGAGGTCGCAGCTCTCGTCCCGCCCGAGGAGGATCGTCGCGCTCCGCCGAACGAGGGTCCGGCCGGGAACCGACCCTTCGTGCAGCTCTTCGATCCGCACCGCGGCCGCGGCGGGCCGCGGGCTGCCCGCGAGGCGCGTGCCGTCCTCGCCGGTCATCGGCGGCGGCAGCGGACCGGCAAAGCGCAGCAGATGGTCGCCCACCGAGAAGCACTCGCCAGGGGTGATGGGCTCCTGGCCGAAGAGGCGGACGAGCGTTCCCGAGGCCGTTCCCGCGTCGCGAACCCGCAGACGTCCCTCCTCGAAGACGAGCTTGCAGTGGACGGCGGCGAGGAACGGGTCGCGAGGGAAGGAGAGATCGCAGGCGCCGCGGCCGATGGCCGCGTTCAGCCCGAGCGGCAGGACCTGGCCGAGGCGCTCGCCGCGCAACACCCGCGCGGATGTCCGTCCCGGCACCAGGGGCTCTCTGCCCCGTGCCAGCGTCGCCTCCGACGGAGGCAGGGGGGTCTGGCAACTCGCACAGAAGAGGTCGTCGGGCCGATTCTCCGCCCCGCAACTCGCGCAGATCGCCCTCGCAGACGGGGTGGCCATCGTCTCGGGTGGGGAGTCCCGCCCGGCGGGCGTCGAAGCGGGTATGAGAGGGGACGCTGCAGGAATGGCCGGACCGGACGCGGCGGCCTCGACGAGCCTCAGATCCCAGGCGGCCGGCACGTCGTCGGGTGGGGCTGCGCTCGGAAGGGGCGCGCCGGCGTCGCCCAACGCGATCCGCTGGACCACCGCGCTCGCGATGTCCTGGGAAGCCTCGTCCTCGACCGCGGGCCCGCCCAGGACGGCCTCGACGCCCGCGGGACGGGGAACGCCCTCGGGTTGCGGCGCTCGTCCATCGGGGGAGACCACGGGAACGAGCGGCGGCGCTCCATCGGATTTCTCGTCATGCCTTGCCGGCCCGGCGAGACCCGTGCCGCAGATCGTGCAGACCGTCCGCCCCGGCTCGTTGAAGCCGTCGCAGGCGGGGCAGACGAGCCCGAAGAGGGCGGTGATCGCCGCCTTGCCCGGTTCGAGGGTGGCGCCGGCCGCCATGGAGGGGGAGATTAGCGGTCCCCCGCCTGGCGGTCAATCAGAGGCCGCCTTCCAGAGGCCGCCTTCCCAGAGCCGTCGCTGCGGTCCTTGCCATACAACCCTCCCACGGCTCCGGTCCTCGCTCCGTCTGCTCTGGGGCCAAGAGCGAATGGGGAGCTGCAACGCTTCTCGCCGGCCAGGGTCGCGCCTCACACGGGGTGAGTCTTCTTGCGGGCGGATTAGGGGGCTCTCGGCAGGACCCGTCCAAGTCGTCGCGACGTACACTTCTGCGGCGGGCAAGCCAGCGCGCTCCATCACTTCGACTGGCTTCGGGTACGCAGCGGACCGATGGCCCGACAGTTGCTTTCCGAGGCCCGGCGGCGTTAGCATTCCGATCACGGCCAAAGGGTGGCTCGCCGGGGCGTCGCTCGCCCGAAGATGCTTAGGCTCAACGACATACTCGAACGCGTCAGCGCCTACCACCCGGCCCCTGACCTCGACATCATCAAGAAGGCGTACGTCTATTCGGCGAAGGTCCATCAGGGCCAGCTCCGGAAGTCGGGCGAGCCTTATCTCGTGCACCCCCTGGAGGTCGCGGGCATCCTCGCGGAGTTGGAGCTGGACGAGGCGTCCATCGTCACCGGGCTCCTCCACGACACGATCGAGGACACGCTCGCGACGATGGAGGAGCTGACCGAGCTCTTCGGGCCGGAGATCGCCCAGCTCGTCGACGGCGTCACCAAGCTGTCGCAGTTTTCGGCGTCGGCGACGGTGAGCCAGGAGGAGAAGCAGGCAGAGAACTTCCGCAAGATGATCGTCGCGATGGCGCGCGACATCCGCGTCATCCTGGTCAAGCTCGCCGATCGGACCCACAACATGCGGACGCTGGAGCACATGGCGCCCGAGAAGCAGCAGCGGATCGCGCAAGAGACGCTGGACATCTACGCTCCGCTCGCGAACCGTCTCGGCATCTCATGGGTCAAGACCGAGTTGGAGGATCTCTCCTTCCGCTACCTGCGCCCGCAGGACTACGCCGAGCTGACGGCCAGGGTCGAGGAGCGGCGAAAGGAGCGCGACCGATACATCGAGGACGTGATCGCGATCATCCAGGAGAAGCTCGCCGGCGCGGAGATCGAGGGACGCGTCACCGGGCGGCTGAAGCATCTGTACAGCATCCACCGGAAGATGCGCGCCCAGGGAATCGCGTTCGAACAGGTCCACGACGTCATCGCGTTCCGGATCATCGTCAAGGGGCTGCCGGCCTGCTACGAGGCGCTCGGTCTCGTCCACTCGCTCTGGAAGCCCGTGCCCGGCCGGTTCAAGGACTTCATCGCCATCCCCAAGCCCAACATGTACCAGTCGCTCCACACGACGGTCATCGGGCCGTTCGGCGAGCGGGTGGAGATCCAGATCCGGACCGAGGAGATGCACCGGATCGCCGAGGAAGGGATCGCCGCCCACTGGGCCTACAAGGAGGGGCGCCGCGCGCTGGGCAAGGACGACGAGAAGTTCGCCTGGCTGCGCCAGCTCATGGAGTGGCAACAGGACTTGAAGGATCCCAAGGAGTTCCTGGAGACGGTCAAGGTCGATCTGTTCACCGACGAGGTCTTTGTCTTTACTCCCAAGGGAGACGTCCGCTCGCTGCCCCGGGGCGCGACGCCGGTCGATTTCGCCTATTGCATCCATTCGGACGTCGGCGCCCGGTGCGTCGGGGCGAAGATCAACGGCAAGATCGTCCCCTTGCGCTACAAGCTGAAGAACGGAGACACGGTCGAGGTCCTGACCTCGCCGCAAGGGCATCCGTCGAAGGACTGGCTCACGTTCGTGCGGACGAGCCGCGCGCAGGCCCGCGTTCGCGGCTACATCAAGGCGCAGGAGCGGGAGAAGAGCCTCGAGCTGGGGCGCGAGGTGTTGGACAAGGACTTGCGCCGCCATGGCCTCAACCAGGCCAAGCTGGCCCGCAGCGGCGAGCTGGAGCGTGTCGCGGGCGACCTGGGGTGCTCGAACGTGGAGACCTTGCTCGCGGCCATCGGCTACGGGAAGGTCACGCCGGGGCAGGTGCTCCAGCGCCTCCTGCCGCCGGACAAGCTCGCCGCCGCCTCCCAGCAAGGGGAAGCCCCTCCGTCCCCGTCGATGGGCGTCGGCAGGATCGCGGAGCTGCTCAAGAAAGTGACCGGGCGGCCGGGCTCGCCGGGGGTGCGGATCAACGGCCTCGACGACGTGCTCTTGCGCTTCGGCCGCTGCTGCAACCCGGTCCCCGGCGATCCGGTGGTCGGCTTCATCACGCGGGGCCGAGGCATCACCGTCCACACGCTCGGCTGCGAGAAGGTCCTCTCCACCGACCCGGAACGGCGCGTGGATGTGACGTGGGACGTGAAGGGCGACTTCAAGCGGCCGGTGACGGTGCGGGTCCTCACGGCCGACCGCACCGGCCTGCTCGCCGAGATCAGCCGGACGTTCTCGGAGAAAGGCGTGAACATCTCGCAAGCCAACTGTCGCCTCACCGGTGACGACCGGGCGGTCAACACCTTCGAGGTCTCCATCTCCGACGTGCGCCAGCTCGAATCCTGCCTCCACGCGATCGAGCGCATCCAGGGCGTCTTCTCGGTGGAGAGGGTCTAGGCGGCTAATGTCCCATGGCTGCCTGCTGCGAAAGTCGAACCTTTCGCTGCGACGGGCGGCCTCGTCGCTTCGCTGCAAAACGTACTGGTTGACGAGTACGTTCCCGCTGCTCACCCCTCGGGCGCCCATCTCGCTTCGGCCTCGGCTTTCGCGCGACGCCACCCATGGGACATTAGCCTCCTACTTCGGAGCGCCGGCCGGCGAGGTCGCCCTGCCGAGCGCTGATCTTGGCCTGTCGAGCGCTGATCTCGCCCAGACGAGCACTGATCTCGCCCAGACGAGCACTGATCTCGCCCAGACGAGCACTGGTCTCGCCCAAAGGCCGCGAGGAGGTACGGAGCGAGCACACCCCCCTATCGTTGTAGGGGTGGCAAGCCCCCCCTTCGTAGGCGCGGGATCGGAGGCCGCAGCAGCCGGACCGTGAATGAGACGGGTTGAACGAACGCGCATTCAGCCTCCTGGGGGGCTCCCGGAGTTGGAGGAGGAGCGGCGACCGCGGTAGGCTGGGCCACTCACGCTCGACGAGGGAGATCATGAAAGAGGTCATCCAAAGCGAAGGGGCGCCCAAGGCGATCGGGCCTTACTCGCAGGCGGTTCGTGCCGGAGAGGGCTTCGTCTTCCTCTCGGGGCAGATCCCCCTCGATCCAGCCACCGGCGAGCTGGTCGGCGGAGATGTCCGGGCGCAGGCCGAACGCGTCCTGGAGAACCTCGGCGCCGTCCTGCGAGCCGGGGGGCTCGGTTTCGAGCACGTCGTGCGTACCACCATCTACCTCACCGACCTCGCGGACTTCGCCGCGGTCAACGAGGTCTATGGCAGGCGTTTCCCCGCCGCGCCGCCCGCGCGCGCCACCGTCCAGGTGGCCGCGCTCCCCCGCGGCGCCCGAGTGGAGATCGACGCGATCGCCATCGGTTGAGCCGGCGCCTGGAGCTGCCGCGCCGGCGTGGTCCGAGCCGAGGCCCCGTGACCGAGAGCGTGTGAATGAATCTCCGGACCGAGCCCGCCCGTCGAGGCGGTGTCCAGACGCGAGGCGCGGCAGCGCGGCATACTCGCTGGAGTATGCCGCGGTTGACGCATCCCCATCTTCGATGGGGTCCCGGAAGCAGATGGGCGCTGGATCGGCGGTCCGGCGGCGGGAGGGGATTCGTTCACAGACTCCGACATGGGTAAGAGGTCAATCCGGTTGTTCGCCGCTCTGCTCGCCGCCACGCCCGCCTGCCGGTGGCCCGGACCGGCGTGTCGCAACGGGACGCTCTGCGGGGGGAGGTGCCTGGCGACGAACAGCGATCCCGGCAACTGCGGCGGCTGCGGGGACGGCTGCCCGCCAGAACACGATTGCGCGGGGGGCCGCTGCGTCCCCCGCTGCGAGGCTGGCGAGACTAACTGCGCTGGGACCTGCGCCGACCTCCTGGCCGATCCCCGTCACTGCGGCTCTTGCGCCACGGCTTGCGCGAGCGGCCTCTGCTTCCATGGGGCTTGTTGCCGGGGGACGAACGTCGCGGGCCGCTGTTGGATCGTGCTCGCCGCCGGCGGCCCGGCTGGACTCGCCGTGGAGGACGGGTCGGTCTACTGGACGGCCCCGCGGGAGGGCGCCGTCATGAAGACGCCGGTCGAAGGGGGAATGTCCACGACCCTCGTTCGAGGCCGCGACCACCCGGTCGCCATCGCCGTAGACCCGAGCTTCGTCTACTGGACCGATTACAACCAGGGCGGCAGCGTGATGAAGGTCCCGCTTCATGGAGGGACGGCGACGACGCTGGCCTCGCACCAGGCGTTCGCGGAGGCGCTGGCCGCCGGTGAACGGGCCGTCTACTGGACGGGGCGCGGGCGCGTCACCGCGGCTCCTCTGGGCGGGGGCCGGCTGACGACGCTGGCCTCGCAGCAGGCGTTGCCGTTCGGCATCGCGGTGAGCCGCGCGGCGGTCTTCTGGACGGACCACGCCGCGGGGGCCGCGGTCCTCTGGCGAAGCGTCATGTGGGGGCCGAGCGCGCACCGGATCGCGCTCAAGGGCATCCTCGAACGGACGATGCGGCAGGGGGAGGTGATGGCCGCTCCGCTGGCCGGAGGCCCGCCGTGGACCGTCGCCGCCGAACAGGCCGGACCCGGGGGCATCGCGACCGACGGGCGGGCGGTCTACTGGACCGACGACGGCAGCGGCCGGGTGATGGCGGCGGCGCTCCCCGGGGGCAGCCCGACGGTGCTCGCCTCGGGCCAGCAAGGGCCGGGGGACATCGCCGTCGATGGGGCGTCGGTCTACTGGGTCAACTTCACGAGCGGGACCGTGATGAAAGCTCCCCTCGGCGGCGGTGACCCGGTCACGCTGGCGTCGGGCCAGAACGAGCCGGGCGCGATCGCGGTGGACGGCTCGTCGGTCTACTGGACCGACGCCACGGGGGAGGGGCGGCTCATGAAGCTCACGCCCAAGTGATCCCGGGAGTCAGCGAACCTCCAGCAGCGCGTCGTCGTCGAGCAGGAGGAGGTGGCCCGCTGGGTCGAGCGCCAGGGCCGAGGGAGCGTCGAGGCTCGCGGGGAGGGGGCCTGGCGCGATCGATTGCTGGGTGGGTACGCCGACGATCGTGGAGACGTCGTTGCCATCGCCCAGCGCGACCCGGCGGATGGTGCCGTTCTGGCTGTCGGCGACGAGGAGCCCTCCTTGGCCATCGAGCGTCAGCCCGAGGGGCACGGCGAACCTCGCGCCGGAGCCGGGCCCGTCGTCGGATCCGATCGCGCGGGGACTGCCGGCGAGCGTCGAGACGACGCCGGCGTCGAGGTCGATCTCGCGGAGCGTGTCGTTGCCCGTGTCCGCGACGAAGACGTGACCCGCGCCGTCCGCGGCGATTCCCCCGGGATCATTGAAGCCCGCGTCGGCCGCCGGGCCATCCGCGTCTCCCGGCCGTCCTGCCGTCCCCGCCACCGTCGTCACCCCACCCGTCGCGAGGTCGACTCGGCGGACCGTGTCGTTGCCGCTGTCGGCGACGTAGAGCGCGCCCGCCCCGTCCCAGGCGACGCCCCGGGGGAGGCGGAATTCTCCCGGGACCCCGTCGGCGCTGCCGGCGATCCCGAGCCGCCCGGCGACCGTCGACACCGAGAGCGTCGCGGTGTCCACGCGCCGGATCGCGTGGTTGCCGCTGTCCGCGAGGTACAGGATGCCCTGGGCCCCGGCCGCCAGGCCGGCCGGGGCGTCGAAGGCCGCACCGTCGCCCGTGCCGTCCAGGGCGCCGGGCACGCCGGGGATGCCCGCGACCGTCCGCACGGCGCCGCCGTCCGGCTCGAAGCGCCGGAGGGTTGAGCCCGACGAGTCGGCGACGAAGATCGCCCCGGCGGCGGCCGCGACGCCCTGGGGGTTGTCGAAGCGAGCCCCCGGTCCGAAGCCGTCCTCGCGCCCCGTGGCGCCGGGCTGACCGGCCAGAAGGACCAGCTCGGTCCAGGCGCCGTCGGGCGCGCCCGCGTCGGGGATGGTGAAGCCCGGTCCGGCGTCCGGCAGCGGCCGGACCACGTTGCAGGCTGCTCCTGAGAGCGCGAACGCCAAGGAGACGAGACGGCCGCCGGCAGGACGCATGAGGGTGACCGATCCTATCGAAAACTGTGCTTGAATGCGCGGCCGTGCTGACCAAGATCCTCGTCTTCGGGCTCGTCGCCCTGCTGACCCGCAGCCCGCTCGTGGCCGCCCTGGTCACCCTGGCGGTCTGGGTCGTGCTCGACTGGAACGCCTTCCGCCTCCTCCCGCGTCTCGGCCGCCGCCTCTGGGATCTGCGGCTCGCGGCCGATCTCTCCCGGACGCTCGCGCAGAATCCTCACGACCGGAGGGCCCGCGCGGCCCTCGCCGAAGTCTGGTTGCGCCTCCATCGTCCGGCCGCCGCCATCGAGGTCGTTCGCCCGGCCGTTGAGGCCGACCCGGGCGATCGCGAGGCGCTGTTCCAACTCGGGGTGGCCTGCCTGCGCCGGGGCGACCGCGAGCGCGGCGAGCTGTTCCTTCGCGAGGTCGAGGCGATGCAGCCGGATTTCCGCCAGGGGGAGATCCCGTTCGAGATCGCGCGCGCCCGACTGCGGGCGGGGGACGCGGCGGGGACGCTCGATGCGGTCCAGAGGTTCCTTGCCGCCCACCCGGCGAGCGTGCGCGGGCTCGTTCTCCTCGGACTTTCGCAGGCGCGCCGCGGGGACGGCGCGGCGGCTCGGGCCGCGTACGAGCGTGCCTGGGACGAGTTCGGGCAGTTGCCCCGCTTCGCGCGCCGTGAGGCGCGGATCTGGGCCTGGCGGGCGCGACCATCCCGCCCCCTCCTGCTCCTCGGCCTCGCCTTATTCGCGGTGGCGTTGTTGCTCGAGGGGCCGCGCTGGTTCTCCTGATCCCGCCGGGGTGAAGTCGCGCCGGTAGAGGCGCAGGACCGCGACGGCGAGCGCCAGCGCCAGCGGGCCGATCAGGAGGCCCGAGATGCCCAGGGTCGCGACCCCGCCGAAGATCCCGATGAACGTCAAGAACGGATGGAGCGTCATGCGCGGACCCACGAGTCGCGGCCGCAGGAGATCGTCGATGCCGAGGACCACGACGAGCAGGCAGTAGGCGGTGAGCAACAAGCCTCGGACGAAGTGGCCTTCCAGGGCGAGGACGACGGCGATCGGGGCCCAGACGATCGAGCTGCCCACGGCCGGCGCGACCGTGAGCAGGCCGGTCAGGACGCCCCAGACGGCGGGGTTCGCGACGCCGGAGAGGAGGTAGCCGAACGCGGCGGCGACGCCGACCAAGACGCCGGTCAGGATGGTGCCCACGATCATCCCGTACGTCACGTCGCGCAGCTCCCGGAACAGCTCGCGGCTGTAATGCCCGGGGAGCGGCAGGACGTCCAGGAGCCAGGAGCCCAGCCGATCGCCATCGAGGAGGAGGTAGAAGAGGGCGATCGACAGGACGAGCAGGTCGAGGGCCGTCGTTCCCGAGAAGGCGAGGAGCCCTCCGACCGTCGGGGCGAGCAGGCGCGCGAGCTCGCCGAGTTGATGGTGCAGGCTCCCGACATCGACCGGGAGGACGGCTCCCACCTGCGCGAGAACCCCCGCCAGGGGCGCGGGCAACCGTCCGTGGAGGAGGCCGGAGAGGCCGGCGGGCCCCAGGGCGTCGCGCAGCAGGTCGATCGCCCTGCCGATTTCGATGGCGAGGAGCCAGCCGAGGAGGCCGACCGGCAAGATGAAGAGCAGGAGCACGCCGAGCGTCGCGCCGAGCGCGCGCAGACGCCGAAATCGGCGGCCTGGTCGGGGACGGCGGATCGGCAGCGAGGCGAACAGGCAGGCGGTGGTGATCGCGAGGAGGAATCCGCGGACGACCCAGAGAGAGAACAGCAGGACCGCCGTCCCCAGGATCCCGAGTGCGAGGTCCCCGACCCGGCGTGGGTCGCGGGGGGTGATTGGGTCGGCGATCGGCGTTTTCTCCCTCGGCGACGAGATAGGCCCTCAGCCTCACCGCCGGCGAGGCTCGGTTGGGTAGACGGGGGAGGATGGCCGGCCCCGAACCCCGGGCGGGAGAGCGGGGCAGGGTCCCGGCCAAGTCGTGCAGCGAGCCAAGGTTTGCGCGCCGCGACTTTGACCGAGGCCCTGGCGAGCGGGGTTTGAGTCGGGACGCCGACTGGTGTACTCGTTCAGGTTCCTGGACCGGGCCATGGACGCGAACCGTGAATGGGACCTACTGGCGGCTCTTCGGGAGTTTCGCCTCCTCGAGGAGCGACGCTCGGGCGGCAGCCTACAGGCCGGGGAGTGGCCGCGGTGGGAGGAGCTTCGCCAGGTGCTCGGCAAGCACGCCCCCCTGCTCGCGCCGTTGCCGGCGGGGGGCGATCGGGTCGAACCCGGACCGCCGGCCCCCCTTCCTTTGTCGGTCGCTCCGCTCGCCGCGCGGCCGGGGGAAGAGGCGGAGCCGCTCGTGCTGGTTCCGGTCCCGGAGCCGGTCCTGCGACTCGATTCGCCGGTCGATTCGCTCCCCGCGCGACCCATCCTCCGGCTCGAAGATCCGGCGTCGCCCCCGCAGCCCATCCTGCTCCTTGGCCAGCCCGCGCCGCCGGTACAATCCGTCCTCCAGCTCGATCGGCCTGCGCCCCAGCCGGCGATGGAGCAGCCGGTGCCCCTGCCGCTCGTTCGGGCCGCCCCGGCCGGCGGGTCGCCCGGCGCCGCGCCGGCCATCGAACAACCGGTGCCGCTGGCGCCTCCCCCGAGTCCGACCGGCGAGTCCCCGTCCCCCGTCTTGGCGAGGAACACGATGCCGTTCTTCGTCCCCGGCGGACCGCTCGCGCCGCCGGTCCCCGGGGAGCCGCTCTTTCTGCCGCTCCCCGGTGAGCCGCTCGTCCCGGAGCCGGGCGCTGCTCCTCCGGGCGAGCCGGGGCTCGCGCCCTTCCTCGCGCCGGCTCCTCCCGATCTGGGCTCTCCGCCCCCGGAAGAAGGCGACGCGATCCCGCTGACCGAGTTGGCCGACCAGACCAGGCCTCCAGGGTGGGCACCGGCCCCGCCCACCCCGCTGCCCTTCGGTGTCGAATCCGTCGCCCAGCCGTTGCTGCCCGTGGCAGACGCCCGCGCGGCGCTGTTCGGCGGGGCGTTGCGGTCGCCGACGGTCGTGGACGGCCGCCACGAGGTCGCCTTGCAGCTGCAGGACGGCGCGCTGAAGCACGGCCTGCTCCACGATCCCGACCTCGAGGATGCGCATCTCGATCTCTTTCCCCTGGCGGGGGGAGCGCCAGAGAGGATCCGCGCCGACGAGGTTCGCGCGATCTTCTTCCTGCTCGCGGCGGGGCAGCTCCCGCCTCCTCCGGAGGGCCGCCGGGTCGCGGTGACCTTCGAGGATGGCCGCCAGCTCTGGGGCTATCGTCCCGAGGGCGAGCCGATGGAATCCGGGTTCTTCCTGGTGCCCGGCGACCGCCAGACCAACACGGCGCGGATCTACGTCTTTCGGTCCGCGGTGAAGACCCTGACCGAGGGCTGACCGCGGGCGGGTTAGGAGGCGGGGAGAGAAGTTGTGAATTAATCCCCGGACCGAGCCAGGCCGTCGAGGCGGTCCCAGATGCGAGGCGCGGCAACGAGGCATACTCACTGGAGTATGCCGCAGTTGACGCAACGAAGCAGATGGGACCGGATCGGCGGCCTGGCGACGGGAGGGGGTTGATTCACAGGCTCAGAGCGGCAATCTCGCGGATCAGCGCGTCGGCGTCTCTCCTTCGCCGCCGGGAGGCGACGGCGTCCCAGTCGGCCGAACCGTGCTCGATGTTGCCCACGTAATAGCGGGCCGCGACCCCGGCGACGAGCACGACCGCGTCGAGCAGGTCGCCCGAGAGGGCCATGGCCACCGCGCCGGCGGCCGCGCCCCCGTTGACCCCGAGAGCGATCAGTCCGTCCAGCGGCTCGCCCGCGGTGGCCTGGCCGAGACCGGGGACGATCGCGGACAGGATGCCGCCGACATAACCGCGCCAGCTCCCCTCCGACTCGACCGAGCTCAATCGTTGCTCGACGGGAGGGCTCCGGCCGAGGAGCGCGAGCGTGCAGCTCCGGGCCGGCGTGGGGTCGAGGGCCCAGAGGTGGCCGACGCAGGCGAGCCGCTCGGCCCGCAGCCGCAACGAGGGGTCGTCGCTGAAGGCGAAGACCCGGGAGAAATAGCCCTCCGCGACCGGGTAATCGCCGAGCTTGAGTCGGAGCGTCCCCAGCGTCAGGTGCCACTCGTCCGCGATCCGATCCCGCTTCTCCAGCGCCGCGCCCTCCTCGATCGTCTGGATGGCCTGCGGGAGATCGCCTGCCCGGGCCAGCTCGATCCCCAGCTCGAAGAGAGCGGCCGGCTCGAAGGCCGAGGCGTCTCCCCGGAGCTGCTCCTGGCGGGAGAGCTCGGCTCGCGCCTCGCGGTAGAGGCCGGCCCGCTCCAGGACCTCGACGAAGCCCGGCCCGTCGGGGTCCGGAGGGGCCGGCGCGACGGCCGCGCAAAGCAGGGCAAGCAGCACGGGTCCCATGGTCTACGGCGCCGCCCGCCCCTCGTAAGCCTTCAGGATCTGCCGCGAGAGATCGTCCTCCTGCTGCTCGTCGAAGCGGATCGCGCCCACCGCCGAGCCGTACAGATCGCCCAGGTAAAAGAGGCCGGCCACGGAGGCGAGGATCCAGCCCCCCACCGACGAGACGCCCTGGCGCGCGAAGTCCCAGGCGCCGAAGCCGGCCGGCAGACCGACCAGCACGAGGCTGAAGGCTGCGTCCCCCCAGCGGCCCACGTAGGCCCGCCCCGCGCCCGGGACGACCGCGGAGAGCGCCGCCGCGAGCCACGGGGAGCGGTAGGGGAGGTGGTCGTGCCGTTGGACGAAGCCGCGGTCCTCCGCCGCCCAGCCATCGAGGGTGTCGGAGGGCACGGGCGGCAGCCGGGCGAGGTCCCCGGCCGCGGTCTCCCATCGCTTCTCGACGATGGAGCGCATGATCGGCGTGTACGCCGCGAGCCGCAGCCAGCGGTCGGGTTCGACGCGGAGGTCTCCGGAGCAGAGCGGCGAGGGTGGCGTGGCGAGGAAGACCTCGGTGTAGCACAGCCGCCAGCGCGTCCCTGGAGTAGGCGCTGCCGCCGCCACGAGCCGGTGCGCGTCGCGCCAGCGGTGGGCGAGGTCGAGGCAGAGCGCGGCCAGCTCGGTCGCCGCCTCCTGCTCGACCGGATGGGCGTATCCCGCGCGCAGCGCCTCGACCGCGCAGGCGTCGAACCGGCCGAGGCCGCGCAGGCGTTCGGCGAAGTCGAACACGCCGGCGGGTCGGGGCCCCGGCGGAGCGGCCGGCTCCGCGGGGGCGACCGGCTCCGCGGGGGCGACCGGCGCCGCGGGGGCGACCGGCGCCGCCGCGGCGAGGAGGAGGGCGAGGCCCGCGAGCGGCGTCACCGCGCACAGCCCAGGCAGTAGCCGTTCGGCGGATCGGAGAGGCGCATCGTGGCGACGTCGGGCGGGTAGTAAAGCGCCGCGGCCACGTTCTCTCGCTCGAACCGGTCGAAGGTCGCGAGGATCCCTTCGATGAAGCCGTGCTGGTCGATCGCCCCTTCCGCGAAGTGGGAGCAGGACGGCGTGAAGCTGCACGAGATGCTGTCCTGCGACGACAGGAGGACCCGGTAGCCGCCGAAGAGGACGTGGCCGATCCCGGCGGCGAGAGAACCATCCCATTCTCGCGCTCCGGCGGCGGGCTCCGCCTGGGGCTCCGGCAGGGCAGGGGCTTCGGACAAGAGCCACTCGGCCGCCTGGCGCGCGTCGGCGAGCGGCGCGGGAGCCGACGGCGCCGCTCCACCCAGCAGGGCGGCCAGGACGAGCGCGGTCACAGGGTGATCTCGCGGGCGTGGAGGCCGGCGGGCACCGCGACGCAGCTCTGCGCCGCGCCGCTCCCGTCGTTCTCGGCGGCGACCCGGTCGAGCGTCCAACGATCCACGCGATCCGGCTTGCCGGTCCGCTTGTACGTCACGGTGATCCGGGTGGGGATATGGGCCGTCCCCAGGGCCACCCGGCCATCGAACTCGTAACGGTTGAGCAGGACGCCTTCCTTGGAGAGGACCTCGATGGATCGCGTTCCATCCCTCGCCTCGACGAGCTTCATCCGGGCCTGGTTCTTCCCCGACGGGTCCGACACGACCCAGATCGTGGTGAGGGTATGGGCCGCCGGATCCTCGGTCTGCGACAGCACCGTGGCGTTCTTGGTGAGCAACCCGGAGGGATCGATGAACGCGAGGAGGAGGGCGTCGATCATCACCGGGAGCTTCCCCGGCCCCGGCTTGGCGACGAGCACCGTCTTCTCGTCGGGGTAGTAGATGGTGAGCTGCTGCCGGCCGAAGGCGAGCCGCTGATGGATGGGCGCGTCGACCGAGACGCAGAGGATCCCGTCGTGGCGAACGAAGACCGCCCCCGCCGAGGACTCGACCCGCCCCCCCTCCTCGATGCTCAAACGAAAGCCCGCCTGGAACGGCGAGCCCTTCTGCTCGATCGGTATCTTGGGAAGCGGCTGGCCGCTCGGATCGGTACCGGCGGCCGCCGCCGCCGCTCCTGGGAGGAGGAGCAGGGCGACGACCGCCGGCACGACCCGAAACGACCTCATGCAGCGCTAGGCTCGCTTAGAACCAGAACGCGTAGCCAAAGACGCCGATCCAGAGGACCCAGTAGACGATCCAGAGCACGCAGCTCGTGATGGCGCCGTACAGAGCCCACGTGCCCTGCCTGGACCGGCCCGCCGAGCCGTACGCCTCGGTGTAGGCGGCCACGTACGCCGACGACTTCCCGATCATTCGGGCGCCGTCCGGCGAGGGCGTGATCACGTAGCCCAGGATGATGCCGACCCAGGAGAGGATGAAGCCGATGAAGAACCAGAGGACGCTGTTGATCTGCATCTGCACGTCCGCGAAGGCGTCGGCGCCGGCGGTCGCCACGTCCGCGGGGTTCGGCATCGCGGCGGGGGCGTACTGCGGAGCCCCATACTGCGGCGCGCCGTACTGCGCCTGCCCGTAGCCCGGGGGCGGGTACGACGGGGGAGGGGGGTAGGCCTGCGCGTACATCTCCGAGGTGGTGACGTCGGCCCGCGCCTGCGCCGGGAACGTCGCGCAGACGACCGCGACCGCCAGCGAGCACGTGCCCAAGAAACGGAGAACCTCACCCAACGACATCCTGCTGCTCTGCTGCGACATGTAACCCTCCAAGCGGAAGGGAGCCGCGACGGCGCCTCGGCCCCGGTAGTGGGCGCACACTACAGGATTCCGGACGGCGCGGGCAAGGGGGGAGGGTGGAGCTGACCCAAGTTTCGCCCCCCACCCCGCGTGTCGTTGCCCCCCAAAGGACCGCCGAGGCCGGGAACCGGCTCTCCGATCGAAAGCTTCCGCGGCCCCGTCCGCAGCCTCCGAGCCTTCCATCGCAGCCTCCAAGCCTTCCATCGCAGCCTCCAAGCCTTCCATCGCAGCCTCCAAGCCATCGATCGCAGCTCCCGAGCCACCGTCCGCAGCCTCCACGTCTCCGTCCGCAGCTTCCACGTCTCCGTCCGCAGCTTCCAAGGCTCCGATCGCAGCTTCCGGGTCGATCGATCGTGCTCCCGGACTCTCCGGAAGATGCCTCGAAGCCTTCCATCGATGCCTCGAAGGCTCCTGTCGATGCCTCGAAGCCTTCCGTCGAGCCCGCCGAAGAGCCGGAAGCAGCGGCCGGGTCGCCGGAAGCAGCGATCGGGTCGCCGAGAGCAGCGATCGGGCAGCCGGAAGGAGCGATCGGGTCACCGGAAGGATCTGCCCGGGACCTTCGAGGCATCGATGGAAGGCTTCGAGGCATCGATGGAAGGCTTGGAGGCATCGATGGAAGCCTTGGAGGCTGCGGACGGAGCCTCGGAGGCTGCGGACGGAGAGCCGGAAGCAGCGATTGGAGGCCCGGAGGCTGCGATCGGAGGGGCGGAAGGGCGGGCCGGAACGGGTCCAGGAATCGAGCGGATGGCTCAAGAAACATGGGATGGCTCCTCGGGGGGAGGGAGTGGACCAGACCCACTCTTCGACCACCCACCCTGCGTCGTTGCAAAAACCCGCTCCCGATGCCCGCAGGTCCGCAGCGATCGAAGGAAGCCGCAGACAGACCCTGCGTTTGGAATCGGGGCCTTGGGGGCGGGAACGCTCTGCCCATCCCCTGCCTATCCTCGGCGCGCCAAACGCCTATCGGTTTGGCGGCTGTTTTGTTGACGGCACTACGGGACGTCGTTACGAATGGAGGGGAGGAACCAGCAAGACATGAGGAGCCCGAACCGTTGACGCTGTTGCCCGTCTACCTGCTGGTGTTTCTGGTCTGGGTGAACCGCTACTTCCTGGGGGCCTACCTCCGGTGGGTGCGAGGGGCCGGGTTCGACCGAACCGTCGACGACTATGAGCCGACCGTGACGGTCGTGACCCCCATGTACAACGAAGGGCCGCGGGTCGCGAGGACCGTCGAGAGTCTGCTCGCGCTCGACTACCCCGAGGAGAAGATCGAGCTCGTGATGGTCGACGACGCCTCGACGGACGGGAGCGGCGCGCACGCCCTCGCCGCGGGGGGCGGCCGGAGGAACTTCCGCGTCCTGCGCAACCCGGAGAACCTCGGCAAGAGGCTCTCGATCAACCGCGCCGTGCGGGAGAGCCGGTCGGAGATCATCGTCTCCGTGGACTCCGATGTGGAGGTCGACCCGGGCGCGCTCCGCGAGCTGCTCCGCCGCTTCACGAGCCCGAGGATCGCCGCCGTGGGGGGGAGGGTGAACGTCGCCAACGCAAACGAGAACTGGCTCACGAAGATGCAGGCGATCAAGTACTTCTTCAGCTACGAATACCTGAAGAATCTGGAGAAGACCTTCCATTCGGTGATGTGCCTCTCCGGCTGCCTCTCCGCCTTCCGGCGTGAGGTGCTCGTGCAGCTCGAGCCCGTCCTGGAGAACCGGCGGATCTTCGGCGTGCCGATCAAGTACGGCGAGGACCGGTTCCTGACGCGCCAGATCATCAAGGCCGGGTGGGAGACGTTCACCACCCTGGACGCGGTCTGCTGGACGCAGGCGCCGCCGACCCTCGACAAGTACTTCTCCCAGCAGCTCCGCTGGCGCCGCTCGAACCTCGTCGACTTCTTCGGCGGCCTCTCCCACGCCTGGAAGCTCCCGCCGCTCGTCGCCGTCCACTACCTCTCGCTCTTCGGGATGCTGATCTCGTACCCATTCGTCGTCTACTACAACCTGACCCAGGACACCTTCTGGGACCTGGCGGCGTTCAACCTGACGATCCTCGCCTTCTTCGGCGCCGTCTACGGGTTCGGGGTCCGCCGCTACCCCGCCGCGCTGCGCGTCCACCCGCTCTGGTTCCTGGCGATGGCGGTGGTGATGCCCGTGACCTACCTGCTCTGCACGCCGCTCGCCCTCTTCACGCTCGACTCGGGGAGCTGGGAGACCCGCGAGGTCGGCACGGCCTAGCCGATGATCGCCTCGCCGCTGCCCTCCGCCCCGCCCCCGACCCGCGCGGCCCCCCCCGCGCCTCCGGTGCGCGCCGCCCCGCCGCCGCGGCGCTACGACCGCTTCGCGCCGATCAACGGGATCATCGTCACGGCGTACAAGCTGCTCGGCCTCGCCATCCTCACCGCGATCCTGGTCGGGCTCGCCGGCTACCTGGCGACGAACCTCTTCTTCCTCTTCGACCGGACCTGGATCGCGCCGGAGGTGATCGCGCCCAACGACCCGCGCGTCATCCAGGTCGAGACGCAGATCGCGGAGCAGTCGGCCCTGCGGGAGAAGGTCCTCGCGACACGGGAGGGGCTGGAAACCGATCTCCGCGCCGCCGAGCTGGGCCTCTCGGTCGAGAAGCAGTTCCAGGCGAGGTTCAAGGACGCCGTCCAGGGCGACCTGCGCGCCCGGAGGCTCGACCTCGCGCGGGTGTCGAGCCTCTCCGGCGAGTACGGCGCGGCGAAGCAGCAGATCGTCCGCGCCGGGCAGACCTACGCCGATCTCTCCCGCGGCCGGACGGAGGCGCTCGAGGCGGCCCGACTCCTCGACTACGACAGCGTCGTCGCGCAGAACTTCCAGGCCTCCCAGATCGCGGGCGCGAACCTCTCCCTCGCCGACCGGAAGGTCGCGATCGACACGCGGGCCGCGGACCTCGCGCGCGAGGCGAGCGCGCTGGCCCTGATCTCGGCGCCGGACCGGGTCCCCGCGCACGCGAGGCTGACGTACGACGCGCTGGCCATCGACAAGCAGTACGAGCTGTCGGTCGAGAACGGCGCGAAGCTCTACGACACGGCGGTGGCCATCCACGAGGAGCTGCCCCAGGCCGACGCCGCGTTGCTCGACTACGACCGGGCCCTCTCCGCCCTGCGCGCCTCGCCGTACTACCGCGCCATCGAGGAGGATCTCGTCGCGGCCTCGGTCCCGTACCCGAACCTCCCGGGCGTCCGCCCGGGCACCCGGCTCTTCGGCTGCGACCTCTCCTTCCTCCTCTGCCGGAAGGTCGGGGAGGTCCTGGAGATCCTCCCGGGGGAGATCACGCTGCACCATCCCCTGCGCAACGTGGAGCTGCGCGGCGCCATGATCCGGATCGCCGTCCCCCGCAACTGGGCGCACGAGAAGGTGCTCTTCGTGGATCACGCGCCGCTCTGGCTCTAGGAGGCTGGTGTGAAACTGGAAGAGCCATTGGGAAAGCCATTCGCACCCAGAGCCTGGAGAGGCGAGCTGCGTGCTCCAGAGGGGGGTGCTTCTCTAAGCCCGTCTTATTCACGGTCCGGCTGCTGCGGCGTCCGATCCCGCGCCTGCGAAGGGGGGGCTTGCCACCCCTACAACGACATGGGGGGGTGTGCTCGCTCCTTCCTCCTGCGGGGGGCTTGCCACCCTCCAAACGACTTGGGGGGAGGTGCTTTACGCACGCCTCGTCGGTCGTCGCTCTCGCTTGCCCTTCTCGGCTCGCGGTCTCGAACGCCTCGCTACGCCGTACCGTGAATAAGAAGGGCTAATTGTTTTCGTTTGACACCAGGCTCCTAGGATGACTCACCTTCTCCTCCTCGCGTTGCTCGCGCAGAGCGCGCCGGCCCTGCCGACGGCGGAGGGCTACTGCCGGTTCGTCGGAGGGGTAGCCCGCTCCCAGAGCGCGCTCCAGCTCTCCCCGGAGCTGTTCGCGCAGTTCGGCATCGTGAACGGCGCGGACGCGCTCGCGGCGGGCGGGGTGACGCTGCCGCCCACGGAGCGGCTCACCGCGGGGGCGGGCTACAGCCTCTCGCGGCTCTACCAGGGGCTCGTGGAGAGGGACCGGGCGGAGGCCGACTGCCGGCGCTTCTTCCTCGTCAACCAGCTCTGGGCGTTCGTCGTGTCCAACGACAACCTCCGCTCGGGGCCCGCGCTCCGGGCCAAGGTCGCGGTGCTCTCGGGCGCGCTGCCGCGGGCCGAGCAGCTCCTCGGCGAGACGCGGCAGGCCGTGCGGCTGGGCCGGGCCACGGCCGACCAGCTCGCGGCGACCGAGCTGCGGGTCGCCGATCTGAAGGCCGAGAATGCGGCCGCGGAGGAGGAGCTGCGCGGGCTCGACCGTTACGGTCCGCCCCCGGCGCCGGTGCCCGCGCTGCTGCGGCGGCGCGACGAGGCGGAGCTCGAGACGGAGAAGCTGGAGGCGCGGCTGCGCGAGGCGCAGGCCGTCGATCTCGTCTTCAAGGCCGGCTACGATCGCGTCTGGGGCGTGCGCGACTACCTGCCCCTCTTCGGGACCGTGATGCTCTCGTTCAACCCGGGCCTCTTCTGGCAGCCGCGGGCGGAGGCCGAGGCGGCGTCGGGGCGCGTCGCCTTCGTCCACGAGCAGATCGCGGACACCGACGAGCGGACCGAATCGACCCTCACGAAGCTGCGCGCCGAGCTCCCCGCCGAGGAGAAGCGGCTCGCAGAGGCCGAGCTGCTGCGCCGCGACCTCGCGGCCCGGCTCGCCTCGGTCGCCGCCCTCCACGTCCCGAAGGTGGAGGCCTTCCGGGACGTCGTCTGGTTCGATCTCGTGAAGGCCCGGGCCGACGAGGCGTACGCGCGCGCGCGTGTGGCCGAGCTGCGCGGGCTGCTCGGGGAGCGCTGAGCGACGGCTGCCGAGCATGTTCCTGCCGCGCGAAGAGTCGGGGAGGGCGCCCACGAAGACGAGGTGGGATGGGCGGGCCGTGGGGAGCTGGGCTCCCCACGCGGTCGCCGCCGCCCTGGCGTTGTCGGCGGCGACGGGACTCGCGGGCGCGGCCGTGAACCTGCGCGCGACCGAGGGCGAGCTCGTCGGGCTCGGCGGCGGGCGGTTCGCCACCCGCTCGGCGAAGATGCGGGCGATCGCCGAGGGGAGCGCGGGCGACGCGGCCGAGCTGCGGTTCACCTACCAGGGGCCGACGGCCCAGGACATCGACCTCGCCTCGGGTCTCGCCCGCCGGCAGATCGGCGTGAAGCTCCGCGCGGCCGACGCGTGCAACCTCGTCTACGTCATGTGGCGGCTCTCGCCGGAATCGCGGATCGCGGTGTCGGTCAAGAGCAATCCGGGGATGCGGACCTCGCGCGAGTGTGGCAACCGCGGCTACCGGATCCTGAAGCCGCAGCCGCGCCTGGCCGACCCCGCGCCGGGCAGCGAGCACGTCCTGCGGGCCGAGATCCAAGGCGGGCTCCTGTCGGTCGCCGTCGATGGCCGACAGATGGGAAAGTGGCCTCTCCCCGGGGAGGCCGTGGCGGCCGCCGGGCCCGTCGGGGTGCGGGGCGACAACGCGAGGTTCACGTTCAGCCTGCGCCCGGGCGGCGGGGCCGCCCCACCGGGGCGGCGCTGAGACCGTCTGGATTCACGGTCCGCCTGCCGCGGCGTCCGATCCCGCGCCTCCCGAAGGGGGGGCTTGCCACCCCTACAACGACATGGGGGGGTGTGCTCGCTCCTTCCTCCTGCGGGGGGCTTGCCACCCTCCAAACGACTTGGGGGGAGGTGCTTTACGCGACGCCTCGTCGGTCGTCGCTCTCGCTTGCCCTTCTCGGCTGCGGTCTCGAACGCCTCGCTACGCCGTACCGTGAATAAGACAGGCTTGGGGGGAGGTGCTTTACGCGACGCCTCGGCGGTCGTCGCTCTCGCGCGCCCTTCTCGCCTGCGCGCTCGAACGCCTCGCCGCGCCGCCCGTGGATCCAGACGGGCTGACCGCCGGACCGCTTCAGAGCCCCCGTGGCGGCTGGCGCCATCCCTGCTGCTTTCCGCCGGTAGTTCGGCTATACCCTCCGCGTGCCCGAGGCCTCCCAACCCGCTCCGCCCGCGCGCTTTCGTGCGCGGGAGCTGGGGATCCCGCTCGGCCGGTACCGGCCGGGGCGGTACAACGCGATCACCGACGTCAAGGGAGTCGCCGTCGGCCATTCGACGATCATGCGCGGGGCGGGCCCGCTGCGGGCGGGGCACGGCCCGGTCCGCACGGGCGTCACGGCCATCCTGCCGGCCGTCGGGGAGTATGGGAACGTCTTCGAGAACCGCGTCACCGGCGGCGGGTTCGTCCTGAACGGCGCCGGCGAGGTCTCCGGGCTCACGCAGGTCATGGAGTGGGGGCTCATCGAGACGCCGATCTTCCTCACGAACACGCTCTCGGTGGGGCAGGTCTCCGACGCCGCCATCCATTACATGGTCGACACGTACCCGGGCATCGGCGACGAGCACGACGTGATCATCCCCGTCGTCGGCGAGTGCGACGACTCGTGGCTCAACGACATCTCGGGGCGCCATGTCCACGAGGACCACGTCTGGGAGGCGCTGCGGACCGCCTCCGAGGGGCCGGTCGCCGAGGGAAACGTCGGCGGCGGCACCGGGATGATCACCTGCGACTTCAAGAGCGGGATCGGGACGTCGTCGCGCAAGCTCCCCGAGATCCTCGGGGGCTACACCCTCGGTGTCCTCGTGATGAGCAACTTCGGGCTCATGCACAACCTCCGGATCAGCGGCCTCCCTGTGGGGGAGATGCTCGCCGATCGGTTCGCGGGGTTGCCGCGGCGCAAGGACAACTATGGATCGATCATCGCGGTCGTGGCGACCGACGCGCCGCTCCAGAGTCACCAGCTCAACCGGCTCGCGAAGCGCGTCTCGCTCGGTATCGGCCGCGCCGGATCGTTCGCCGCGCACGGATCGGGGGAGATCATCGTCTGCTTCTCGACCGCGAACCGGATCCCGCGGCGGACGCAGAAGATGGTCTACCGGATCAAAGTCCTGCTCGATCGGCGGCTCGACGCGCTCTACGAGGCGGTCATCGAGTGCACCGAGGAGGCCATCCTGAACTCGCTCTGCATGGCCCGCGACATGGAAGGCATCAACGGGAACTTCTGTCCGGCCCTCCCGCTCGACGTGGTCCGGCAGTACGTGCAGAGCTGCTCGCTCGCCATCCACCCGCCGCCCCCGAAGCCCGCGGCCACGCCACCGGCCGAGCCGCCGAGCGAGCTGCGGGCGAGCGTGATCCTGCCGTCCGACACGCGCGGCGCGGAAGGGATGGCGCCCCCGACGGCCGGGGGACCGCCGCCGCCCGAGACGGGCGAGGGAGAAACCTGATAGGTAGTAACCCTGCGCCGGGTGGTCGGCGCCCGAGGAGGAATATGGCCAGATCGAAGAGCAAGCATCGGCGGCTGAAGTCGCGCCGCCGCCAGCAGTGGAAGGCCCGCGAGCGGCGTCGGCGCGAAGAACGCAAGGCCGCCCCGACGCAGAAGGCCCAGCCCGCCGGCAAGGCAGCCGCCGCCGCGCCGGCAGGCTAGGAGGCTTTTGTCCCATGGCTGCCTGCTGCGAAAGCCGAACCCTTCGCTGCGGCGGGCGGCCTCGTCGCTTCGCTGCTTAACGTCTCGCGACGGCACCGATTTGACACCCGCCTCCTAGGCCGTGCCGCCGTCGGCGCTGCTCATGCCCGCGTCGCCCGTCGAGGCCGGCGCGATGGACGAGAAGCCCTGCTCGACGGCGGTCATGGTGCTCGAGCCGGTGCAGCCGGTCGTCTGCGTGGACCCGCCGCCCAGCCCCTGCGAAGCGCCGGTGGGTAGACCTCCCGAGGTCGCTCCGCCGCCCGAGGTGGCCGGAGCCGCGCCCGTCCCCTGCAGGACGAGTGAGCCGCTGAAGTAGAAGGGGGCCTGTCCCTTCGTCGTGCTCTGGCTCTGAAAGACTCCGCCGATCGTCGCGAAGGGGATGCCGATTTCAGAGTTCAACTGGCTCTCCGACGTCTGGATGGATCCGTCCGAGTTGAGCGTGCCGGTGAGGGTGTGGACGGGCGTTCCGGTCGTCGGCCAGAGGGTCAGCGTGATCTGGCTGCCGAGCTGGCTCACGACCATCGGGGACGATGACGTGGGGAATTGCTCCCAGGCCGGGCAGCGGATCGGCGGGTTCAACGTGAAGAGGTAGCTGCCCCCCACGGGCAGACAATTGCTACCCGAGCAGGGCGTGCCGGAGGAGCATCCGGCGAGCAGCAGCGGGCCGGCCAGCCAGGCGAACGCGGGGCGGTAAGGCATGGCGCGGAGCCTAGCAGGAAACCGCCCGCCTCTGCTACTCTCCTGCGCCATGAAAGCTCTCCTGCGGCCAGCCCTGCTCCTCGTCGTCTCCTCCGCCGCCCGCGTCGCGACCGCCGGCGAGCCGCCCTGGGAGCTGCGTGACACCGTCGAGGGCATCGCCGTCTACAACCGCGACCTCCCCGGGAGCCCGGTCAAGGAGGTCAAGGCGGAGGGGACGATCGACGCTCCACCCGCGGCCGTCTGGGCGGTGCTGCACGACATCCCCGCCTATCCGCGGACGATGCCGTACACGAAGGTGACGGCCATCCTCGGCCACGAGAACGACCCGAACGCGGCCGGCGGGATCCTTTACTACTATACGGCGCTGGCCTTCCCGATCGTCAGCGACCGCGACTATACGCTGCGCGTCTCCATCGACCACGTCCCCGCGGACGGCAGCGGCCTCTACAAGCTCTCCTGGCGCGCGGCGAACGGCTACCCGAAGGCCCCTCCCCCGCTCGCGCACTATGTCCGGCTGAGCGACGTCTCGGGCTACTGGCAACTGTCGCCCGAGAAGGGCGGCGCCGCGACGCGCTTCGTCTACTTCGTCCACACGAACCCGGAGAGCTCGCTCCCGGGCTTCCTCGTCAACAAGGCGAACAGCGACGTCATCCCCAAGGTCGTCGACGCCTTGCGGGAGTGGGCGAAGAAGCCGCCCTACGCCGCCGCGAAGTAGCGGCTACTCCATCCAGCCGTCGCGCGCGCGCCGCTTCTCCTCCCGCGGCGCCTCCCCGATCCCCGAGAGGACCGCCCTCATCGGGCCGAAGTCCAGCTCGCCCATGGCCGCGACCGGCAGCCGCCGCGGGTCGTCCGAGATCCAGAAGTGCACCGCGCGGCGGACGCTCGGCGCGTTGAGCCGAGCCGCGGTCCCGGAGAGCCGGAGCGTCGCGAACCGGCCCGCGGGGGTGACGACCGTCTCCCGGCCGTCGACCTGGCCCCAGACGCGCCAGAAGGTCCGGCCGCCGTAGGCGTCGAAGCAGAGTCTCTGGCCCGGCCGGAGGTCGAGCGAGCGCAGGAGATAGAAGGCGCCGACGACGTCCAGCGCGTCGCTCGCGTAAGGAAACGCCTTCTGGCCGCCGGTCTTCGGATTGCCCCAGCGGGCGCGGACGACGTGCGGCCCCCGGGGGGGGGGGAAGACGAGCTCGGTCCAGTACTTGCCGTCGTCGGCGACGAAGTCCTCCCGGTAGCGGCTCGGGTGGAGGTCCCTCGGGCGGAGCCAGGAGACGGCCCGGCTGTCGAACCTGCCGAACCGGGAGAACAGCTTGCTCGACACCGCGTGTGCGGAGACCGGGAGGATCATGTCGTCGCCGTGCCGTCTCGGGGCGAGCGTGGTGAGCGTCACCGTGCCCGCCTCGATGCCGCCCAGGAAGTCGACCGTGTAGTCGAGCCGCTCGCCGGTCCGGAGGGGGAGCCGGCGGCCGGGCAGCCCCGGGAGCGCGCGGCACTGGGCGTTGTTCGGGATGGGCGGCAGGCGCGGGCGCGATGCCGGCGCCGCGGCCGTCAGGGCGAGCGCGATCACGAGGGAGGCGGCGGTCACTCGACGCGAGGATAGCACCGGCGGAGCTTGCACGCGTGGCGGGCTTCTGTTAGCGCTGGGTCGATGCGGACATCCGCCCCCGCGCTGCTCTGCCTCGCCTTCCTCGCGGCGGCCGGCTGCCGGCGGGGGCGGGGCGACTCGCCGCAATTCGAGCAGGCGTTTCGGAGGTACACCCAGCTTTACGCGGACAAGCTCGACGACGCCTACGGGGACCCGGCGATGGCGCAAGTCCTCGCGCTCCTCCGGCAGGTGGACCCCCGTTCCTCGCGCGCCGCGGAGGCCGCGGAGCTTGAGTCGAAGGTCGAGAAGGGGATGAAGGAGTTCGCCGACCGGGAGGCGCGGCTCGCGGCCGCGGACAAGGCTGCCGCGGCGGCGCCCGCTTGGCCGGCCGCGCGCGAGGGCCCCGCGCCGGTCGCTGCGCCGCCCGTGGCCGCCGCCGGTCCGGCGCTCGGCATGACCCGCGACGAGTTCCTCGGGAAGTTCGGCGGCTGCTTCGTCGAGAAGGGGCTCTACGAGCAGGGCGCGAAGCACGGGGAGGCGTACGCGATGAAGTTGGCCTGCGCGGCGCGATACCCCTTCCTCCAGGGTGACCTCGTGGTCCTGCTGGACGGCCGCGTCTCACGCCTCGTGCCGCTCTCGGACGTCACGGTCTCGACGCGCGAGAAGCCGGCGGCCACGCCACCCGCGCCGCCCCCGCCGGCGAAGCCCCCGCCCCCGCCCCCGCCCGCGCCAAGGACCGTCCACTGGATGCCGGGCGGACCTCGCCCGACCGCCCCGTGAGCCACCTGCCCTCCTGGAAAGACCGCGCGTTCATGGCCGCGGTCCGGGCGTTGCCGCGCCGGGCGATCACCCGCGCGGCCGGTGAGGTGGCCGGATGGTCGCGCCCCTCGCCGCTCGTTCGCATGGCCGTCCGGGCCTTCGCCCGCCGATACCGGCTGGACATGACCGAAGTCCTTCGGCCGCTCTCCTCGTACGCGACCGTGCGAGAGCTGTTCACGCGGGAACTCCGGCCGGGGGCGAGGCCGATCACGGAAGGGGAGGGCGTCGCCGTCTCCCCGGCCGACGGCCGCGTCTACGAGGCCGGCGTCGCGACGGACGGACGGCTCGTGCAGGTCAAGGGCGTCGACTACACCCTCGCCGCGCTGCTGGCCGACCCCGGGGAGGCGGCCGCGTTCGCGGGTGGCGCCTACGTCGTCGTCTACCTCTCGCCGCACGATTACCACCGCGTCCACGCGCCGCTCGGCGGCTCGATCACCGGCTGCTCCTACGTGCGCGGGGATCTCTTCCCGGTCAACCCGGCGAGCGTGACGACCGTGCCCGGGCTCTTCACCCGCAACGAGCGGCTCGTGATCCTCCTCGACACGCCGGCCGGCCGCTGCGCGGTCGTCATGGTTGGCGCCACCGTGGTCGGGAGGCTGCGGGCGAGCTTCGATCCCGGCCTGGCCGCGCGCCGCGCGCCGCGCGCCGCCTACCGGCCGCCCCGGCCGGTCGACAAGGGCGCCGAGATCGGCGTCTTCGACATGGGGAGCACGGTCATCTGCTGCTTCGCCGCCGGCCGGGTGGCGCTCGACCCGGCCCTCGTCCCCGGCAGGACCGTCCGGGTGGGGCAGCCGCTCGGGCGCGCGGTCTAGGAGGCTGGTGTCAAATGGGTGCCGTCGCGAGAAAGCCGAGACCGAGGCGAGACGGGCGCCCGAGGAGTGAAGAGCGGAAACGTACTCTTTGCAGTACGTTTTGCAGCGAAGCGACGAGGCCGACCGTCGCAGCGAAGGGTTCGGCTTTCGCAGCAGGCAGCCATTTGACACCAGTCTCCTAGTGGGGTCGCTCCGCATCATCGGTGGCGGCGCGCGCGGCCGCCGGATCGAGGGACCGCGCGGCAGAGGGCTGCGACCCACGGCGGATCGAGTGCGGCAGGCGATCTTCGACGTGCTCGGCCAGCGGTTCCCCGGCGGAGAAGTCCTGGATCTGTACGCGGGGACGGGCGCGCTCGGCCTCGAGGCGCTCTCGCGCGGCGCGGCGCGCGCGCGGCTGGTCGACCGTTCGGCCGAGTCGCTCGATCTCTGCCGCCGCAACGCGCAGGCCCTCGGGCTCGCGGAGCGCGTCGAAGTTCTGCGGCGCGACCTGCCGGCGGGCGTCGAAGGGCTCGCTCCCCGCGCCGCCGACTGGCTCTTCGCCGATCCTCCGTATGGTGAGGACGTCGCGAAGCTGTTGCGCGTCGTCGCCGCGTCGGGCATCCTCGCCCCGGGCGGCGTCGCGATCGTCGAGCATGAGCGCCGCAGCCTGCCGGGCGACCGGTACGACGCTCCGTGCCCGCTCGAGAAGATCGATGAGCGGCGCTTCGGCGACACGCTGGTCTCGTTCTATCGGACAGGAGGATGAACGTATGGCTTCCGTGGCGATCTATCCGGGCTCGTTCGACCCGCCGACCAACGGCCACCTGTCGATCATCAACCGGGGGCTCGCGCTCTTCGACCAGCTCATCGTCGCCATCGCCAACAACCCGAACAAGCGGGCGCTCTTCTCCGAGGCCGAACGCCGCGCGCTCCTGCGCGGCGCGGTCGGCGCGGAGCCGCGCGTCGAGATCGACAGCTTCGATGGCCTGCTCGTCGACTACGCGAAGCGGCGCCACTGCCCGGTGATCCTGCGCGGCCTGCGGGCGGTCTCCGACTTCGAATACGAGTTCCAGCTCGCCAACATGAACCGCAAGCTCTACCCCGACTTCGAGACGGTCTTCATGATGACCGGGGAGGACTACTTCTACATCTCCTCCCAGCTCGTGCGGGAGGTCGCCCAATTCGGCGGCGACCTGTCGGGGCTCGTGCCTCCCAACGTGCTGGCCGCGCTCCACGCGAAGCACGGCGCGGCGGCCCGGAGCGCCGGCGCATGACGGCGCGGATCAGCGGCCGCGCGCGGGCCGTCCACGCATCGCCGACGCTCGCCCTGGCGGCGAAGGCGAAGGCACGCCGGGACGCGGGAGAGGACATCGTCTCCTTCGGAGCCGGCGAGCCGGACTTCGACACCCCGCGGCGGATCAAGGAGGCGGCCGTCCGCGCGCTCGAGATGGGCCGGACGAAGTACACGGCGACGGCCGGCCTGCGCGAGCTGCGGGAGGTGATCCGGGCGCGGATGGTCCGGGACGGCGGGCTCGACTACTCGACCGAGGAGATCCTCGTCTCGTGCGGCGCCAAGCAGAGCCTGTACAACGTCTTCCAGGCGGTGCTCGATTCCGGCGACGAGGCGGTCATCTGCGCGCCGTACTGGGTCAGCTATCCGGAGATGGCGCGGCTCGCCGGGGCGACGCCGGTCGTCGTCCCGTGCCGCGAGGAGGACGGCTTTCAACTCGTCCCCGAGGCGCTCGCGCGGGCGCTCTCCCCGCGGACCCGGCTCGTCGTCCTGAACAGCCCCAACAACCCGACCGGCGCCGTGCTCTCCCGGGAGCGGCTCGCGGCGCTCGCCGGGGTCCTCGCGGATTGGCCCGACGTCTGGATCGCCTCCGACGACATCTACGAGCGGCTGCTCTACACCGGCGGCCGATTCGCGACGATCGCCGCCGTGGCTCCGGCGCTGCGCGACCGGACGGTCGTGGTGAGCGGCGTCTCCAAGACCTACGCGATGACCGGCTGGCGGATCGGTTACGCCGCCGGGCCAGCCGAGATCATCGCGGCCATGGGGCGGATCCAGGACCAGACCACCTCCGGACCGACGACGTTCGCCCAGTGGGGCGCGCTCGCGGCGCTGTCCGCCGATCCGGACGACGTGGAGCCGATGCGCGCCGAGTTCGATCGCCGCCGGCGGCGGATGCTCGAGCTCCTGGCCGCGATCCCGGGCATCACCTGCGTCCCGCCGGAGGGGGCTTTCTACACATTCCCGAACGTCGGGAGGCTCCTCGGCAAGCGGTACGGCGGCTCCTTCGTGGAGAGCAGCGTCGGGCTATGCGACGTCCTGCTCGAGCGCGGCGTGGCCGCCGTCCCCGGGGAGCCTTTTGGCGCGCCCGGCTACCTGCGGCTCTCGTTCGCGCTCGGGAGCGCGGACATGGAGAAGGGGCTCGCGCGGATCGCGAAGCTCGTGGCCGACCTCGCCTGATCCGCGACCTCCGAGCAGACCCGTCCCGCGCGAAGACGTGGTGCGGCCCGTCATCGGCGGACCCAACGCGGCGGAAGTGGATGGCCGCGCCACATCCTTCGGACCGCCCGATGGCGCTCCTCTCTCGCCTTCGGTGCTCGCCGGAGAAATCCTCGCGGCGCACGAGCATTCTCGGCAGTCGTCGATCAGGGGGGACTCCACGAGGACGGGCTGGGGCGGGGAGAGCCGGCCTCCCCCTGCCGGTGGTAGACTCTCCGCCGTGGGGCGCCTGCTGCGAGTGGCAAGCTCGTTCGCGCTCGTCGCCGCCTGCGCGCCGAGCGCGGTTACGGTCGCGCCCGCGGGCGGTGGGGAGAACGGCGAGGCTTCGTCGGGCGGCGCGAGCGGCGGGGTCTCGTCGAGCGGCGGCACGACGGGCGGGTCCAGCGGCGGGATGTCCTCGGGCGGTGGCTCGACGAGTGGGTCGAGCGGCGGGGTCTCGTCGGGCGGCGGCACGACGAGTGGGTCGAGCGGCGGGATCTCGTCGGGCGGCGGCTCGACGGGTGGCGCGAGCAGCGGGATCTCGTCGGGCGGCGGCTCGACGGGTGGCGCGAGCAGCGGGATCTCGTCGGGCGGCGGCGGCACGAGCGGAACCAGCGGCGGAAGCGGCCAGACCTCATCGGGCTTTCCCGGGTCCGCCTGCGCCCCCCGTCAGCTCGCGCCCGCGCTCCACGCCCACGCCGACGAGGCCACGGGGCAGTTCCTCGTCCACTACTGGCAGCAGTCCTCCGACTACCTTCGTTCGTGCTGGGGCGGCGGCTGCGCCTCGACGGGCCCGACTGGCTACTGGACCTTCGCCCAGGGGCTCGACGCGGTCCTCGACGCGGCGTCGCGCGAGGGTGGTTTCCAGGGCACGATCGCGACCTTCTTCAACGCAGCCGCCGGCCACCAGACGGGCTACTCGAACGGTTTCTCGAGCGATTACTACGACGACGAGAACTGGATGGCCCTCGCGCTGCTGCGGGCCTACGACTACAGCGGCGACGGCGCCTACCTCCAGGAAGCGGAGAAGCTCTACGGCGACATCGAGGCCGCCTGGGACACGAGTTGTTGCGGCGCGACGCCCGGCGGAATCTGGTGGGACAACGCCTTGGCCCCGACTGGCGGCCACACCCAGAAGGCGACCGCGTCGAACGCCGGGCCGGTGATCACCGCCGTCCGCCTCGCCGCCCGCACCGGCGCCGCGGCGTACCTCTCCTTCGCCGAGAAGGTCTATGGCTTCTGGCGGGGGAACTTCGTGAACGCGAAGGGGCAGGTGGCCGACGACGTCACCTCGCCCACGGCGAACCCTCCCGGCGTGGTCCGCTGGTGGCCGTTCACCTATGACAACGGGCTCATGGTCGGCGCGGCCCTGGCCCTGCACGAGGCGACGGGCCACGCCGCGTACCTCGCCGACGCCCGCACCTTCGCGGCCTTCCTGCAGGAGAGCCGGACGGAGCAGACCGGAGACGGCCCGGTCCTCGACGACGGAACGAACCAGCAATGCACCGGCGACTGCGAGCAGTTCAAGGGGATCGCCTATCGGTACCTCGACGACCTCGCCGGCGCGGACGCGGAATCGTCCCAGATGCCGCTCCTGGCCGCCTGTCCCAGCGCGGTCTGGGACTATGCCCGCGGGGCGGGTGACCTCTTCGCCTCCGACTGGGCCGGGCCGCCGGTCTCGTCGGCCGATACGCCGGCCGAGACCTCGGCACTGATGGCGCTCAACCTCGGCGCCGCCCGCGCGGGGCAGTATCCGGGCCGGACGTTCCCGGCAAACCACCTCCAGGCGGAGGAGGGGCAGCTCAACGGCGTCGGGCTCGAGGCGACCCACGCGGGGTACGAAGGGTTCGGTTACGTCGCCGGCTGGGGGAGTCAGGGGCAGTCGGTCGTCATGCGCTGGAACGTGCCTTACGCCGGCGACTGGCGTTTCACCTATCACTACTCCGCGGGTGCGGGCGCCGCGGTGCGGGAGCTCTCCATCGACGGCAAGGTCGTCAACTCGTCGCTCGGCTTCCCCGCCACCGGCGCCTGGGACAACTGGAGCAGCGTCCACGGCGAGCACGCCCTCGCCGCGGGGCCGCTGGAGATCAAGATCGGCTATCCCGCCGGGAGCTCCGGCTTCCTCAACCTGGACGAGGTGATCGTGCAGCCTGTGCCGCGATGCGCGGGCCTACCCGGCTTCCCCGTCCCGTCCGGTCCGTTCAACCAGGCGGATTGCTGCGGGGTTCTGCCCGAGCTCTCGTGGAGCGCGGCGGCCGGGGCGGTGGGCTACGACGTCGTCATCGACGGCGCGCTGGCCGGCTCGACCGCGGGGACGTCTCTTGCGCCCGGCGCGCTCTCGCCCGGCGTCCACCGCTGGTACGTCGAGGCGGTCAATGGTTGCGGAGGGAACTTCTCGCCCGAACAGGAGCTGACCGTCTCGCCCGTGCCCACGGAGGTCTCCGCCCCCTCGCCCGCGGATGGCGCCACCTTCGGCGGCACGTCGCTCTCCTGGATCGCCTCGGCGGCCGGCAGCGGCTTCGACGTGCGGCTCGATGGGCACGACGTCTGCTCCTCCATCGCCGGCACGACCTGCACGCTCGCCGCCCCTCCCGCCTCCGGCCGCCATCTCTGGAGGGTCTTCTCCCACACGGGCTGCGGCGGGGTGGCCGGCCCTCCCTGGACGTTCACGACCCCTTAGCCGTTGACGATGGGGCCGCCCGGACGGTAGAGCGCCGCCCATGTGTCTGCTCGTCGCGGGCTCCCGCATTCGCCCGGACCTCCCGCTCGTCGTCGCGGCCAACCGCGACGAGTGGCTGGAACGGCCGGCGGAGCCCATGCAGGTCTTGAGGTCCCGCGGGCCCCGCGTCCTCGGCGGCCGGGATCTCGCGGCCGGCGGGACCTGGCTCGCGGTCAACCGGCGCGGGGTCGTCGCGGCCCTTACGAACCGCCCCGCCGCCGCGGGGCGGGACGCGACCCGCCGATCGCGCGGCGAGATCCCGCTGCTCCTTGCCGCGCACCGGAGCGCCGCGGAGGCAGCCTCGGCGCTCGCCGCGACCCTGCGGCCGGAGGCTTACAACCCGTGCTGGATCCTGGTCGGAGACCGCGACGGCCTCTTGTACCTGGAGATCGCCGAGGGGCGGCCGATCGCGCCGCGGTCGCTGCCGCCGGGCCTCCACGTGCTGGAGAACCGCCCCCTCGACACGCCGTCGCCCAAGGTCGACCTCGCGCGGCGCTCGCTGCCGAACCTCGCCGCACTCGCCGCCGACGCGATCGAGCCGGCCCTCCAGCGCCTGCTCGCGAGCCACGAGGTCCCGCCTCCGTCCGAGCCTCTCCCCGGGGAGCCCACGCGACCGCCCGAGACCTTCGCCGCCTGCGTCCACGCCGGACCGTACGGCACGCGGTCGTCGACGATCGTCCTGGTCCCGCGCGCGCGCCGCCCCGCGCCGCTCGTCCGCTTCACCCGCGGCCCGCCCTGCGCGGCGCCGTTCGAGGACGCCTCGGGTCTCTGGTAGTCGCGGCTCGCAGTTCCCCCGGTCGCCGCACGGCGCTCCGGCCGTGCCTATCCCTGTCGGACGATATGACGTCCGCGCGCGATCGGGCCCGACGGCGCCCCTGGGGGGCGATCGCCTACCTGATGGTCGCGGCGGCCTGGGCGGACGCGCTCCTCCGCCTGGTCGCTCGGCCGCTCGCCGGCCTCGAGCGCGAGCGGTGGGCCTACGCGGCCGGGGCGCTCGCACTGATGCTCGGGCAGGCGGCGTTGCTCGACCGGCTGGCCGGCGCGCTCGCCGTCCTCGATCGGTGATGCTGTTCCCCATCTCGCACGTCAGCCTCTCGCCCCTCCTCCTCGTGCTGGTCGGCGTCCTGGTCGGGACGCTCTCGGGCCTCTTCGGCATGGGCGGCAGCTTCATCGCCGGCCCCTCGCTCTTCGCCATGGGCCTCCCGATGCACTACGTCGTCGGCACGGACCTCGCCTCGATCGTCGGCACGGCGGTCGTCGGCAGCCGCCACCACCGGGTCCTCGGCAACGTCGACATGAAGCTCGCCGTCCTCCTGACGGGCGGCACCATGGCCGGCGTCGAGCTGGGCGTCCGGCTCGTCGCCTTCCTCACCCCGACCCGCGAGGCCGATCTCGCCATCGCCCTGTGCGCGGCCCTGGTCTTCCTCGCCATCTCGGCTGCGGTCGGCGTCGAGAGCGGCCGGGCGTACCTGCGCGGCCGGACGCGCGGCGCCCCGCAGGAGCCTCGCTCGTTCGTCGCCCGCGGCCACTGGTGGCTGCGGCTGCCGCCCCTCGTCTCGCTCCCCGATTCGGGCATCGAGGCCCTCTCGCTCTGGACCATCCTGGCCGCGGGCGCCGGCACCGGCTTCTTCTCCGGCTTCCTCGGCGGCGGCGGCGGCTACCTGCGGTTGCCGATGCTGGTCTACCTGCTCGGCGTCCCGACCCACGTCGCGGTCGGCACCGACCTCTTCGAGGTCGCACTCTCTGCCGGCTTCGGGACGGCGCGCCACGCGCTCGCGGGGAACGTGGACATCCTCATCGCCCTCGCGATCAACGCCGGCGCGGTCTTCGGGGCGCGTACGGGCGCGGCCCTCGCCCGGTTCGTGCGCGGCCCGAAGCTCCGGCTTGCCTTCGCGCCGCTCCCCGCGGTCGGGGCCGTGGTCCTCCTGGGGACGCTCGTGGCGCGGGGCGGACGATGACCCCGCTGCGGCTCCTCGTCGGCTTCGACGGCTCGGCGCCTTCCGGGCGGGCGGTCGAGCAGGCGGGCATCCTCGCCGCGACGCTCTCGGCGCGCCTCACCGTGCTCTGCGTCGCCGAGAGCCTGGAGGAGGAGGCCGACTTGCCCGGCCGCCTCGCGCGCGTCCGGACGCTCCTGCGCGAGCGCGGCGTCGCCCCCGTCGTCCTCGTCCGGACGGGCGAGGCGGCCGCGGAGCTTTCGGCCACCGTCCGGGAGGTCGGCTACGACCTGGTGATCGTCGGCGGGGCGGGGACCTGGGGCGGAGGCCTGCGCCTGCCCGCGACGACCTGGCGGGTCCTCCGTTCGGTCGCGCCTCCGGTGTTGGTGGTGAAGGGGGAGCGGCCGGCGCTCCGCCGGATCCTGCTCGCCACGGGCGGCCTCTGGACGGAGGGGCTGGAGCGGGCGATCCCCCTCGTGACCGGGCGGATCGCCGCCCCCGCCGGCGCGGAGGTCGTCCTCTTCAGCGTGGTCGTGCCGACGCCGCCCATGTTCGCGCGCGAGGCGGGGGAGGAGACCCGCGCCGAGGGGATCCTGGCCGGCGGCTCCGCGCTCGGCGCCCACCTGCGCCGCGCGAAGAGGCTGGCCCAGCGCGCGGGCGTGCCCGTCCGCGTCCGGGTCGCGGCCGGCGACGTGGTCGATTCCATCCTGCGCGAGGCCGAGGCGATCGACGCCGACCTCGTCGTCATCGGCTCGGCCCCGCCGCGCGGCCTCGTCGGCTTTCACGTCCTCGGCGACGTGGGGCGCGAGGTCCTCGACGCGGCTGACCGGCCCGTCCTAATCCTGCACACGTTCGAGTCGCGCCCCTGGGGCGAGCGCTGGGGCCGGGCGCTTCGGCGGTGCGGGGGGAAGCGGGACGGGAGTGGACATGGGAAGGACGCCGGGCTCAGGTGAGCGCGCGTCGAACGGAGGTGCCCTACGCCCTCCAGGCTCCCATCGTAGTCGACCGGGGCGGCGGGGGACGAGGCCCGCCCTACCTCCTCTGCCCCAAACGCCAGACGAAGTGAGGCAGGGTGGGGGCTCGTCCGCAGCCAAAGTGCGCTGTGGTTCAACCCCCTTCCACGCCCCGGAGCCCTGTTCCCGTTCCCGCGCGACTGTGGCATCCTGACGCCCTCCCCCGTGAGGCGCCCCTTGAACCAGACCCTCCACGAGTTGATCCGGCTCCTCGATCTCGAACCGCTCGAGGTCAATCTCTTCCGTGGCCAGTCGGCCGACCTCGGCGGGCCGAGCGTCTTCGGCGGACAGGTCATCGGCCAGGCGCTCGCCGCCGCGTCGCGGACCGTCGAGGGGCGGGAGCCCCACTCGCTCCACTCCTACTTCCTGCTGCCGGGCGACATGGCCGCGCCGATCGTCTACGTCGTCGAGCAGATCCGCGACGGCCGCAGCTTCTCGACGCGGCGCGTGCAGGGGATCCAGCACGGCCGCCCCATCTTCTCGATGATCGCCTCGTTCCAGACCCCGGAGAAGGGCCTCGAGCACCAGTTCCCGCCGCCGGAGGTCCCGCCGCCGGACTCGCTCCCGTCGTTCGCCGAGGAGCGGGAGCGCTGGATCGCGGAGGCGGGACCGGTGCCGGACTTCCTCGCCGACGCCCTGATGCGCTCGCTTGCGATCGAGTTCCGTCCTGTCGAGCAGGGCAACCCCCTGCGCCCGAAGGTCGGGGAGCCGCGCCAGCACGTCTGGTTCCGCACCGTGGAGCCGCTCCCCGACGACCCGCTGCTCCACCGCTGCATCCTCGCCTACGCGTCGGACTTCAACCTCATCGGCACCGCGCTGCGCCCTCACGGAACGAGCTGGTTCGGCGGCCACGTCGTGATGGCGTCGATCGACCACGCCCTCTGGTTCCACCGCCCCTCACGGGCCGACGAGTGGCTGCTCTACGCGATGGACGCTCCCACGACGCAGGGGGCGCGCGGCCTCGCCCGCGGCCTGATCTACGACGGGGAAGGGCGCCTGGTCGCGAGCGCGGTCCAGGAGGGCATGATTCGCGCGCGCCGGAGGTGAAGGGCGGGCCGGCGAGGGCCCCCGGCAAGCCTGGAGCCGCACCCCCGCCGATTCGAGGCGGCGCCCCGGGCCGCCGCTCGATCCTCCCCGGCCGGCCGGGGAGGCGGGTCGTCGAGGCGCGCTCGCTCCTGCTCCCGCAACCCGAGGCCGCGAACCTCGTGGGGCACGGGGCCTCGGGGCGGGAGCGGCGGCGTTGCGCGTGGAGAGTGGGTCGGCTCCAGCTCCAGGACCCTTTACCCCGGCTGCGCGACGGCCTAAGAGTCTCCACCGTGACTCGCGAGGGAACAGGCGGCGGGCCGGGGTTCTTCGCCCGGTTCTTCCGGCAGGTCTCCTTCCCCGAGGAGCGCGTCACGGACCTTCGCGCGCTCGCGGAGCAGGGGACGCTCGTCTACGTGATGCGGACGGCGAGCCTCCTGAACCTCGTCTACTTCAACGAGGCCTACGCGCTGCGCGGGCTCCCCGTGCCGGGGGTGGTCCACGGCCTCCACGGGCGCGTCCTCTACCGCATCGAGCCGAGGACGAGGCAGGCGGGCGCGGGCGGGTGGGTCGACGCCGTGCTCGCGGGGCACGCCGGCCTCGTCTTCCTGCGTCACGCCCAGTTCTTCGGCTCGGGCCGCGGCGTGAGTCAGGACGAGGACCCGTTCCCGGAGCTCGTGCGCCGCGTGCGGCAGGACGGGCGGCCGGTGTTTCTCGTGCCGCAGGTCCTCGTCTGGGAGCGCCACCCGGGGAAGCTGCAGAGCGGCGTCGTGGACGCGGTCTTCGGTACGCCCGACTCCCCGAACTTCGCCCGCGCGGCGGGGGCGTTCCTTTACGCGCGCCACCGGGCCTTCGCCAAGGTCGGGCAGGCCATCGATCTGCGCCGCTTCGCGCAGGAGCGCGCCTCGGAGGCGGACGGGGAGATCGCCCGCAAGGTCCGCGGCGCCCTCTGGCACCACCTCGCGCGGGAGGCGCGGGTCGTGCGCGGGCCGCAGCTTAAGAGCGCGGCGCGCGTCGCCGAGGAGGTCCTGCGCGACCGCTCCTTGCGCGCGGCGATCGCCCGGACGGCCGAGGAGCGCGGCCTCACGCCGGTCGCGGCGGAGGCGAGGGCGCGGGAGCTGTTGCGCGAGATCGCCGCCGCCTACAGCCCGATCGCGGTCGAGGTGATGCGGCCCACCCTCGACGTGATCTTCAACCGCATCTACGACGGCATCGAGGTCGACGCGCAGGGCCTCGCCCGCCTGCGCCGGGCCGCGGCCCGGTCGGCGTTGGTCCTCTGCCCGAGCCACAAGTCGCACATCGATTACCTCGTCCTGTCCAAGGTCCTCTACGACGCCGGCCTCACCCCGCCCCACGTCGCCGCGGGCGCGAACCTCTCGTTCTTCCCGCTCGGACCCATCTTCCGCCGCGGCGGCGCGTTCTTCCTACGCCGGTCGTTCAAGGGCGATCGGCTCTACGGGGCCGTCTTCCACGCCTACGTGAAACGGCTGATGCGCGACCGGTTCACCCAGGAGTTCTTCATCGAGGGCGGGCGGAGCCGGACGGGGAAGGTCCTCGCCCCGAAGCTCGGCCTGCTCGGGATGGAGGTCGACGCGTGGATCGAGGGGGCCTCGCACGACGTGTCGTTCGTGCCCATCGCCATCGACTACGAGAAGATCGTCGAGGGGCGGGCCTTCGCGGCCGAGCTGGCGGGCGGGGAGAAGCAGGCCGAGGACGTGCGCGGGCTCCTCAAGACGCCGCGCGTGCTCCGGTCACGGTACGGCCGCATCTACATCCAGATCGAGGAGCCGGTCTCGGCGCGCGACTTCTTCCGCGAGCGCGGCTTCGACCCTGGGGCGCACACGGCCGAGGGGCGGCGCGCGGCGGTACAGGTGCTCGCCCACCGGATCGTCTGGGGCATCGCCCAGGCCGCGACCGTCACGCCCGCCTCGCTCGTCGCCGCGGCGCTGCTCTGCCACCGGCCGCGCGCCATCCCGGCCCGCGCGATGGGCGAGCGGATCGCGTTCTTGCGCAACGCGGCCGACAAGATCGGCGCGCGGCTGTCGCGGGTGCTCTACGAGGCGCCGAGCGATCCGATGGCCGAGGGGCCCATCCGCGAGACGATCGACCTCTTCCGCAAGGACGGGTCGATCGAGGAGCTGTCGGCCTTCGGCGAGACGTACTTCGCGCCGGTCGAGGAGCGCCGCGGGCAGCTCGACTTCTACAAGAACAACCTCCTCCACCCCTACGTCGCCTGCGCGCTGCTGGCCGCGGCGGTGCTCTCGTTCCGCGAGGGGGCGCCGGAGGAGGCGGCGGCGCGGGCGCGGACGCTCTTCCTCTCACGGCTGTTCAAGTTCGAGTTCGTTTACCGCGTGGGGGCGGGCTTCGACCAGATCTTCGACGAGACGCTCGGCATCTGCGCGGCGCTCGGCCTCGTCGAGCGGGGGGGGAGGATACGGCCGGCGTCGATCGCCGCGCGGGAGCGGCTGGAGCTGCTGCGCGACCTGGTGCGCGACTTCCTGGAGGGCTACTGGGTGGCCGCGGAGGGGCTGCAGGAGCTCCTGGGCACGCCGGCGCTCGAGGCGCGCGAGCTGTCGCGGCGGGCGCTCGAACGCGGGAGGGCGGCCTTCCTCGCGGGGGCCATCGGCGCGCCGGAGTCGCTCTCGAAGCTCGCGCTGGAGAACGCGTTGCTCGCCTTCCGCGACCTGGGGCTCGTCGAGCCGGCCGGGGAGAAGAGGCTGCGGCTCGCGGAGGCGGTGCGCGCGGACCCGGCCCGCCTCCGGCTCCTGGGCGAGGAGATTCGACGGTTCCTGTAGCGGGCGGGGTCAGGGGAGCTTCTGGCGCAGCCAGCTCTTCTGGCCGGACCGGATCTCCACGGTGGTGCGGCGCTCGACGGCGAGGTCGTCGTTGACGAGCTTCACCCGGTGGCGGCCGGGGGGCAAGTCGATGGTGGGCAGCGGCGTCACCCCTCGCTCCTCGCCGTCGACGTAGACCGTCGCGTACGGCAGGACGATGACCTGGAGCTGGCCGGGAGCCTTGGCCGCCCGCGCTCGCGCGCGCGCCGGGGGCGCGTGGGCGCGGGGCGCGGGGAGCGCGGGCCGGGTCGCCGGGGCGGATGGCGGGGGCGGGCCCCGGGTCGCGAGCGCGGTCGCGGGATGGGCCTCGGAGACGGCAACCGGTGCGGGGACGGGCGCTGGGCGTAGTGCGCGGGAGGCGAGGGGCGAGGGCGCGACGAGGGGCGGGGGCGCGGCTCGACGGAGCGCGACGGCGAGGACGGCCGCGATGGCCACGGCGGCGGCGCCCGCCGCGATCCCCAGGGGACGGCGGCGCGGCGGCCGGATCGCGTCCGTCGCCTCCGTCTGCGCCGCCCCGTCCGCGTCGGTGAATGGGGGCGCGAGCACCGTCTCGGGCTCGCCGGCCGGCGCGCCGTCCATGGACGAGGAAATGGAGTCCCCGGGCCAGGGGGCGGGCGCGGGGCCGGCGGCCGGCAGAACCGGGACCGGCGTGACGGGCGATAGATCGACCCGGCGCGAGGGCGTGCTCGCCGACGGCGAACCGCGCTCCTCCACCACGGTCCGGCGGCGCTCGCCCCGCTGGTCCCGAGGCGGAGGGAACAGGTGGTCGAGGTAGCGGGCCAGGCGGGTCGCGCCCGCGTCCCCGGAGTGGGCCAGCCACTGTTCCAGATCCTGCTGCATCTCCCTGGCGCTCGCGTAGCGCTCGTCCGGCGCCTTGCGCAGCGCGCGGCCGACGATCGCTTCGAAGGCCGCCGGGACCCCCGGCGCCGCCGTGCGGAGCGGGTGCGGCGGCTTCTCCAGGATCTGCCGGACGGTCTGCGAGTCCGATTCGCCGCGGAAGGGCCGATCGCCCGAGAGCATCCAGTAGAGGGTGACGCCGAGCGCCCAGATATCCGAGCGGGCGTCGAGCCGCTTGCCGAGGAGCTGCTCCGGAGGCATGTAGGTGAGCTTCCCCTTGATCCGCCCGACCTGCGTCCGCCCCTCGGTGCTCGTGGCCTTGGCGATGCCGAAGTCGAGGACCTTCGTCTGGCCGGTGAAGGCGACCATGAGGTTCTCGGGCGAGACGTCGCGGTGGACGATCCGCAGCGGCGCGCCGTCCTCCCCCCGCATCTGGTGGGCGTAGTCGAGGCCGGCGCAGGCGTCCGCGACGATCCGCGCCGCGACCCAGGGCGGCGGCGGGGCGTGGCCGGCGTGCAGCGCCTCCCGCACGAGCTTGCGGGCCGTGCAGCCGTCGATGTACTCCATCGCGATGAACGTCCGCCCGTCGACCTCGCCGAGGTCGTAGATGGAGACGACGTTCGGGTGGTTGATCTCGGCGGCGATGCGCGCCTCGTCGAGGAACATCCGTGCGAACTCCGGCATGCTCGCGAGGTTCGGCAGGGCGAGCTTCAGGACGACCGTCTTGCGAAAGCCGGCGAGCCCCGCCTGGCGCGCGAGGAAGACCTCGGCCATCCCACCCTGGGCGAGCTTCGAGAGCAGGGTGTAACGGCCGAGCTGGGACCCGGGCGCCAGCATCGCACGGACGATAGCAGAGCGGGCAAGAGGGGGACAGACGAAGATTGCCTTCGGAGGCCCTTCCCGCGTAAGGAGAAACCGATGGCCCGGCGGTCCCTGCTCCCCGCCCTCCTCCTCGCGGCCTGCGGGTCGGAGGGCGGCACCCACCTCTACCAGACGCAGCCGTTCGCCCCGAGCTACCAGGCCGCGGACGTCGCGGCGCTCGACCACCTCGGCGCGACCCTCGTCGACGACGGCATCAACTTCGGCGTTTACTCGGAGCACGCGACCAAGGTGCAGGTCGCGCTCTTCGACGACGCCTCCGCGCCGCTGCCCTCCCAGCAGTTCGACCTGACGCGGCAGGGCAACGTCTGGAACGTCTTCGTCTCCGGCATCGGATGGAACCAGGCCTACGGTTACGTCGCCTGGGGGCCCAACTGGCCCTATGACCCGTCCTGGCATCCGGGCAGCCTCGCCGGCTTTTCGGCCGACGTGGACGGCAGCGGCAACCGCTTCGATCCGAACAAGCTCCTGCTCGACCCCTACGCCCGCATGATGACCGGCGACTTCGACTGGGCGGAGGGGAGCGCGGCGAGCGGACCGGACCGCGGAGTCCTCACGTACTCGGCGGCGGGCAAGGCGATCACCGTGCAGAGCCAGTACGTCTGGAGCGACAACGAGGCGGCGTGGCTCGCGGCCCGCGAGGACCCCAACATGGCCGGCCATCGCTGGCAGGATCCGATCGTCTACGAGGTCCACCCGAAGGGCTTCACCATGAACCCGGCGTCGAACGCCATCCTCCACCCCGGGACATTCCGTGGCGTCGGGGAGAACGCCGCCTACCTCGAGGACCTCGGCGTCACCGCGGTCGAACTGCTCCCCTCGCAGGCGAAGTCCACCGACGGCGGATACTGGGGCTACGACACCATCGCGTTCTTCATCCCCGAGCTGACCTACGTTTCGCTCCTCGACCCGAAGCATCCGGAGGCGCCGATCGACGAGTTCAAGTGGATGGTCGATCAGCTTCACCAGCACGGCATCGAGGTCTTCCTCGACGTGGTCTACAACCACACGGGGGAGGGCGGCCTGTGGCGCCAGGAGATCCAGTTCGACGATGTCCCGCCGCTGCCCGACGGCAGCCCGCAGCTCATGGCGTTCGACCCGAAGGAGGTCGCCTCCATTCTCGAATGGCGCGGGCTCGACAACGCGGCCTACTACGCCCTCGACCCGACGAACCAGTTCTACTGGGACAACTCGGGGGTGGGCCAGGAGACGCGCCCGAACCATACGCCGATGACCCGCCTCATCCTCGATTCGCTCCACTATTGGGTGGAGCAGATGCACGTCGACGGCTTCCGCTTCGACGAGGCCGCGATCCTCGGCGAGACGAGCCCGGCGCAGGGGAGCTGCCCGGCCCATTGCTTCACCAACCCATCGCAGACGGTCCTCCAGACGATCGCCGACGACCCGCTCTTCCAGCAGCGGAACATCCGCATCGTCGCCGAGCCCTGGTCGGCGGGCGGCGACTTCCAGACGCAGTTCCCCGCGAGCACGACGAAGCCCGGCTACGGCTGGGGCGAGTGGAACGGCCCCTTCCGCGACTGGTGGCGATCCTTCGCGAACGTCGACGGCTGGCAGCTCTCGTCCACCATCTGGGCTCCGGTGACCCCGAAGGACGGCGCGAACGGCGGCTTCTTCCTGTATGGGTCGGAGGACTTCTTCGCGCCCTCCGGTCGCGAGCCCTACCATTCGTACAACTTCGTCACCATCCACGACGGCTTCACGATGTACGACCTCTTCTCTTACGATCAGAAGGTCAACGGCTGTGGTCCGTTGAACCCGGCCTGCTGCACCGAGCAGCTCACCAGCTACTGCAACCAGGTGGACGGCGTGGACAACAACATCTCCCGCGACTGGGGCTCGGACGCGAAGGGGGAGGACATGAAGCGCGAGCTGATGCGGGACATGTTCGTCGCGCTGATGATCTCCCACGGCACGCCGCTCCTCCTCGGCGGCGACGAGTGGATGCGCACCCAGCTCGGCAACAACAACGCCTACTCGACCCTTGCCGACAACTCGTACAACTGGTTCGACTGGGGCTCCTGGCAGGCGGATCCGCACCGGAGGCGGATGCACGACTTCGTGAAGAAGCTCATCGCCTTCCGCAAGGCGCACTCCTACGCGCTCGCCCCCGCCGACTGGTCGTCGGGCGTGCCGGTCTCCTGGGAGGACGCGGTGGCGGGCCGGCCCGCGAACTGGAACAGCGGCCACCTCGCCATCCACTACCCGGCCTCGGACGCGGGGCCCGAGCTCGACGTGCTCCTCAACATGGAGCCGGCGGCGGTGGACTTCACGCTGCCGCCCGGGACGTGGGAGGTCCTCTTCGACACCCAGAGCTACTACGACGACGACTCCTACTTCCCCGCGGGGGGCTCGCTCGACCCGAACACGTCGCAGAACATCTGGACCGACGCCCCGGTGCCGCTCGTCGCCGGTCCCAACTCGTTCTGCGGCTGCGCGGCGGGCACGACCTGCTACTGCGTGCAGCCGAGGAGCCTGGTCGCGGTCCAAGCGATCATGCCGTGAGCCGGGCTCGATTGACCGGCGCGCTTTCTTTGGTCTACACGTCGCTCGATGTCGTCCCTGGCCGAGCGAACGGACCGTCCCGACTTTCTCTTCTTCTCCGGCCTCCTCGGCCGGAGCGTCGTCGGCGCGGACGGCACGGAGCTGGGGAGGCTCACGGACCTCGTCGCCGTCACGGGTGAGCCGTATCCGCCGGTCGAGAGTCTCGTCTTCCAGGCCGGTCACGCCCGGCTCGTCGTCCCCTGGACGGCGGTGGAGAGCTTCGCCGGCGCCGCGGTCCACCTGCGGGCCGGCGCCGCGGCCGAGCAGCTCTCCGAGAACCCCGCCGAGGGGCGGCTCCGCCTCGCCGAGGAGATCCTCGACCGGCAGATCGTCGACGTGGAGGGGGCCAAGGTCGTCCGGGTCAACGATCTCCACCTGCTGGAGGTGAAAGGCGCCTTGCGCCTCGCCCACGTGGACGTGAGCTTCCGCGGCCTGGTGCGGCGCATGGGCTGGGAGCACGCGGTGGACATCCTCGTCCGGTCGGTCCGCCCCTCCGCGGCCTACCTGCGCTGCTCGGTCCTCCTCCCCTGGAAGCTCGTCCAGCCGCTCGGCGCGACGCCGGGCAAGGTCCGGATCGACATCGCCCAGCGGCAGCTCGCCGAGCTCCATCCGGCCGACCTCGCGGAGATGATGGAGGACCTCGACCGCTACCAGCGGGCCACGCTGTTCAAACGGCTCGACGTCGAGACGGCGGCCGACACGCTGGAAGAGGCCTCCGCCGAGGTCACCTCGGATCTGCTCGGCGCCGTGGCCCCCGAGCGGGCGGCGGCCATCCTCGAGGAGATGGCGCCGGACGAGGCGGCCGACGTGCTGGCCGGGCTGCCCGCCGCGCATCGCCACGCGCTCCTCCAGAAGATGGAGAAGCCGGAGGCGAGGCAGGTGCAGGCGCTGCTCTCCTACGATCCGCGCTCGGCCGGCGGCCTGATGACCCCCGACGTGGTCCGTCTTGGCCCCGAGGCGACCGCCGCGGACGCGCTCGCGGAGATCCGCCGCCGCGCCGACGAGCTGGGGCTCGTCTACGAGCTGTTCGTGGTCGCCGGAGGCGGCAAGCTCGAGGGGATCTGCACCCTGAAGGACATCGTCGCCGCCGGCTCCGCCGTCGCGGTGGGCAGGCTCATGCACGAGACGCCGGCGACGGTGCGACCCGACGCCGGCGTGCGCGAGGTCGCGGAGCTCGCGGCGAAGTACAACCTCGTGTCGGTCCCCGTCGTGGACGAGGCGGGGACCCTGCGGGGTATGGTGACGGTCGACGACATCCTCCCGGAGGTCCTCCATGGAGGCTGAGGTCCGCCCGGAGGCGGCGGCGGGCGAGGCGCCGCGGGAGCTCGCGACGCCGGTGGCCGGCCGCGCTGGGCGCGCGCGCGCCCTCTGGAAGAACCTCCTCCTCTTCCTCGCGGTGATGGGTCCGGGGATCATCACCGCCAACGTCGACAACGACGCGGGCGGCATCGCCACCTACTCCGTCGCCGGCGCGCAGTTCGGCAACGCGCTCCTCTGGACGCTCATCCCGATCACCGTCGCACTCGTGGTGGTCCAGGAGATGTCGGCGCGCATGGGCGCCGTCACCGGCAAGGGGCTCGCCGATCTGATCCGGGAGAGCTTCGGCGTCAAGATCATCTTCTGGGTGATGGTCGCGCTCATCATCGCCGACCTCGGCAACACGATCTCCGAGTTCTCGGGCATCGCCGCCTCGATGGAGATCTTCTCCGTCCCGAAGTGGCTTTCGGTCCCTCTCGGCGCGGCCGCCGTCTGGCTCCTCGTCCTGCGCGGCAGCTACCGGAGCGTGGAGAAGGTCTTCCTCGTCGCCTGCGTCTTCTATGTCGCGTACCCGATCTCCTGCGTCCTCGCGAAGCCCGAGTGGGGCGAGACGCTGCGGGCGACTGTGGTCCCCTCCTTCCAGGGCGGCGGCGCGTACCTCGCCACGCTCATCGGCGTCGTCGGCACGACCATCGCCCCGTGGATGCAGTTCTACCTGCAATCCGCGGTCGTCGAGAAGGGGGTGAAGGTCGAGCAGTACCGCCACTCGCGGCTGGACGTGATCATCGGGTGCATCATCACCGACGTGGTCGCCTTCTTCATCATCGTCGCCTGCGCGGCCACGATCTTCAAGGTCGGGCTCCGCGTCGAGACGGCGAAGGACGCGGCGATCGCGCTGCGCCCCCTCGCTGGCCGCTACGCCTCGGTCCTCTTCGCCTTCGGCCTGTTGAACGCCTCGATCTTCTCGGCCGCGATCCTCCCCCTCGCGACCTCCTATTACGTCTGCGAGGGCTTCGGCTGGGAGTCCGGGATCGACAAGAAGTACGGGGAGGCCAAGCAGTTCTACTGGCTCTACTCGGGGATCATCGTCATCGGCGCGGGGGTCGTCCTGATCCCGAAGCTGCCGCTCATCACCATCATGCTCGTCTCGCAGATCGCCAACGGCGTCCTCCTCCCCTTCATCCTGGTCTTCATGCTGCTGCTCATCAACAAGAAGAAGCTGATGGGCGACTTCCGCAACGGCCCGGTCTTCAACTGGATCGCCTGGACGACGACCGGGGTGATGATCGTGCTGACCCTGTGGCTCGTGGGGGACGGCGTCCGCGACCTCCTGCGGCCAGGGTAGGGGCGGACCGGCGGGGAGCCGCGGCCCCCCGCCCCGGGGGCTCGAACGCCTCGCGACGCACTCCCGTGAACCCTGCGGGTCGAGCGCGGGGGGCGTCCTTCCCCTTCACCCGCCCGGGCAGGCGAACGGGCTGGCCCCGCCTTCCACCTCGCGAGAGGCTCGTGAGATCGCCGGCCGGCTCCCGGGCCTAGAGGCTGGTCTGAAATGGCTGCCTGCTGCGAAAGCCGAACCCTTCGCTCGCGACGGGCGGCCTCGTCGCTTCGCTGGTCAACGTACTGCAAAGAGTACGTCTGACGCTCTGCACTCCTCGGGCGCCTGTCTCGCCTTAGGTCTCGGCGCTCTCGCGACGGCATTCATTGGACAGCAGCGCACCTAGCGCCCGAGCCGGCGCCGGAGCGCGCGGGCCGCCTGGAGCACGTCGGGCGTCCCGAGGGCCGCCGCCGCCGCGAGGTAGACGGCGCCGAAGGCGGGCAGGGTGACCGCGGCCGAGAGGAGGATCGGCAGCCCCACGCAGGCGCGGGCGAGGAGGAGCCCCGCCGCCGAGGCGGCGATCGCCGACACGACGAACCGGAGCCAGCGGCCGCCTTCCAGATCGAGGCCTCCGAGCCGCTTGCGCAACCCCCAGCCGAGGGCGAGCGCCTCGATCCAGCCCGCCGCCGCCGCGCCGCCGCAGAGCCCCGCGATCCCGAACCGTCGCATGAGGACGAAGGAGAGCGTCGCGGAGACCGTCACCCGCGCCACCGCGAGCTTCGCGGGGGTCGCCGTGTCGCCCAGCGCGTAGAAGGCCGAGGCCATCACCCGGACGGAGGCGTTCGCGACGAGCGCGAGGATGTACGTCGCGAGCGCGGTGGCCACGAGCCGCGTCGCCGAGTGGCCGAACCGGCCGGTCTCGTAGAAGGCGCCGACCACCTGGTCCGCGAGCACGACGAAGGCCGCGGTCGTGGGGACGGTCGTGAAGCCGATGCGGGAGAGCGATTCGGAGAGCCGCTGGCGCAGCGCCGCCTGCCGCTGCCCGGGGCTCTGCGCGGCCGTCTCGCGGGCCATCTCCGGCAGCACCGCGGCGGCCTCGCCGACCCCGAAGAGGCTGACGGGGAGCACGTAGAGGGTCTGGACGTAGCCGAGGGCGGCGTTCGCGCCGGTCGGCAGGAGGCTCGCGAGGAACGTGTCGAGCAGCGCGGAGAGCTGCACGATGCCGCGCCCGAGGACGACCGGGCCCAGCGCCCGGGTCGCCTGCCGGACGTCGGGGTTCTTCCATCGCGCCGTCGGGCAGGCGCGGCCGCCGAGGAGCCGGCGGGTGAGGGGGAACTGCACGGCGAGCTGGAGGGCGCCGCCCCCGAGCGCGCCGTAGCCCATCCAGAGGGCGAGCCGCGCCCCGGTCGCGTGGCGGCTGCCGAGCAGCACCGCGGCGATCTGCGCCAGACTCCAGAGGACCGGCGATGCATAGGGGAGGAAGAAGCGGCGGTGGCTGTTCAGGACGCCCAGGCACCAGGCGGACAGGGCCAAGAGCCCGGTCATCGGGAAGAAGATCCGGACGAGGTGGACCGCGAGGGCGAACTTCTCGCCGGTGAAGCCAGGGACGATGATCCGGGTGAGGAGCGGCGCCGCGAGCGCGCCCGCGACGGAGACCGCGAGGACCGCCGTCGCGAGCAGCCCCAGCGTGCCGCGGGCGAACTCGCGGGCGCGCGGGACGTCACCCGCGCCGAGGCTGCGGGCGTAGACGGGGATGAACGAGGCCGAGAGCGTCCCCTCGCCGAGGAGGTTCTGGGTGATGTTCGGGAGGCGGAGGGCCGCGGTGAAGGCGTCGGCGACCTCGGAGGCGCCGAAGAAGTGGGCGAAGACCCGCTGGCGGACGAGGCCGATGAGCCGGGAGAGCAGGATGGCCGCGCCGACGACCAGCGCCGAGCGCGCGGCGGGGGCGGGGCGATCGGCCGGGCCCGCCGCCGTCACGGCGGGAGGCGCGGCCTTGGCTGCGGGGGGCACCGCCGGTTTGTACCGTGGGGCGGGGAGGTTGAGAAGAGACCGGAGCCCCTCCCCAATCCGTTCGTAAGAGCCTCACCCCGTGTGAGGCGCGGCCCTGGCCGGGCGGGAAGGGCGCCGCGATCTCGATCCTGTTCTGCGACCTCCGAGAAGGCTCGTGCGGTGCGGGGACTGGCGTGAACCGTCCCCGCGAACGACACCAGCCTCCTAGGCTCCCCCTGCCAGAGGATCGCCGGCAGGCGGTCCGGAACTGGAAGCGCGCGGAAGCGACCTGATCCGGCGCGCGCTCCTTCCCTGCGGCAGTCCCGCGCATCGCAGCCGCACGGCCCCGCGTTCAAGGCCCTCGTAACGGGATCCATCGAGGACGAGACGGACTCCATCGAGGCGATCGCCGTGGAAGAGAGCCAAAAATGCTCATCAGGGCGCCAGGAAGGGCAAAGGCGCCCGCCATCCCTGGGCTCCTGCTTCAAGAATAGGCAATGAGCATCCAGGGATTCCAATGGGTCGCGCCATTTTCGCCGATCTTGACGCGCGGGGCGCCGAGCGGGGCCCGTCGGATGGCGCCATGAGCTGACCGCGTGCGGTTGGGTCCTCGAATCCAAGGATGGCGTTGACGAGCGCCTGGAAGGTCGCTCCGCTGGTCATCAACCCCCACTTTCTCTCGCCCATGAGCCTCTGCCCTACTCAGTCTCGAACCCATGGGTCTGGAACTTCAGCGTCCGGCTGTTCTCGGTGACCGTGCGGACCACGTTCTCTGGCACGCCCGCCGGGATCTCGGCCTCGATTTCCAGGGTGACCGTGACGTTTGCGCCCACGAGGGCGGCGACGTGGGTGATGACCTCGTCGGCCACCCTGCTCGCGTCGCGGCCAACCCTCGTGGCGTCGAGGTGGATCATCGCGTGGAAGCGCGTCGGCCGATTTGGCGGCTGCGGTGTCATCGCGGCCGGCGCCGGTTGCCCCTTTGGATCGCTCGGAGCGGCTCCCGGCAGGGCCGCGGTCCAGCCGCCGGCCTTTACTCCGGCACTTGCCGCCACGGCTGCACGCTCAGCATCGATCTGCCGCCGCACGGCATCGGGCTTCACCAACAGGCCCGCCGAGTCCGCCTGGACGTCGTGGACGTTTCGCCCGAACTGGAGTCCACGGTACCGCGCGCCCGCGTCGTCGTAGCTCTCGGCGAACGCGAAGGAGTCCTGGTCCCACGTGAGCAGGCCGAGGCCGCTCCGGATGGACTCCACGAGCACCGCTGGCCCGCGCAGCCGCGGCAGGTAGAGGTAGCGGGCGAAGTCGGCGGCGAGCTGCCTGATGGCGACGTGGTCACCGCGCCACAGGGGTACGCGATCGAGCTCCATGCGCAGCCGCGAGGCGGCGAAGCTCGTGACGAGGGCCTCGTCGTTCTTGAGCTTCTTGCTGGCGCGCACGGCCAGCGGGGCCTGTCCTTGAAGCCGGGCCGCCTGCCACGTCACGGCAGCGTGGGGGTTGGCCTGGGTCGGGACGAGGAGCCACTGATAGGCCTCGGGCAGCCGTGCATCGACGACGCCAGCCGCCGCCGCCCGCTGCGCTTCGGCTTGCTTGACCTGGTGGGGCGAGAGGTCGAGCGTGGTCTGCTCCGCGACGACCGATTCCCAGGCGAGGTAGCGGCGCACGGCCTCGTCGAGGTCTTGGAGGCGCGTCTTGTCCACGGCGAGGAAGACGAGGGTGTTCGCGTAGAGGCGCGGCGCGCTGCCACGCGAAGCGAGGATCGCCTTCGCCTCCGTCTCGGCCGGGCTGTTCGGGTCCTTGCTGTAGGGGTGATCGACGCCGAGGACGACCAGGCCCGCGTCGAGATCGTCGGGAACATCCTGGCCCGATCGAGGCAGCGGGTGGACGCGGGCGAAGTCGCCTGCCTCATGGAGATCGGCGCGCAGCCGCTTCTCCAGCTCCTGCACGACCTTGTCGGGGTCGCGCTTCAACTGCTCCGCGCGATCCTCGGCGAGCTTCGTGACGGTGGGCTGGGTCGAGTACCAGTAGCGCGGCCCGTCCTGGAAGAGGTATGTGGCGGCGGCGGCGAGGCGCCGCAGGGCATCGCCGAAGACGGCGGGCAACTCGCCGGGGATGACGCAGCCGAGCTTCACGCGCCGATCTTCGATCCCGCGGTGTGCCGCCGCGTGCGTGGGCGCCGAGCCGAGGTAGATGGTGCGCGCCACGCGCCGGCAGGCGGCGAGCTTGCCGAGGTTGGGGACCTCGCCGTCGATTCGAAGCGGCAGTGAGCTGGGGCCGTCGACGTCCTTCTCGATCACCGGCACCCAGTTGTCCGAGAGGTAGCGCGTCAGCTCGAACTGGACGCGCGGATCGTCGATGGGAACGTTCGACGGCAGGATCAGCGGGTTGCGATCGCCCTTCTCCCAGAGGCTGTGAATGACCGCGGCCATCAGCCGCAGCACGCCGCGCGTGCGCTGGAACTTCACCAGCGTCGACCAGTCGGTGTAAAGACGGTCGAACACCTCGGGGTGGATCGGGTAGGCCGCGCGGAGGCGCTTCTCGTACTCGGCGTCGCGGCATTCGAGGGGAAACTCCTGCTGCTGCGTGCGGTAGAGTTCGTAGAACTTGCGGGCAACGGTGTCGCGGGCGACGAACTGCTCCTGGTCGGTGAGCGGCTCGAAGAGCCGCCGGCGGACGATCTCGAAGCCCTCCTCCGCGCTCGCCGGGCGCCACGAGGACTCGAGCCGCCCGACCACGTTGCGCAGCCGGTCGAGCGCCTCACGGCCGCGTTGGCCGCCGACCTCCACGTCCTCTGCCTGCGTGTGGGGGGATCCAGCCGTATCCGAGGCCGGCAGGCTGATGACGAGCAGGCAGTTCTTCGCGAGCTTCGCCGACTCGGTGAGGGCCTGGGCGAAGGTGAACTGCGTCTCGAAGCTGCCCGCCGGCAGATCGCTCTCGCCGTGGAGCTGGCGCGCGTAGGCCACCCACTCGTCGATGAGGACGAGACACGGCCCATAGTCGTTGAAGAGCTCGCGCAGGACGTCCCCGGGGCTGGTCGCCTTCTCGTCGTCCGCGCGCACGCGCTCGAACGCCTTCCTGCCCCCGAGCTGCCACGCGAGCTCGCCCCAGAGCGTGCGCACGAGGGTGCCGTCGGGCTTCCTCACGGGGTTGCCAGGCGAGATCTTGTTTCCCACGAGCACCACCCGGCGCGCCGCCGGGAGCTTGGACGCGCCCGCCTCCGCGAGCACGGCGTCGACGCCGGCGAGCGCGGCCGGCGCGGCGCCCGAGACGAGGTGGTAGAGCGCGAGCATCGAGTGGGTCTTGCCGCCGCCGAAGTTGGTCTGGAGCTGCACGACGGGATCGCCGCCCCCGCCCGAGAGCCGCTGCACGGCGCCGACGAGCAGGCGTTTCAAGCTCTCGGTGAGGTAGGTGCGGCGGAAGAACTCGGCCGGGTCCTTGTATTCGTCGCTCCCCTCACCGACGTGGACCTGCCACAGGTCGGCCGCGAACTCGGCCTGCTGGTAGCGGCCGCTCGCGACATCCCTGTGAGGCGTGATCACCTCGCGCCACGCCTTGAGACCTCCGGTGACCTGGCTCTCGATGGCGCCGCCCGCGGTCTTTCGCTTCTCGGTCCGCACCGGCTCGTCGAACCGGAGGCGCAACAGCTCCATCTTCATCTTCTCGGCTTCCTGCGCTTCGGGCGCCGAGACCGCCGTGAGCAACCTCCCCGTCGAGTCGAGCGCCCGGTAGGCGTCGTCGCTCGAGAAGGTCTGCTGGTGCGCCCACTTGTTCCGCACCTCCTGCAGCTCCCTCACGAGGGTTCGCTCGGCGTTGCCGAGCGTCTTGCGGAGCACGTCGTGCCAGGCCTCCCACATGAGCCGGAGCAGCGCCGCCGCGTCCCATTGGGCGAGGGGCTTGTCCGCGAGGAGCCGGTCCTCTCCCATGAGCCGGCCGGCCTGCGCGCGCGCCTGGTCCTTGTAGGCGTTCGTGAGCTCGCGCTCGACGAACGGGGAGAGCCCCTGCTTGAGCAGCTCCATGGCCTTCCCGACACGCTCGTGGTTAGAGATCGCCATGGCCGCCTTCTCCTGGAGCCTCGAGCAGCCTGCGAAGCGCGAGGCTCTCGATCTGGATCGAGTCGACCTTGTGCATGATCACCTCCGGCCCACTGTCATATCCTGGCGGAGGGCAGTGAACAATCGCGGCCCGAGCGTTCAGGCAGGAAGAGCAAGCTTGCAGCGCTGCGCGATCGCCCGCGCGAGCTCCTCGAAATTCCGATGGCAATCCTGCACGGCTTTGGCGTGCCCGCCGATGGCCCCGTCTGCCGGCTTCAGGAAGAACATCGGCTTGCGCGCCTCCTGGGCGAGCGGCATGAGGCTCCGATAATGCTTCAGCGCGGCGAGCTGATTCGGGTCTCCATTCTTGGGGCGTACCCCGGGGTTCCCGAGGACGGCCTCCCGGTACACCGCTGGGATCCGTTGCATCCACCGGTCATAGGCCTTCACTGGACGGTCCAGCCGCACCGCGTGCTGCATGACCACGTAACCCGCAGGCTCCATCGCGCCTTCGGGAATGCGGAGATCCTCCAATGGGTTACGAGCCCTCCGCTCTGCCCACTCCTCTCCCCAGCGCTTTAGCGTTGGCCCGAGGTTCCGAAGCCCCTGGATCGAATAGAGATCTGGCGCCAGCGGTACGACTACGTGCTGCGCGGCGATCAAGGCAGCGCGGTTGATGGCGCCCAGATTGGGGCCCACGTCGAGGAGCACCAGCGGGGCGTCTCGCTGGGCCGCGGCGGCCTCGAGCACGCGCCAGAAGCCCGAGAGCACCCGAAAAGCCCTGGGTCTCCGATCGAGGCAATCGGGCCATTCGCGGCAGAGCTCGTCTTCCGAGGCCGACAACGCCAGGTCGCCCACCACGAGCCCGATCCGGTCGGAGATTGGCTCCACGTGGGGGGCATCTTCGATGTCTCCCGTGCCATCGAGGAGCGGCTGGAGGGCGCCGTAGATCGTCTCGCGGTGATCGTCGTCGCTCCAGAGCTGCTCGAGCCGCCCCTCCTCGATGAACATGCTCGTCAAGTTTGCCTGGGGGTCGAGGTCGGCCGCGACGACCGACAGGCCCAACTCGGCGTACATCCAGGCCAGGTGATAGACGAGCGACGTCTTGCCTACCCCCCCCTTGTTGTTGAACAGCGCGATGGTCTTCACGCGATCGCTCTCACGGTCACGGCAACGTAAGCCGCATTCGCCTCGAAGGCCGGTGCGGGATTTCCATTCGCCTTCAGGGCCGCCCGCGCCAGCGCGATCCCGACGCCGAAGCGCTGCACGTAGCCCAGCGCGCGGACGGCTTCGGCGAGGTTCGGGTTCCGGTAGTCGGCGACTCCCGGCTGGCCGAAGTTCTCGGGCGTCACCGCGCCGAACGGCCCGCCGGGGTTCCAGATCTCGATCCGATCGTCGTACCACGTGACCCGGACGGGGGCGTTGGAGGCCTCATAGGTCCGGTGGAGCAGGGCGTTGCGGAGGAGTTGCTGGAGGGCCGCCATCGGGTAGGCGGCTCGGCGCGTCTCGATCGGGCCCGAGGTGACGTCCACCTCGACGCGATTGTGGGCGACGAGCTTCTCGTCGATCCTTCGGATGACCTCGGGCAGGGAGCCGTCGATGGCCTGCTCGTCGACGATCGATGCGCCTAGGGTCGTCCCCGCCAGCCGCAGAAACTGTAGATAGGCACCCGGCAAGAAGTCCCGCGTCCGGATCCCCAGGACCAGGACTCCCAGGTTCGTCGGCGTCGGATCATCGGTGCCGGCGATCATCTTCGTCGCCGAGAGCCGTTGCTCGTAGCTCCGCTCGTTGGCCGCGAGGACGTCGGCCGCGACGACGGCGGGGAGGTAGCTGTCCTCGAAGAAGCTGCGATCGAGATCTCCGACGTTCGCCGATGGGACGCGCTGGACGTCGAAAGGTCGATCCCGGTGGCGACGCTTCTCGTTCAGAAGGCGCTCGTCCTGCGCCGTGGCCGTCGCCCGGCGTGGGCCGATCCGGATGTAGATCCTGCCCCGGTATCGGACCGGGGGCGAGTCGGCGGGTTCGACGGTGACGACGGCGAGCTCGGCGCCTCGGAGGGTACGCTTCTCGACGACGAGGCTGGGAGGGGGAAGGATGTTGCCGTCGGTCCTCATGTCGGCGAGCTGCAGGAGCAGCTCGTCGGTGACCGTCAGGCCGGCGGGCCTCCCATCGTCGCGGGCGCCGACGATGACCACGCCTGGCCTCCGGTGGTCGGGCAGGTCGTTCGCGAACGCGCAGAGGGCCTCGCGGATCTTCGTGGGCGCATCCCCCTGTATCGACTCTTTTCGCTCCACGCGGTCCGACTCGAGATCCCCCAGCAGCTTCTCGAGCTCTGCGTCGGTCAGTGCCATGGGTCAGTTCCTCCCAAAGAGGGCCACCTGCGCGGGCCCAGCCGGTGGCGCCGGAGTCTCGCGGGCGAGGCGGACGATCTCGGGCCAGCTCTGCACGAGCGCGTTGTAGCGGAGCGCCTCCTGGGCGCGCTTCTTCCGCTCGCAGAGGGTGTAGAGGCGGTAGCAGAGCTCGCGGGCGGCCTCGGCGCGGGCGCCGAGCTTCGCCGCGAGCGCGGCCGGCGCGGCGCCCGAGACGAGGTGGTAGAGCGCGAGCATCGAGTGGGTCTTGCCGCCGCCGAAGTTGGTCTGGAGCTGCACGACGGGATCGCCGCCCTCGCCCGAGAGCCGCTGCACGGCGCCGACGAGCAGGCGTTTCAAGCTCTCGGTGAGGTAGGTGCGGCGGAAGAACTCGGCCGGGTCCTTGTATTCGTCGCTCCCCTCGCCGACGTGGACCTGCCGCAGGTCGGCCGCGAACTCGGCCTGCTGGTAGCGGCCGCTCGCGACATCCCTGTGAGGCGTGATCACCTCGCGCCACGCCTTGAGACCTCCGGTGACCTGGCTCTCGATGGCGCCGCCCGCGGTCTTTCGCTTCTCGGTCCGCACCGGCTCGTCGAACCGGAGGCGCAACAGCTCCATCTTCATCTTCTCGGCTTCCTGCGCTTCGGGCGCCGAGACCGCCGTGAGCAACCTCCCCGTCGAGTCGAGCGCCCGGTAGGCGTCGTCGCTCGAGAAGGTCTGCTGGTGCGCCCACTTGTTCCGCACCTCCTGCAGCTCCCTCACGAGGGTTCGCTCGGCGTTGCCGAGCGTCTTGCGGAGCACGTCGTGCCAGGCCTCCCACATGAGCCGGAGCAGCGCCGCCGCGTCCCATTGGGCGAGGGGCTTGTCCGCGAGGAGCCGGTCCTCTCCCATGAGCCGGCCGGCCTGCGCGCGCGCCTGGTCCTTGTAGGCGTTCGTGAGCTCGCGCTCGACGAACGGGGAGAGCCCCTGCTTGAGCAGCTCCATGGCCTTCCCGACACGCTCGTGGTTAGAGATCGCCATGGCCGCCTTCTCCTGGAGCCTCGATCAGCCTGCGAAGGCCTGTCAGCAAGGCGTGAAAGCTCGCGGAGCGATTGCGCGCCTCCGAGACGACCAGGGCCAGCGAGCGCGCCCCCGCGAGCTTCTGAAACTCCGGCACGAGCCTGCGCAGCTCGCTCGCGGGCGCGCGGAGCTGGTCGGGATCCCGGAACTTCGCCTTGCTCGCGAGCTTTGCCACGGCGGGCGCGCCGTACGCCTCGGCCACGGCCTCCAGATCCCCGAGGTACCAGGCCTCGAGCTCCTGACAGGCGATCCTCACGAGGGTCTCTCCCCGGCCGCCCTCTCGACAGCGCCCGCGGAGCTGCTCCTTGACCGCCTGGCAATCCCCGCCGTCGCTGTCGCGGACGACCACGAAGCGCGCGCCCGGCTCGTTCCAGCCCCTGAGCTTGCGGGGGATGCTGGCCTCGAGATCGCTCTTGCCCTCGTGGGCCACGCAGAGGAACTGCAAGCCGGGGAAGAGGCGCGGGAGGAACGCGTCCAGGAAGAGCTTCATCGACCGCTCTTCGAGCAGGAAGACCACGCGGCTCAACCGAGGCCGGCCCCTTCGAAGAGTCCCTGGCGCCAGAGGACGCCGGGCAGATCACCCTCCGCGATGAGCCGCCTGAGCCGCTCGCTCTCGGAGGCACGGCGGAGGGTGGCGAAGCCGTCGACCTTGGCCAGCCAGTCGATCTCCTCCAGGTTGATGCCGTTCAGGAACTCGGGCGAGTGCGTGGAGACGAAGACCTGGCCGCCGCGCCGCGCGTACTCGCGAAACTCCTCGGCCAGCTCGGGCAACAGCTCGGGGTAGAGCTGGTTCTCCGGCTCCTCCACCGCGAGCAGCGGGAACGGCGTCGGGTCGTAGAGCAGGACCAGGTAGGCGAACATCTTGATGGTCCCGTCGGAGACGTAGCGCGCGATGAAGGGGTCCCGGAAGGCGCCGTCCTGGAAGCGGAGCACCAGCCGTCCGTCCTCAGTGGTCTTGGCCTCCACGTTGGCGACCCCCGGGACGCGGCGCTTCATCACCTCGAGGATCCGGTCGAAGACCCGAGGGTGATGCCCGCGGAGGAACTGCGCCACCTGCGCGACGTTGTCGCCCCGCGTGGAGAGGTGCTCGGCGTAGCCCTGCTCCGCGCTCGGGCGCGCCTCCGAGATGTAGAAGTCCGAGATGTGCCAGTTCTCGATCAGGCTGCGCAGCTCGGAGACGACCCGGAACTCCTTGAACTGCCCCAGCCCCTTGATGGCGAGCACCGCCGGATCCTCCAGGGCGAACTCCTTCCGCTCCTCGACGGCCCCCGGCTCCCCGTAGGCGGCCTCGTTGGTGATCGCCTGGCCCCGGCCCTGGGAGAAGTCGACGAACTTCCAGGGCTGCCCGTACTGCCCCCGGCGGAACTTCAGGACCTCGCGCTCGACCACCGCCGCTCCGTCCGATTCGGCGACCTCCAGCTCGTAGGTGGCGAGCTTGCCGCTGCTCTCGCGGAACTTGAGGGTGATCCCGATGGGGCCGCTCTGCCCGCGGGAGACCAGCTCGCGGAAGCCGCCGCGCTTGCCCACCGCGACCGAGACGTTGTGGGTGAGCGCATCCTTGAGGAAGGAGAAGACGTCGAAGAGCGTCGACTTGCCCGAGCCGTTCGCCCCCACCAGCACCGAGAGGCGTTGCAGATCCTTCAGGCTCGCATCCCGAAAGATGCGATAGTTGTGCAGCTCCAGCCCCTCGATCTGCATCGCCATGGTCGGCCTCATCCTACCGGAGAGTCCGCCCTGGGTCAGCAGGCCGCCCGTCGTCGTGAGCGCCCGCCCGCCCGGCGAACGGGGAGGGGCCCGGCTCGAGCGGATCCATGCCCTTCCCGACGCGCTCGTGGTTCGCGATGGCCACCGGTTACCCCGTCTTATTCACGGTACGGCGTAGCGAGGCGTTCGAGACCGCAGCCGAGAAGGGCAAGCGCAGCGACGACCGACGAGGCGTGCTGAAGCACGCCGCAGGAGGAAGGAGCGAGCAGGCCCTTCGCAGGCGCGGGATCGGACGCCGCAGCAGCCGGACCGTGAATAAGACGGGGTTACTCCTGCCCGAAGAGGGTGGTTTGCTCGGCGCGGGCTGTATCGCGCTCCCGGGAGAGGCGGACGATCTCGGGCCAGCTCTGCACGAGCGCGTTGTAGCGGAGCGCCTCCTGGGCGCGCTTCTTCCGCTCGCAGAGGGTGTAGAGGCGGTAGCAGAGCTCGCGGGCGGCCTCGGCCCTGGCGCCGAGCTTCGCAAGCAGCGCCGCCGCCGCGCCCTCCCCGCCGGACTCGAGGACGCGGATCAGGTGATGGACCGTCTCCCACGCGGTGAGGCGCGGGTCGGTCGCGGGGTCCCAGTCTCCCGGCAGCTCGTCGGGCCGGAGCAGCCGTACCTTGCCTCGGCTGGAGGCCAGAATGGCGGCCTCGACCAGGCCGCCGACGCTCGTGTTCTTCGCCTTGGAGAGCGTCTCGGCGACGCCGTACTCGCCCTCGGCGAAGCCCGACTCCTCGAACCAGGCGAGCGCCCAGCGGCTGTCGGCGTCGAAGTCGCCCTCCTGCTCGGCGAGGACCTCGTCGAGGATCTGGTTGATGAGCGCGAGCGCACCGCGCACCGAGAGCGGCTTGCCCTCGGCGTCGAGCACACGAGCGTAGCGCGTGTAGACCGCCATCCCCGGGCCGATGGCCGCCTGGGCGAGATCCACGGGCGCGATGTTGGCCTTCTGCAGCGCGGCGAGCGCGCCGGGCAGCTCGGCCTTGAGCGCGTCGACGAGCTCGCGCCGGGTGGCGGTGGCGGCGTTCGCGGCGCGGGGGCGGCAGACGAGGACGATGCTGGAGGCGAGGGCGTTCGTGCCGATGCCCGTGGACCGAGCCCCGCGCTCCGTCCGCATCGGCCACGTCCCGCTGATGGCGAAGCCGGCCTCGATGAGCGCGGCGAGGAAGGTGTCCCAGCCCGTGTTCGTCGTGCCGTCGGCCCCGTCGCTCTCGGACTGCTTGAAGGCGTAGTAGATCGTCACCGGGAAGGCCG
>JAKAPL010000029.1 GCA_021807105.1 Myxococcales bacterium | reverse complement strand
GCGCTCCGTCCGCGGTGGACGAGGCTTCGTCCGGCGCGGACGGAGGCTCGTCCGGTCCCGACGGAAGCTTCAGCGGCTCGGACGGAGGCTTGGGGGCCATCGACGAAGGCCCCACGCCACCGGACGACGGGCCGTCCGACGCGATCGGAGCCGCGGCGCCGCCGGACGGAAGCCCGGAGGCTGCGGACGGAAGCCCGGAGGCTGCGGACGGAAGCCTGGAGGCTGCGGACGGGGCCTTGGAGGCTGCGGACGGAGCCTTGGAGGCTGCGGACGGAGCCCTGGAGGCTGCGGACGGGGCCGCGGACGACCGACGAGGCGTCGCGTAAAGCCCCCCGCGAGGAGGTACGGAGCGAGCACCCCCCCATGTCGTCGTAGGGGTGGCAAGCCCCCCTTCGGGAGGCGCGGGATCGGACGCCGCAGCAGCCGGACCGTGAATAAGACGGGATCATTCACGGTTGAATTCGTTTCGGCCGCCGATAAGATTGTCCCGGTTCCTCTCCCCGGGGCTCGACATGCGCGTCCTCGTTTCCTCGCTCGTCCTCGCGGCTCTCTGCTCCCCGCTTTCGGCTTGCCACCGCGCCGAGAGCGACGAGGTACCGATTGGCCGGCCGACGCCGCTCGCCAAGGTCCAGCGGACGGACCGGATCTCGTTCCTCTCCGGCGCGTCGGCGGCGCTTTCGCAGGCGGAGGACGCCTTGCACCGGAGGGCGGCCGCGGACGACGCCCTCCTCCGGACGGCCCGCCTCCTGGACCTCGCCCACGCCTCGGCCGCGCGGGGCGACGTGCCGGTCGAGGCAGGTTGGGAGGCGAAGGCGGCGAGCGCGCTCGCCCGGATCGACCGGGCGTCCCGCGGCGGCCGGCACGGCGAGGTCGAGGCCGCGCTCGCGGAGGCGAAGCTCGACATCGACCAGGCGCAGCAGGCAGCTTCGATCGAGTTCTGAAGGAAGGTCGGGGATGAATCGCACTCCTACCCTCCGGGGAGAGGGGCCCCCGCGATGCCCGCCTCGCCCCTGATCACGGTCAACGCCGGCAGCTCGTCGCTGCGGCTGTCGGCGTTCTCGGGCGAGCGGCGGATCCTCGCCGAGCGGAGCGAGCCACCGGCTAGCGGCCGGGTCGAGACGCTCGAACGGTTTCTCTCGGGCCGGTCGGACTTTTGGCCCGCGGCGGTCGTCCACCGGGTCGTGCACGGCGGCGGGCGGGGCGAGGGCGCGCACCGGGTGGACGGCGCGCTGGAGGCGGAGATGGACCGGCTCTCGGAGCTGGCGCCGCTGCACAACCCACCCGCGCTCGCCTGGATTCACCGCTGCAAGGAGCTCTTCGGGCCGTCCGTGCCGCAGCTCGCGGTCTTCGATACCGCCTTCTTCGCCGGCCTCCCCGAGGCGGCGGCGGCCTACGCCTTGCCCCGGGAGCTGTCCCGCGAGCTTTCCCTGCGCCGCTACGGCTTCCACGGGGTCGCGCACCGCTCGATGTGGGAACGATGGCGAGAACTTCGGCCGGATCTGCCGGACGGAGGCCGCGTCATCAGCTTCCAGCTCGGCGGCGGCTGTTCGGCGGCGGCCATCGATGGGGGCCGGCCCGTCGACACGTCGATGGGCTTCTCGCCGCTCGAAGGGCTGGTGATGGCGACCCGCAGCGGCGACGTCGATCCCGGCCTCGTCCTCTACCTCGTCCGGAAAGAGGGGGGGGACGTCGCGAAGATCGAGGCGATGCTCAACGGGCAGTCGGGGCTCGCCGGCCTGTCGGGGACGAGCGCGGACCCGCGGGTGCTCTTCGCGAAGGAGGCGGGCGAGGGGGAGGAGGCGCGCGCGGCGGCCCTCGCCATCGAGGTCTTTTGCCGGCGCGCGAAGAAGTACCTGGGCGCATATCTCGCGCTGCTCGGCGGCGCGGACGGCGTCCTCTTCGGCGGCGGGATCGGCGAGCACCAGCCCGAGGTCCGCGCCCAGATCCTCCGGGGCCTCGAGTGGGCGGGCTTGCGCCTCTCGCCGGAGAACGGCGCGGCGGTGGGGAGGGAGGCGCGAATCACCGCGCCGGAGAGCCGGATCGCGGCCTGGGTGCTGCCGGTGGACGAGGAACGGCTGCTCGCGCGGGAGGGCGCGGCCTGGCTTCGCAGCGCCGCCGCGGGCTGAACGCTACGCGAGCCCCTCCGCCTCCTCGACCACCTCGCGGAGCCGCGCCTCCTGCCGCGCGGTCGGGCTCCCGACGGCGGCGAAGGTCAGGTTCTCCCGGGAGAGCACCTGGCGCGCGAGCTGGCGGACCTCCTCGCCCGTCACCGCGTCCACCTCGTCCGCGCGGGCTTCCAGCAACGGAGGCTCGCGGAAGAGCGCGGTGCCGCCGAACCAGGCGGCCATCTCATAGACCGAGTCGAGGCTCACCTCCAGCGCCATCCGCGTGCGGCGCTTGGCGCGGGAAAGCTCGGCCGGCGTGGGACCCTGACGGGCGACCTCCCCGAGCACGCGGCCGATCTCACGGACCGCGCGGGCGACCTTCGGGTGGCTCGCCGCGCCCTCGACCTCCAGGACCGAGACATCGTCGAAGCTGTCCACCCCGCAGTGGAGGGCGTAGCAGAGGCCGCGCCGCTCGACGATCTCGAAGGGCAGGCGCGAGGAGAGGCCGTCGTCGAGGATCCGGCGCAGGAGGCCGAGCGCGAGGAAGCCCGGCCGATCCTCCGGCGGAGCGATGAAGCTCATCCGGAACTCGGTCTGGCTCTCGTCGTGATTGAAGAGATGGAAGGTGGGCCCCGGGGGCGGCGCGGGAGGGGGCCGCTCCGTCGAGCGCGTCCCGCGCGGCAGGCGGCCGAAGTGGCGGCGGGCGAGGTCGATCGCCCGCCGGTGTTCGACCGGCCCGACCGTGCAGAGGACGAGGTTCTCGCCGCCGTACTCGCGCGCGTGGTGGGCGCGCAGGGCCCGCTCGCCGATCGCCCGCACCGTCCTGGGCGTGCCGGCGATCTTGAAGGCCATGGGGTGGTCTCCCCAGAGGGCCCGCTTGGCGAGGTTCTCCAGATCCACGTCGCGGCCCCGCTCGTCCACCTCGTCGAGCATCTCTTCGAGGATCACCTGCCGTTCGAGCTCGATCTCCGCCGGCCGGTCGAGCAGCGGCGCGGCCATCATGTCCGAGAGGACGCGGAAGGCGACCGGCAGCGCGTCCGGGTGGACGGGCGTGAAGTAGGCGCCGTGGTCGCGGCTCGTGTAGCCGTTGAGGCTCCCGCCCGCGTCCTCGATCACCGCGTGCATGGCCGCGCTGTCCGGGAAGGCGCGGCTGCCGCGGAAGAAGAGGTGCTCGAGGAAGTGGGAGACGCCGTTGGTCGTCCGGGTCTCGTGGCGCGAGCCGACGCGCACGTAGAGGGAGAGGAGGACCTGGTGGACGTGGGGCAGCTCAACGGTGAGCACGCGCAGGCCGTTGTCGAGGACGGTGCTCTTCGGGCGGTAGGGGAGGGGCATGGGGTCTGGAGCCTGTTCTACTACTCCCGAGAATGCACGTGCGGCGCAAAGATTTCTCCGGCTGGCACCGACGGCGAGGGTGGATGGGGTGGGTGGGGGGAGCCGGGCTCCCCTTGCCAGGGGACCGCCGCCAGGCGGTCCGGGAGACGGTGCGCCGCCGCACCCCTCGCGGCGTTGGGCTGCGGCCATGAATGGCCGCGCTACGGATCAGCCCTCTCCCGTCGCCTGGCCGTCTAGAAAGAAACTGACTTGGGTTTCGCCCTTTTCCCGCCTGCTCGCGGTCGGTCCGGCGCGGCCGGCGCTTCGGTGCTCGCGGCGGCGCCGCCCCATCCTCGACCTCGCGACAACGAAAATGGCGAAACCCAAGTCTGAGGTGGTTCCAGCGCTGGGCACGGCGATCGAGAATAGCGTGTTCGGTGGTCATCCGGGGGGAGCGGCGACGGGGGGAGCAACGACGCGGCGCGGAGCGGTTCATCCGTCCGGCGAGGCAGGGGGTTGGGCGCCGCCCGCAGCGGCGCGGGTGGGCTCGAGGGGCGCCGCCTCGCCGCCCGCGGCCGGCAGGGTCAGGGTGAAGGTCGCGCCGCCGGGCTCGTTGTCGCAGGTGAGGGCGCCGCCGTGGTTGACCGCGATCTGCTGGGTGAGGGCGAGGCCGAGGCCCGTCCCCTGCGCCTTGGTCGAGAAGAAAGGATCGAAGAGGTGGGCGAGCGCCTCGGGGGAGACGCCCGGCCCCTGGTCCGAGACCTCGATCCGAACGAACGGGCCGTCGGCGCGCGCGCGGACGGTGAGCCGGCCGCCGGACGGGGCCATGGCCTCGGTCGCGTTGCGTACCAGGTTGCGCAGCGCCTGGCGGAGCTGCGCCTCGTCACCCAGGACCGAGAGGCCGGCGGGTAGCGCGAGCACGGGCTCGACGCGGGCGGCGCTCAGCTCCGGTTGCAGGAAGCGGACGAGGTCGCCGGCCAGCTCGGCCACGTCGATCGGCTGCCCGGCCGAGGGGCGCGGCGGACGGGCGAAGGCGAGGTACTGCTCGCTCATGTCGGTGAGCCGGTCGATCTCCCGGGCGATGGCGGAGAGCAGCGCGAGGGCCTCGTCGCGCTTCTTCGGCTCGGGGAAGGTCGCCGCGGCGAGTTCGTCCCCGAGCAGCTCGGCGTTCAGGCCGATGGACGAGAGCGGGTTGCGGATCTCGTGGGTGATCTGCGCGCTGACGCGGCCGATCGCCGCCAGCCGTTCGCTGCGCAGCAGCCGCTCGCGCTGTTCGAGGAGCTGTCTCTCGCGCTCGCGGAGCGACGCGGCCATGGAGTTGAACTCCTGGGCCAGGAGGCCGAGCTCGTCGTGCGATCGCGGAGGGATTTCAAGAGCGAAGTCGCCGCGGCTGATGCCCTTGACGCCCTCGGTGAGGCTGCGGATCGGCTGGAGCGTGCGCTGGGCGAGGCCCGTGGCGAGCAGGCCGACGAGGATGGCGCCGAGCGAGAGACCGATGATCGCCCAGGCGGCCCGGACCTCTTGGCCGTGGACGAGGCTCATGCGGTGGGAGATGCGGGCGGCGAGGCGGGCCGAGAGGATCTGCACGTCCCGGCCGATGAGCCCCTCGATCTGCTTGAACGCCTTGGCCTTGCGGTCGATCCGCTCCGCGGGCGGGACGCGGGCGTCGGCGGGGGAGAGCGGTGGAGGCGCGGCGTGACGCAGGCCGAGGTTCGCGAGCGGCCGCTCCCATGCGCCGCGCGGGCCCCGCAGGGCGGCTGGGTCGCGGGAGAGGGCGTCGTAGAGGGCGGTCGCGGCCTCGTTGTAGTCGCCGTAGCGGTTGTAGAGGTCCGCGAGCTCCCCGTCGAGCTGGCCGAGGAACTCGCGGTCGCCTCCCCGGGCGAGCTGGCGGGCCTTGCCGAGCACGCCGCGCGCCGCCTGCACGCGGTCGCGCATCATCTTCGGGAAGAAGACGCGGGTGTAGCCCATGAGCACACGCTCGGTGGCCCGGTCCTTCTCCTGGAGGATGCGATCGGTGTCCCGCTCCTTGTTCTGGTGGAAGCTCTCGATCTGGGCGACCGCGGTGGCCAGGGGCAGGTAGCACTCGGAGACGACGCCGAGGTCGGACCCCAGGCGATGGAGACTCCAGATCGCGGTGATCGAGACCGAGCCGAAGGCGGTGAGCGCCGCCGCGAAGCAGAGGAAGATCCGTGTCGCGACCGAGAGGCGCATCGGCGCCCGGGATAACACCCGCCCGGGACGCCACGCAACGCGACGACTACGCGACCGCGCGGCGGAGCGCGTCCAGCAACGCGGCTTCCGGCTGGGCGCCCACCAGCTCGATGGGCATGGCCTGACCGCGGCCGCCCGCGGAGATCGCCACCGCGGGCCGCTCGATCACGGTCTTGGGGACCCCCTGCACGCGGTAGGCCCGGGCCATGTCCGGGAACTCGGAGATCTCGACCACGTCGGCGGTCACCTTGTCGCTCTCGACCGCGAAGGCGTGGGCGATGGCGGCCGCCTGCGGGCAGTACGGGCAGGTCGGGGTGACGAAGACCTGGAGGTGGACCGGCCCGGTGAGGGCGGCCAGGAAATCTCGCGTGTCCGGGGAGAGGCCCGCGTTGCCCGACGAGACGTAGACGACGTCGCGCAGTAGGGTTCCGACCTCGTAGCCCGACGGCAGGCCGAAGTAGCGGACCTGACCGCGCGCTGCGCCGGAGAGGAAGAGGGCGGGAAGGCGCGCGGGCGCGGGGCCGGCCTCGGCGTCCACGTCGTGGACGTTCAAGGTGATCGCGTCCGAGAGCGCGGCGACCTCGGTCGCGATCTGCAAGGCCGTCTCGCAAGTCTCACAGGGCTCGCGGCCCGGCACGAGGATCCTCCCCTCCTTGCGCAAGTACAGGTCCACGGTCACCGGACCGGTCATCAGCTCGGAGAGCTCCTTGCGGAGCGCCTTCACGTCCTGCGCGTTGAATAGGGTCACTGTGCCTCCTGGACGATCATCGACCGTGAGAGCCGGCGGCGCAGCAAAATGGTTCGGCTCACCGTCCGGACCGCCGGGCGGCGGTCCTCCAGCGGGGGAGTCTAGATCCCCCCGCGTCGCCCCATTCCACCGCAGCCTCCGTACGAGCCCTCCCTCGATGTTCGAGCGGCAGGAACATCGTCGGGCGCAGTCGATCAGCCGCCATCCGCCTGCGGGCCGCCGTCGCCCGCATCGCTCGAGCCGCCGGCCGAGGGAACGCAGGCGCCGGATCCTCCGTCGGGCCGAGGGAGCCCGAAGGCGCCGGTGGCCGCGTCGACGACGCAGATCCCCTGCCCGCCGTCGGGCAGCCCAGCCGCGACCAGCCACGCGGGGTCGACGCCGCAGAGAGGCGAGCCGGGGTCGTTCGAGGAGCGGAGCTGGAGCCCGACCGGGGGAGTGAGCCGGCAGCCGGCGTCGGCGGCGACGGCGAGCGCGCCGGTGCTGTCCACCTTCCAGCCCACGATGACGGGCGGAGGACGGCAGCTCGGGTCCTTCGGCGAGGGGCACGGGGCCGTGCAGGAGCCGGTCACGAGGGTCTCATGGGGCTCGGGGCGGACGGTTGCCAAGCCGCTCTTCGGATTCTCGAAGGAGAACATCCAGTAGCCGCCGTCCTGGTCGGTCCCGTCGCGGCCGACGCTGCCCGAGACTCCGGTGAGGAAGAGGCCGCTCGTCCAATCATCGATCGCCGCCCGGGCGGTGGGGAAGACGTCGAGCGCCGAACCGACCGCGCCGCCGTCATAGACGAAGATGTTCGGGCAGCCCGACGCGATCGGGCTCTGGAGCGGCGGCTGGCCGGAGGAGGAGGACCCGCACGCCGCGAGGATGGCCAGCGACAGGAGGCCGGCCACGAACGGGGAGCCGGCAATTCGCTGGGCGATGGCCACGGCGGCAGTCTACCGTATTTTCGTTCCGAGTCCGCCACCCCGCGGGATCCACGGAACGGCCGGACCTGGTGTAGGCTGGCCGCCCATGACGGCCCCCGAGGAGTTGCCAGGATCGCTCGTCCGGTTCGCCGCAAAGGCCGCCGGCCTACCGGAGAACGGGTTCTTCGCGACGAAGCTCAAGGGCGACGCCTCCAGCCGCGCCTACTGGCGCGTGGCCCGGCCCGGCGGGCCGTCGTTCGTCGCGATGGTGCTGCCGGCCGACGCCGGCCGGAGCGAGGAGGCGAGCAAGGGGGCGCCGCCCCCTGAGCTCCCCTTCCTCGACGTGCAGCGCTACCTCGCCTCCCGCGGCGTGCCCGTCCCAGCCGTCCACCGGGTCGATCTCGACGCGGGTCTACTCCTGCTCGAGGACCTCGGCGACGTGACGCTCGAGGCCGCCGTCACGGGCGGCGACGCCAGGACCCGCGAGCGACTCTACGGGGAGGCCGTCGACCTGCTCGCCGACATCCACGCGCGCGCCGAAGCCCGGCCCGGCGGCAGCGTCGCCTTCGGCCGCGCCTTCGACTTCGATCTGCTCCGCTGGGAGTGGGACCACTACATCGAGTACGGCCTCCTCGCCCGGACCGGCCGCCATCCGTCGCCCGTCCAGGCCGCGCTGCTCGCCTCCGAGGGGGACCGGATCTGCCGAACACTCGCCGGGCTGCCCCGCGGCTTCACCCACCGGGACTACCAGAGCCGCAACCTCATGGTCACGCCGCGCGGGCTCGTCGTGCTCGACTTCCAGGACGCGCTCTTGGGCCCGAGGCCCTACGACCTCGTCGCGCTCCTGCGCGACAGCTACGTCGAGCTGCCGGAGCCGCTCGTCGACTCCCTGGTGGCGCGCTACCTCGACCGGCTCGGGGTCCGGACCGCCCCCGAGGCCTTCCGCCGGGCGTTCGACCTGATGGCCGTCCAGCGCAAGCTCAAGGACGGTGGCCGCTTCGAGTACATCCACCGGGTGAAGGGCAACCCGTCCTTCCTGCCCCACGTCCCGGCCTCTCTTCGCCACGCCGCCCGCGCCCTCGCCCGACTCCCTGAACATCGGCCCCTCCTCGATCTCCTCCGGGGCTTCCACCCGGAGATGGGCGCCTGAGGTGCGCGCGGTCATCCTCTCCGCCGGGATGGGGACCCGGCTGCGGCCGCTGACCGACCACCTTCCCAAGCCCGCCTGCCCTGTCCTCGATCGGCCGCTCTTCTGGTACGGCCTCGCGCTGCTCGCCCGGTCGGGCATCCGGGAGGTCGCGTTCAACAGCCACCACCTGGCGGAGAAGCTCGCGGAGGTGGCCCGGGAAGGCGCCCGGCGGCTCGGGGTCGCGGTGACGGCGTCCCACGAGCCGGAGATCCTGGGGACGGGCGGCGCCCTGCGGCGTCTCTCCGGCTGGCTCGGCAGCGAACCATTCGTCGTGCTCAACGGCGACATCCTGTTCGACGTCGATCTCCCGGCCGCCATCGAAGCCCACCGGCGGGAGGGGGCCGTGGCGACCATGGTCATGCGGCCGATGCCCCCCGGCGCGCCGTGGCGGCCGGTTCACGTCGACGGGCGTGGCCAGGTCGTCCGGATCGCGGGTGACGGTCCGCCGCCGCGCGGCACGACGCCCTGGCTCTTCACCGGCGTCCACGTCCTCACGCCGGAGATCCTCGGCCCGCTGCCGCCCGGCGCGAGCGGCCTGCACGAGGCGGGCTACGGACCGCTCCTCGCGGCCGGGGCGAAGGTCTGCGCCCACCGCGACGACGGCTACTGGAACGACCTCGGCACCCCCGCCCGATACCGCGAGGGGAACCTGGCGCTTCTTAGGAACGCGCTGCCGCGCGGTCGGTTCGCCCTCCTCGATCTCCCCCCGGTCGGAGAAAGCTACCTCGGCCCTGGGGCGCGCGTCGAGGGGGAAGTCCGCGGCTCGGTCATCGGCGCGGAGGCGCTGGTACCCGCGGGGGCGGTCGTGATCCGCTCGGTTCTCTGGCCCGGCACCGTCCTTCGCCCCGGGGAACGGCTCGTCGATGGCGTCGCCGCGGGCGAGCTCCGGGTCCCCGCGGCGAGCTGATCTTCGACCTCCGAGATTGTTCGCGGCGCGCGAAGGTTCCGGCCAACCCATGGGCGTTCGGCGCGCCGATGAGCGGAGGGCTCCCTTTTCGGCCTTCGAAGGCTGCGCTGATCAGCGCGCCGAACCGTACTCGATCCGGTCGCCCGGGGCCGTCCCCGTCTCCTCGATGACGCCCGCCGGCAGTTCGAGGACCTCGCGCGCGGCCGGGTACACGCGGGTCGCCCGCCACGGCGGAATCCGGGGGATCGCCCGGAGCACCGTCCCACCGCCGTCGAGGAAGAGCACGTCGATGGGGAAACGCATGAAGAACGTATGGATCGAGTTGCAGGGAGCGATGCGCAGCGCCTCCCCTCGCGGCAGCGACGCGCGCCCGAGGAGGCCCTTGAGCCGCTGGCCGATCGCCGCGGCCTTCAGGCTCCGTTCGGCCAGCACGCACCCGCGAGTTGCGTTGTAGGCCCGCTCGATCACGACCCAATCATGACAGAGGTGGGCCGGGGATCAAGGAGCCCAGAAGCCGCCTCCTCCCGCTCCACCCCATCCACTTCGTCTTCGTGGGGGCGTCGTAGGAGCGTCCTGACGTCTTCGCGCGGCAGGCTTTCTGGAAGCCGTGGATTCACGGCAGTTTTTGCGGCGGGTGGAATCCGAGGTAGGATGGCAGCCTGTGGACGTGGACGAGGGCAGGCGGACGATTCTGGGGAGCGATCTCGCGCAGACCCCCCTCGCCGGCGTGCTCATCGCGGCGATCAAGCAGAAGGTCACCGGCGAGCTGGGGGTCCGGCACGACCTCGGGGAGGACTGCATCTATTTTCGGGCCGGAGTCCCCAACGGGACGAGGGTCATGCGGGTCTTCAAGCCGATCGGGCGACTCCTGCTCGAGCTGGGCTGGATCGACGCGACCGCGCTGGAACGGACCATCGAGTTGATGGCGCGCGGCCGCCGGCAGGGCGAGGCGCTCGTCGAGATCGGCGCAGTCGACGCGGAGCAACTCGACCGTGGCCTGCGGCTGCTCCAGATTCGTAATCTCGTCGAGATGGCGAAGCTCGGACAAGGCCGCCTGGAGTTCCGGGAAGGGCGCCCGCCGCCACCCTGGGCGGCCGGCGTGCCGCCGAACGCCCTGCGCACGCTGCGCGAAGTCATGATCGCCGACCCGTCAGCCCCCGTCGTCGACCGGCTCATCGAGCGCCTCGGGGGAGAGCAGGTCCCGGTCCGGATCCCCGCGCATCTCGCCTCGACGTTCGAGTACTTCGACTTCGAGGACGACGAGGAGGCCGCGGCAAGGCGGTTGCTCGATCGGATGCCGCTCGCCACGTTCTGGGACGATTCCACCCTGCCGCGGGCGCGGTCCAGGGCGCTCGCCGCGGAGCTGGCGCTCACCGGAGTGCTGGTCGCCTACGCGGCCACGGAGGACACCTCGCCCCTCGACGCCCGGCCGCCGAGCCCGGATCGGCGGGAGGCCGAGGCGGCGCGAGAGCAGCTCGCCGCGTTGATGCACGCGACGCCTCAGGCGCCGGTCGCGCAGCGCCACCGCTCGATCGAGGACGACCGCGAGCGCCGCCAGAGGCTTCGCCAGCGGGCGATCGCGAGCAACGCCACCAGCGTCCTAGCGCAGGCGTTCGCCCGCAAGAGTCGGACCGCGCCGCCGGCCCCCCCCCCGGCGAACCCCGGCCCGCCTCCGCCGCCGGCCGACGATCGGCCGCTCACCCAGGAGGAGCGGCAGCTCGAGGCGCTCATCCTGGATCGGAGCGCGCTGCTCCCGAGCCAGGATTTCTTCGATCGGCTGGGCGTCAACCGCCGGTCGACCACCCCCCAGATCAAGGCCGCGTTCAGCCGGGCGGCCCAGATCTTTCATCCGGACCACCTGCCGAAGAAGCTCGCCCACCTCACGGACAAGCAACGCGGGCTCTTCGCCGCCATCAAGGAGGCCTACGACGTCCTCTCCGACGACGCCAAGCGGCAGGAGTACCTCGCCGCCAGCGGGCGCCGGCCCCAGGCGCGGTCCAACGAGCGGCCGTCGGAAAAACAGGCCCGGGAAGCCGCGGCCCGGGGGGATGCGCTGCTCGCCAGGGGCGACTACGCGGGAGCTGCGCGGGCCTTTCAGGAGGCCCATGAGCGCTCCCGCCACCCCGACCACCTGGCCGCGGAGATCTGGAGTGGCATCGCCGACCCGACCCGCCAGGGCGAGCTCGCCGCGCTGCAGAAGCGGCTCTCGGAGGTGGCCGCGCACCCACGGGCGGCTCGCGCCTGTTACTACCTCGGGATCCTCGCCCGCCGGGCCAACCGCGTCGACGAGGCCGAGCAGCACTTTCGCAAGGCGGTCGAGATCGACCCCGGCCTAGCCGAGGCCGGGTCGGAGCTGCGACATATCGAGCTGCGCAAACACCGGCAAACCCCGCCGCGCTAGGAGGCTGGTGTGAAATGGGTGCCGTCGCGAGAAAACCGAGACCTAAGGCGAGACGGGCGCCCGAGGAGTGAACCGCGGAAACGTTCTCTTTGCAGTACGTTTTGCAGCGAAGCGACGAGGCCGCCCGTCGCAGCGAAGGGATCGGCTTTCGCAGCAGGCAGCCATTTCACACCAGCCTCCTAGCCCGCTTGGTCCACGGTCCGGCTGCTGCGGCGTCCGAACCCGCGCCGGTAAAGGGGGCTGGCGACCCCTACAACGACTGTGGGGGGTGCTTCAGCACGCCCCGGCGTTCGTCGCTCGCGCTTGCCCTTCTCGGCCGCGGTCTCGAACGCCTCGTCGCGCCATCCCGTGAATCATGCGGGCTGGCCCTCGCCAAAACCGGAAGTCGTCGATCAGCTCTCTTCGAGATACGCGGCCAGGGCGTCGTGATCGGCCGGCGACATCGACGCGAACTGGATGCCCATGCCCGGACTTCCTTCCGCCGATTCGTCGCGGCGGATCCAGGCGACCCGGGCCTGGGCGTGGAGGACGCGATTGCTCCCCGGGAGCGAGATCTCGACCTCGATCGGCTCCCCTTCCTCGAGCAGCAGGTCGGTCCGCAGGAACGCCCCTCCCATCGAGAGATCCTGGGAATCGAAGAAGAGGTAGCCGGGACCCAGCGAAGACCGGCAGCGGATCTCGGCCGCGACCGGCTTGCGCACGAAGCGGCGCAGCGGCGTGGGATGGGTCGCGTCCTCGGCCATTGCGAGTTGGATACCAGATCGGCGAACCCAGGGCAAGACGCCGTTTTTTTGCGCCCGGACTGGGACGGAGCGAGAATAGTCCACCTTGGCCGGCATGGATCTCATAGGCCTCTCGGGGGGGCTCGCCCTCTTCTTGCTCGGACTCGACGAGACCCGGGCGAGCCTCCAGCTCCTAGCCGGCGACAAGCTGCGGACCATCCTCTTCTCCCTGACGGGCAACCGTCTCCTCGGAGTCCTCTCCGGAGGCATCACCAGCATCCTGCTCCAGTCCTCGACCGCGGCGACGGTGATGCTCGTCGGCTTCGCCGACTCGGGCCTGGTCAGCCTCACCCAGGCGAACGCCGTCCTGCTCGGCGCCGACGTGGGCACGACGGTGGTCGTCCAGATCATCGCCCTCCAGCTCTCGGCCTACGCGCTCCTCCTCGTCGCCGTCGGGTTCTTCGCGCGCTTCGTCGCCAAGAAGCGGCGCGCCCGGTACGCCGGCCAGATGGTGCTGGGCGTCGGCCTGCTCTTCTTCGGAATGAAGCTCATGGGCGAAGCGGTCGATCCGCTCTCCGCCTCCCCCTACTTCGCCGACGTCGTCCGCTACCTCGGCGAGAACCCGGGTACGGCCGCCGCCCTCGCGGCCGTGGTCACGGTCGCGCTGCAAGGCTCGGCCCCCGTCATCGGCCTGGTGATCTCCGCCGCCCAGACCCATGCCCTCTCCCTGGCGGCGGCGCTGCCCATCGTGATCGGCGCCAACGTGGGCACGACCTTCACCCCCGTGGTCCTGGCGCTCCACGCCGGCGCCGCCGGGAAGCGGGTCGCGATCTCCCACTTCCTCTTCAAGACCGTCGGGGCGGTCGCGCTCTTCCCCCTGCTCGGTCCGTTCGAGTCGCTCTGCCGGCTCACCGCCCCCGGGACGCCGCGCCAGATCGCCAACGCGCACACCCTCTTCAACGTCGCCTTGGCCCTCCTCTTCCTGCCCGCCGTCGCCGCCGGAGCCAGGGCCCTGGAGCGCTGGTACCGCCCGCCGGAGAAGGAGCCGAAGTTTCGTCCGAAGTACCTCGATCCATCGGCCATCGAGGCGCCCGCGCTCGCGTTCGCGAACGCGCAGCGCGAGTTCTTGCGGATGGCGGACATCGTCGCCGACATGTTCAAGGACTCGATCCTGGTCTTCGAGAACAACGACCTCGACCTGCTCGCGGACATCGAGGCCCGTGACGACAAGGTCGACATCCTGAACCGTGAGATCCGCTTCTATCTCGCCCGTCTCGCGCTCGAGACCCTGACCACCGAGCAGGCGCAGCGCCAGATGAGCTTGATCACCCTGACCGCGGACATCGAGAACGCGGGCGACATCGTCAACAAGAACATCCTCGCCCTGGCCCAGAAGAAGATCGCCCACAACCTCGTCTTCAGCGAGGAGGGCTGGAAGGAGCTCGTCGAGTTCCACTCGAAGGTCGCCGAGAACTTCGACCTCGCCCTCTCGGCCTTTTCCACGGGGGACGAGGAGCTGGCCCAGAAGGTCCTGCGCCACCGGAGCAAGCTCATCGAGATCGAGACCGAGGCCAAGCAACGCCACATCGAGCGGCTCCACCGAAGCCTGCGAGAGTCGCTGGAGACCTCGGGGATGCACCTAGACTTGCTCGTCTACTTGCGCCGGATCAACGGCATCGTCGCGAACCTGGGGGAGGCGGTCATGCAGGCGAGCGGGAGGTCGTCCGCGAAAGAGATCGCGTGAGTGGGCGGCCCGGCTTGACGCGCCGCGGCTAAGGAACTACCACTCCTGAGGACGGGAGCCTCCTCCCGAGGAGAATCGAAGCCATGCCCGGCCTGCTAGACAAGATCCACTCCCGCGAAGCCAAGGTGGGGATCGTGGGGCTCGGCTACGTCGGACTGCCGCTCTCGCTCGCCTTCGGCCGCAGCGGGTTCCCGGTCATCGGCTTCGACGTCGATCCCGGGAAGGTCCAGAAGCTCGCCCTGGGCCAGAGCTACATCCGCCACATCGATTCGGCGGCCGTCCGGGAGGCGGTCTCCCGGGGACGGTTCGAGCCGACCACGGACTTCTCCCGCGCGCGGGAGGCCGACTGCCTGATCATCTGCGTGCCGACGCCGCTCACCCTCGCGCGGGAGCCGGACCTCTCCTACATCACCGGGACGGGCGAGTCCCTCTGGCCCCACCTGCGCGCCGGACAGCTCGTGGTGCTGGAGTCCACGACCTATCCGGGCACGACCGAGGAGTGCCTGCGCCCGATCCTGGAGAAGAGCGGGCTGCGCGCCGGCACCGACTTCCACCTCGCGTTCAGCCCGGAGCGCGAGGACCCGGGCAATCCGAGCTTCCACACCGCGAAGATCCCGAAGGTGGTCGGGGGCATGACGCCCGACTGCCTCGCGGCGGCGACGGCCCTCTACGGCGCGGCCATCGAGCGGGTGGTGCCAGTCTCCAGCACCCGGGCGGCTGAGCTGACGAAGCTCCTCGAGAACATCTACCGTTCGGTCAACATCGCCCTCGTCAACGAGCTGAAGATGCTCTGCCACCGGATGGGGATCGACGTCTTCGAGGTCATCGACGCGGCCGCGACCAAGCCGTTCGGGTTCCAGCCCTTCTATCCGGGGCCCGGCCTCGGCGGTCACTGCATCCCCATCGATCCCTTCTACCTGACCTGGAAGGCGCGGGAGTTCGAGTTCTCCACCCGGTTCATCGAGCTCGCCGGCGAGATCAACAGCGGGATGCCGCTCTACGTCGTGCAGCGGACGATGGAGGCCCTCAACGAGGCCGGCAGGCCTCTCAAGGGGAGCCGGGTCCTCGTCCTGGGCATCGCTTACAAGCGGGACGTGGACGACATGCGCGAGAGCCCGGCCATCCGGGTCATCGAGCTACTCCGGGAGCGTGGCGCCGAGGTCGCCTACCACGACCCCTACATCCCCTCCGTGCCGCCGATGCGAGCCCACAAGGTGACCCTCGCGTCCGTGCCGCTCACGGCCGAGGAACTCCGGCGCCACGACGCGGCGGTGATCGTGACGGATCACTCGACCGTGGACTACCAGGCGGTCGTCGACGCCATCCCGATCGTCGTCGATGCCCGGCGGGCGACCGCGCGCGTCGAGCGCCATCGAGAGCGCATCTACCACGCCTGAATGGGGCCCGCACCCCGTCGCGGCCTGCGCGGCGCGGTCACTTCCGGCCGCTGCTCCCCGTCCGGGATCTTCCCGTTCCCGCTCCACGTTCCCGAGGCCCCGTGCCCGATGGGATGGCACGAGAGGCGGCGGTGCGCCCCGAGTTGCTCCGACGTCTCGATCCGGGATCGTCCTTCCGGCCGGTGGCCGTCTCGGCCGCGATCCAGTCCAGATAGGGGCGATGTCCGCCGACGACCGGGAGGGCGATCAGCTCCGGCAGCTCATACGGATGGAGCTCGGGGAGGCGCTTCTTCAGCGCGGCGAGGCGCGCGCGCGACACCTTCATCACCAGCAGCCACTCCGCCGCGGATTCGACCCTGCCGCGCCACCGGTAGATCGACCGAACGCCGGGGACGACGCTCACGCAGGCGCACAGCCGCTCGTCGACGAGCGCGCGGGCGAGCGCGCGGGCGGCGGCGGCGCTCGCCACCGTCGAGAACGCGACGACGGCGGCCGGGGGCATCAGAAGCCCGAGTACTTCGCGATGATCTCCTTCATGACCTCGCTGGTCCCGCCGCCGATCGTGAGCAGCCGGACGTCGCGCCACGCCCGGGCGATGTCGGTCTCGACGACGTAGCCCATGCCGCCGTGGAACTGCATGCAGTCGTACGCGACGCGCTGGGCGAGGTCGCCGCAGTAGAGCTTCGCCATGCTGACCTCGAGCGTGCAGTCCTCTCCCTGCTCGAACTTCTCGACCGCGTGGTAGCCGAGCTGGCGGCCCGCCTCGATGGCCGCGAGGTGCTCGGCGAACTTGTGACGCCAGACCTGGAACTTGATGAGCGGCCGGCCAAACGCCTCGCGCTCGTTGCCGTAGGCGATCGCCTCCTGCACCATCCTCTTCATCCCCTCGCAGGCGCCGACCGACGCGACCAGCCGCTCTCCCTGGAAGTTCGTCATGATGTGATAAAAGCCCTCGTTCTCCCCGCCGAGCAGGAAGCGGCGGGGGACGCGGCAGTCCTCGAAGTAGAGGATCGCAGTGTCCGAGGCGAGGTTGCCCACCTTGTGCAGCTTCTTCGCCACCGAGTAGCCCTTCACGTCGGTCGGGAAGGTGAGCAGCGAGATGCCGCCGTAGCCGGCCTCACCGGTGCGGACCGCCAGCGTGAGGAAGTCTGCGCGGGTGCCGTTCGTGATCCACTGCTTGCTGCCGTTGATCACGTAGTCGTCGCCGTCGCGCCGCGCGGTCGTCTTGAGGCTCGCGACGTCCGAGCCGGCCGAGGGCTCGCTGATCCCGAGCGCGGCGATCTTCTCGCCGGAGATGGCCGGGGCGAGGAAGAGCTGCTTCTGCTCGTCCGTGCCGATCTTGTCGATGATCGGCGTCGCCATCTCGCACTGGACGAGGACCGCCATGTTGATCGCCGCGCTGCGGCTGTACGACAGCTCCTCGGCGAAGGCGACGACGTACCAGTAGTTTAGCCCGCTGCCCCCGTACTTCGGGTCATGGCGAATGCCCAGGAAGCCGAGCTCCCCCATCTTGCGGAAGATCTCGCGGGGGAAGATCCCGGCCTCGTCCCACTCGGCAGCGTGCGGGGCGATCTCCTTCTCGACGAACTGGCGGACGGTGCGGCGAAACTGCTGGTGCTCCTCGGTGAACGGGTTCATCGGCTCTCCTCTCGCGCCGCGAGTCCGCGGACGTTTTGTGCATAACACGGGTCGAACCGCGGGGGTAGAGAGATCAGCCCGCGAACCAGGGCCACGGACAGAGTCGGGTGAGAACGGGAGCTGCGGCCAGCGGGACAGCGTGGCCGAGGGGGCCTCTCCAGCGCGTCGGCGCGTGAGGGGATGGAGCAAGGCCCGCGTCTGACGCGCTGACAGCCCGCCGCTGAGGGCGACGTCGGCCGGCACCGACCTCCGCACCGACCCGACGGCGGGCACCCGGCACCCCGGGTGTCGGGGCGCCGGCTGGGTCGACTTCGGATCAAGAACGCTCACCGCCGTCTCTCCTCGTTCTCGGCCGCGTCTTCCGCCCTTCGCCGCCCCACCCCACCGAGCCTCACGCCCTCGATTTAGGTCCCCCACCGCCGGTGGTTCGCGAAACAGAGAGGGAAACAACAGTGCGCGGCAAAATCCGTCCCCGTCCCCGAGCGACGGACCCGAGGTCCCGTTGCCCGATGAGGTCTTGGGCCTCGGGTACGGGCGCGAGCGGTCAGCCCGGGTCGACCTTGCCGGGGCCCTGCACCCAATGGCCGCCTTGGGGGAGGGGGCTCCCGGATCGGGAGCGGGGTGGATACCGGTTGGCGCGAAGCCGGGAACGTCAGGGGGCGAGAATGCGGACCGCCACGACGGTGATGTTGTCGTCGCCGCCGCGGTCGTTCGCCAGGGCGATGAGCCGGGCGGGCAGATCGGCGAGCGGCTCCCGCTGGACCGCCGCCGCGATCTCCGCGTCCTCGACCATGTTCGAGAGACCGTCGCAGCAGACGATGAACGTGTCGTCGCCACGGACCGAGAGGCCCAGGAGATCGACGAGGACGTCCTCCTCGAAGCCGACCGACCGGGTAATCACGTTCTTGAACTGGCTGCGGCGCGCCTCCTCGGGGGTGAGCACGCCGGCCTTGATCTGCTCGTTGACGAGCGAGTGATCCTCGGTGATCTGCCAGATGTCGCCGCCCCGGACGAGATAGAGGCGGCTGTCGCCCACGTGGGCGACGAAAGCGTTCAGACCGTTGAGCAGCAGGAGGGTGGCGGTCGTCCCCATCCCCGCGAGGCTCGGATCCTCCCGCGACCGGCGGTAGATCCGGGCGCAGCCTGCCTCGACCGCCTGCCCGAGGAGATCGGGGAGCGGCGAGCTCTCGAGCGCGGACGATTCCTGGAAGGCATCCGGCCGGTTGGTGCGGGCCCTGGCCATCTCGTCGTGGATGGTCTCGACGGCGAGCCGCGAGGCGGTCCCTCCTCCGGCGTGGCCCCCCATGCCGTCGGCCACGATGAAGAGCGCGAGATCCGAGTCGACGAGGAAGGCGTCCTGGTTGGTCTCCCGCCGGCGGCCGATGTCGGTCGCTCCGAAGGCGGCGAAGCGCGCCGGCTTCTTCTCGTCGAGGCCCACCAGGGAGGGGGCCTCGGTTCCCGAGGGTACGTCCGGAGGCGGGGGCGCGGGTGGCGGCTCGGACCGAGGGTTCGGGGGCGGCGCCGCCGCGTCCAGAGGGGGCGTGGGGAGCGGCTCGACGATCGGCGCGGCCACGGTGGGAGGAGACGGCGTCGGCGGGAGCGGCGGGGGACTCGCCGGGGCTGGGGCGACCGGCTGGACCAAGAGGAGCGGTGGCGCCGGCGTGGCCGCCGCGGGCGCGGGCTCCCGCGCTCGGGATCGAGCCTGCTTGGCTCGTCGCCTGCGTGTCTTGGACAACGCGCCTCCTTAGGGACGACGGCGGTGGATGAAGCGGCCTCATCCTAACACGGGCCTTGAGAAAACCTAGAGAATCGTTCCGCCGTCTTGGCAGCCGCGCTCCCTGCGGTTAGCATCGGGCGGCCATCCTCCGGAAAGCCGTGACCTCCGTCCTCCTCGTCCCCATCCTCGCCGCGCTACCCGCGGTCGCCGGCGCTGGTCCCTTGCGCCTGGCGCCCGCGCACGATCTCGTGGCGTCGGGATCGAGCGCTCCCCCCGCTGAGCCTGGCTTCGGCTTCGAACTGCTGCCGCCCGAAAAGAAGCCCGAGGCCCGGAAGGCCGCCCGCCTCGAGAGCGCGCTGCGGACGCGGCGGACCCTGCTCACCCTGCACCAGGGACTCGGCCTCGCGATGGCCGCGGGGTTGATCGGGACGGTCGTCACCGGGCAGCTCAACTACTCCGACCGCTTCGCGGGCCTTCCCGCGACCGGCCGCTACGAGCTGTGGCACGACGGCTTCGAGGCCGGGACCGTGCTCACCTTCGCGGCCGCGGGCCTGCTCGCCCTCCTCGCCCCCGAGCCGGTGAAGAAGAAGAGCGAGGGGATCGACACCATCAAGATCCACGAGTACTCCATGCTCGCTGCGACCGTGGGGTTCGCGGCCGAGATCGTCCTCGGCATCCTGACCGTCTCACGGGAGGGATATCTCAATCAGCCCACCCTGGCGACGACCCACCTGGTCATCGGCTACACGACCGCCGGATTCGTCGCGACCGGCGTCACCGCGCTCTTCTTCAGATAGATGCGGGCGAGCGCGATGTGGGCGGCGGCGTTCGGCCTGGCCGCCCTGACGGCCTGCGGCTCCCCGGCCACCGGGAACGGGAGCCCCTCGCCCCTGGACGTCGTCGCCGGCTGGTCGGGCAGCCCCACCATGGACCCCGGCATGGACTGCCTGCTCTGCCACTCGCCGGACAGCTCGGCCCGGTGTTCCACGACGCCGTGCCGGGCCAGCCAAAAAGCGTGGACGGCCGCGGGAACGGTCTATGGGGATCCCGACGCCGGCGTCTCCGACGGGGTCGCCTCCGCCCAGGTCATCGTCACGGACGCGACGGGCAAGACGCTCACCCTCACCACCAACGCCGCCGGGAACTTCTACACCGCGGAGCCGCTCGCCTTGCCGCTGTCGAGCGTGATGGTTCAGAACGGATCGCGCCGCATCGCGATGAACCTGGGGCCGACGTTCCCGCTGCCCCCGGACATCCGTTCGTGCAACGTCTGCCACACCCAACCGCCGGCCTTCACCGCACCCGGAAGGCTCTTTGTCCCCTGACATGGCCACGAGATTCGCCGCCGCCATCCTCACCGCTGCCCTGACCGCTTGCGTCGGTCCGGTGCAGAGCGGCTCTCCCCCTCTCGTCGAAGGCTGCCGTGCGGACGCGGACTGCCCTACCGACTACTTCTGTCAGGCGGGCGCCTGCGAGCAGCGCGGCTGCCAGAGCGCCTGCGACTGCCCGGCGCCTTTCGGCTGCGCGCAAGGCCGCTGCCTCTCCGAGTCCCCCCGCTACGTTCCCGACGGCGGGTGTCCCGATGCGGGGTAGCTGCGCCCCCGCTCCTCGGCGTCCTCGAAGGCCGTCCGCAGCAGGAAGACCCCGGCGAAGAGGAGCAGCGTGTAGAGCAACGCCCGGCCGCGCACGAAGGGGTGCCAGAGCATTCGGTAGGCCGGGAGCAGGGGCGAAGGCCCGCGGAAGGCCTCGCCCTCGATGCAGCGGTGGTGGGCTTCCGCCGCTCCGACGCTCGGTGACGGGCAGCCGCCGTCCCACATGAAGGTGTCGTGGATGAGGACCTCGCCGCGAAAGAGGCTCGCGACGTGAGGGAGGGCGAGCGTCGCGAGCAGGAGGGCGAGGAGGACGGAGCGGGTCGGGGTGGCGACGAGAGGCCGCCAGAGCCTCGCCAGCCCCGGAGCGTAAGCAAAGCCGGCGAGCAGCAGGAGCGGGGGGAGCCACGGCAGCATCAGCCGCTGTCCCCAGCACCACCAGCCGAACGGGGCCCACCAGGCCGACGCGAGGTAGGTCGTGAGGACGAGGTAGGCCGCCGCGCCAACGATGAGACGGCGATCCGGGCGCCGATCGCCGGCGCGCAGCTTCTCGGCCCAGGGGAGGCAGGCGAGGACCGCGACGGCAAGGGGCCAGAAGAAGAGCCACCCCCCGTTCGGGGCGAGCCAGAGCGCGGCGGCGAAGCGGGCGTGCGTCCAGCCGTGCGGCGACATCCGGGCCTCTAGGAGGTAGGTGCGGTTCCACGGGACGCCGAAGCGCCACTCATTGAGGCCCGCAATCGCGGCGGCGGCGGCGGCGAGGCCCGCGAAGAGCGCCAGGAAGCGACCACGCTCCCGGCGCCAGAACGACGGACCTTCGCCCGGGACCAGCGTACAGAGGAGGGCCAGCACGACGAGCAGCGGGGCCGCGGTCTCCTTCGTCGTGGCGGCGAGGAAGGCGGTGGCGCCGATCCAGGCGGTCTTCCCGGTCAGCCAGCTCGCGGCCATCCCGAGGGCGAAGAACGCGGTCGCCATCTCCGCGAACGAGTGGGTGGAGTAGTGGATCAGCTCGCCGCTGCCGAAGACGAGGAGCAGCGAGAGCGCGACCGCGCGCGAGCGGCCGACGAGCAGCCGCCAGGTCACGAGCAGCAGCCCGAGGAAGCAGAGCGTGCTCGTCGCCGCGAGCAACCGCATCGCGAGGTTCGGGGACGCGCCGAGCGCGAGCGCCGGGACGGTGATGAGGAGCTGGAACGGCGGGAACTTGCCCGCGCCGGGGCAGTGCGCCTGGCCCGCGCGCAGGCAGGAGACGATGGCGGCGGCGTCCCTGATGAGCGCGCGCGTGTCGCCCTCGAGGTAGCCGTACTCGAAGAGCGCGCCCGCGAAGAGGACCCCCGACGCGGCGGCCACGTATGTCGGAAAGCGGCGCCACGACCGGGCCGACGCCGCGGCGAGGCCAGCGGCGGACGTCCTCACCTCGTCTCGCACCGGACGAACCTCGGGCCAGCGGGAGGCGTCTGATTGCCCGGCGGTGGAGGATCGACGAGCGCGCAGGGTACGCCCCGGCCGAAGGAAAGCTCGACGTTCGAGAGTCGCCGGGCGAGGATCTCGTAGGGGATCGCGTCGGCGGCGAGCGACCCTTCGAGCTGGATGTCCGGACCGGCGCGAACCAGCGCCGCGGCGATCTGCTCCTGCCGCGCGAGGGTGGCCTCCGGCGGGTGGAGCCGCCAGTCGCGGACCATCAGCGCCGCGCCGATCCCGACGAACGCGACGAGGTAGGCGGTTGCGAGCCCCGCGAGCTCCCGGCTCCGCCTCGCCCAGAACCAGAGGCCCGCGGCCACGGGCAGGACGAGGAAGGGCATCGCGGCGACGACGTAATGGTGGGCGTAACCGCGTCCGGAGAACCAGAGCGACGACGGTATGAGCACGAGCGCCGCCGCAGAGGGCCGCCGCCAGCGGCCGCGCACGAGGAAGCCGAAGGGCGTGGAGGCCGCCGCGATCCAGAACGTGAGGGGCTGGGCCGCGCCGAGGACGCCGCTCCCGAGGTGGCCGGGCATCGAGGCGGCGGCGTGCGAGGGGAGGATCGCGAAGCTCTCCACGCCGAGGCGCAGCGCCGTCCAGTCGAGCCGCGGGCGGAGGCCCGGCGCGATCCATGCCCGGAGGTTCGCGAACTTCGGCCACTCCGCGACGAGGTACGGAGCGTACGCGACGATCACGCCGAGCAGGGCGGCGGGGAAGAGGCGCGGCGAGAGCCCCCCGCCATCCTCGGCCGGCAGGAGCAGCAGAAAGCAGAGCGCCACCGCCACGGTTCCAGAGCCGTGCAGTTGCAAGACGGTCGCGGCCGTCGCGCCCCAGGCGAGGGCGAGTGGGCCGCGGCCCCGCGACGCGGTGAGCAGCGCGGCGGAGAGCCACAGGAGCAACGGGACCGCGAAGAGAAGCAGGTGCGGCGGCCACATCCGGTCGGCGAACGCCGCGTGCCAGCGGCTCCAGAGCAGGAGCGTCACCGCCGCGACGCGGAAGAAGGGCGCGACGGCGAGGCGACCGAGGGCGCGGTCGAAGGCGAAGACGCCGATCGCGGAGAGCAGCACGACCCAGCGCGCGCCGGCGATCGGATCGCGCGCGAAGAAAAAGGCGGGCGCGAGGAGGTTCACTTGCGCGCCACCGGCCGCGAGGACGCCCGTCGTCGAGGCGGGCGTACCGTACGCCGCGAGGTGAAGGGTGCGCGCGACCTGGAGGGCGTGGTCGTAAAGGACGGCCTCGTCGAGATGGAAGTGGCCGCCGGGTGGCAGGAGCCACTCGGCGAGGAGCGTCCAGAGCGCAATCTGCGCGAGGTCGATGAGGGCCGCCCGCGCGGAGACCTTCGCGGCCGCCGGGAGGTTGGGATCCACGGGTCGACACTAACACCTTTGCCGGCGTGATCGTTCAGACTCCCGCTCCGCATCGAGGTCGAGGCGGAGCGCCTAGGCGAGCTCGCCGCCGTCGACCTCATGATCCGGGACGAGGAAATCGGAGGACCGCCGTCAGGCGGTCCGGAAGACGTCGCGCGCCAACCCTCTTGCCGCGTTGGGTTGCGGCCATGAATGGCCGCGCTGCGGCATGATTGGGCAGATCGGCACCCGCCGGCCCCGGTCAACTCGTCCGCCCTCCCTCACGGTGAGCGCCGAGGCCTCGGGACGCCGAGCGCGAGCAGCAGGACAGCCAGGATCGTTGCACCCCCCGAGGTCTGCCCGCAGGCGCAGCCGCCCGCGACCTCGACGTGAACCGGGCCGGCGTCCTGGGGCGGTTGCGCCGGATAGACCGTACAGACGGCCTCCACGTCGTCCGGATGGAGCGTCCGCTTGCCGAGATCGCCCGCCACGGTCGTCGGATTCATCGTCGCTCCGGCGACCGGAGTGTGCCCGAATCCGAGGAAGTGGCCCGCCTCGTGGGTCATCGTGTTCTGCACGTCGAAGGCCACGCAGGTCGGGTTCACCGCGTCGGCGGCGGGCATGGGTGGGCCGTAGGCGGCGCACCCGCCGGGCTCCCCGGCGCCTCCGTCGCAAGCGGCCGGGCGGCCCGGATCGCAGGGGGGCGAATCCACCGTGCTGAAGACGAACCCGTGGTCGTTCAGCTCCGTACCCGCGCCCACGATCTCTCCCGTGTCGATCCGGAAGAAGAAGCTCGTGACCGCGACCGCCACGTCCTCGCCGTCGTCGAGGCAGTCGTGCGTGTCGTCGCAGTCCGCCTCGGCCCAGCAGGGATCGGACTTGGGCGCCACGTCCCCGCACAGGACCGGCCGCCAGACGACGAGGCCGTCGCGGCCCCCGTCCGCGCTCTCAGACCCGGCGCCGGGAGCGAAGCCGATCTCGGTGTCGGGGGTGAGCCCGAGGTCCTGGGGGCGGATGTCGGTGCAGGTCGGCTGCGACCATGCGTCGAAGCCCGCCTTCACCGCGGAGAACTGCGCGGGGCCGGTCAGGTGGATCGATCCCCTCTCGTTCACCGCATACGTCGGCGAGCGTGAGGCCCAGAAGAGGTACGGCCCGTCGCCCGTCGGCGTTGGTACACGCTCCCGCACGAAGCCACAGAGCAGCAGCGTGGCGAGCAGGCTAGCGCGCGGCGCCACGGGCCACCCGTCTCTCCAGATCGGGCAGCCGCAACGGCGGCTCGCCGCCCGCCCCGTGCGCCCCGACGATCCTCGTTCCCGCTTGGGATCGGACCAGGGCGAGGCCCGAGAGGTCCTGGACCGCACGGCCGCCGGCATCGAGGTGGAAGACCCCCTGCGCCATCCCGACGACCCGGAAGATCGCGCCACGGCGGACGAGGAAGAGGACGGCGCGCTCGCCGGTCGTGAAGGTCGGCTCGCCGAAGACCTCCTGCCCGAACCCGCCCCGCTCGCCTCCCGGCCGGACGACGACAATCGTCTCGTCGCCCGGGCCGGCCGCGGGCCGCCAGAGCCAGCGGGCGTCGATCGCGACGGAGACGCGGGTGAAGATGCGCCGGTGCGTGTCGTTCCAGCGGGCCTCCTGGGCGACGATCCGGCCGACCACGACCGCGTCCGCGCGTGAAGCGAGGTCCTCGACCGGCAACGCCACCGCGATCGAAGCCGCCGCGCGAGCGGAGAAGACGAGGAGGCTGCAGGCGACCAGACGCCGGGTGCGCACGGCGCCATCGTGAAGCTGGGCCGCCATCCCTGTCAACCGCGCGCCTCCCGGACACAGGGCCCCCGGGCGCGACGCGGGCCACCGGCGTCAGCCGCGCCGGGCAGCAGACTTTGGATCCGACCCGCAGACACCCTGGCCGCAGCCAGCAAGCGGCGGACCGCCGCCGGAGAGGGACGTCGAAGGCGCCGTGGCGACGGTGTTCCGAGCCGACTATCCGGGACCCGTTCCGGCCGCCGGGACGTGGCGGTGGAGGAACTCGAACGTCTCGGTCCAGCAGCGGCGCGCCGGCTTGCGGAAGATGAAGGCGTGGAACGCGTGGATCTCCCGCGGGAAGTAGCGCGGCTCGCAGGGCACGCCGAGTCGGTCGAGCGCCTCCGAGAGCCGTCGCGTGTCGTCCTTGAGCACATCCCACCCGCCGACCGGCGCGAAGAAAGGCGCCAGCGGGCGTTCGGGCGCGCCCGCCCGCTCGAGCACGAGCAGCGGATCACAGAGGCTCGGCCGTGGGCTATCCGGCGGTCCGTCCGGGAGGTACGCATCCTCCATTTCGGCCAGCCGATCGAGCGTGAACCAGGAGATGCCCCCGGCCCGTCGGAATCGATCGGTGTCGCTCACCTGGAGGACGCCGCAGGCGGCCATCACCGCCCCTGGGTGCGCCCCGGCGTCGAAGACCTCCCGCGCCCAAGGCTCTGGACGACGCCACGCGGAAGCGACCGCGAGCGAGGTCGCGAGGTTCGCCCCCGCGGATTCTCCCGCGATCACGAGCCGCGCCGGATCGCCGCCGAAGCGCGAGACCTCGCGCAGCGTCCAGAGCAGCGCCGCCGCCGCGTCCTCGTGTGCCGCCGGATACGGGTGGTCGGGCGCGAGCCGGTAGCTCGCGTTGATCGTGAGATAGCCACGGCGGGCGAAGATCAGCCCGAAGAGCCAGTGGGTGTCCTTCGACAGGATCCGGAACGCACCCCCGTGCAGGTAGAGCGCCACGGGCCAGGGGCCGGTCTGGCCCGCCGGGCGGTAGATGTCGAGGCGATGCTCGGCCAGGCCGCCGTCTCGGTACGCGATGTCGCGGATGACTTCGACGTGGTGGCGCGCCGGATCGGCCAGGGGAAGCCGCCGCCCGATGTCCGAAGAGCCCTGGAAGAAGCCGTCGGTGAGAAAGGCTCCCGCTCGGCGGCGCCAGCTCTCGCGCTTCCCCTGGGTCATGGGCAGATGGCCTCCCGCCCTTGTCCGTAGTGGGCGTCGATGAACGCTTGGAGCGACGCGGTGTCCACGCAGGCGTCCGGCTCCCGCCAGGTCCATCCCCACGCCGCGGCAGCCACGGGGACGTCGAGCGAAGGGTCCGGGGTGAGCAACATCCGGGCGTTGACGCCGCTGCCCGCGCAGAGCGGGTCCGCTGGTTGGTTTTCGAGGACTTGGGTCAGCGTGGTCACGATCGACGGGCAACTCGACGGACAGTTGTACAACAGAACCACGCCGCCGTGCTCCTCGTTGTGGACGAAGTACTCTGGAGGGACCGGGTTGGCCATGATGCCCCACTCCGACCAGATGGGATAGTGGTCGCCGCAGGCGGGCGGGTTGCTCGCGTACTGCACCTGCGTCCCCAGTGCCACGTGGGTGTAGCTGCACGGCGCGACCGAGGCGACGGTGCCCGGCGGGCAGACTCCCCCGTCCGACGCCGGCGTGGGGGCCGGCTCGGGAACCGCGGCCCGGCCGTGACCGCACGCGGCGAGCACGGCGGCGAGCACCACCATCGCCAGGCGGTCCCCAGGCTGGTTCGCCGCCGAAGATTCCCGGTCCGCCCGCGGGAGACGAGAACGCCCACGGCTTCCTCCCGCTCGTCGAGAAGGGCGCCGAAGCCGGGTGCGCGACCATTCACCGCTCGGGGAAGTCGCCGCCCATGAAGAGATCAGGGAGCCCGGAGCCATGGAGGGGCTGCTCTTTCTGGGCTCATGGCTTTCCACTTCCATCTCCATGGGAGAGACGGATTCGCCCTGTGAACGATGACCCCGGCGCGACCGAGCAACGCCCCGGAGGCATCCTTCTCGACGGCCAGAAGATTACCGCCGCCGGCGGCGCGTCGCCAACGTGAGCAGCGCGAGCAGGGCGGAGGCATCCGCGCCGCCGCCGCCGCCGCAGCCGCATCCTTTCGGCGTGGCAGCGGGCTTGGCTCCCCCATCCGCGCTGGCTCGCGCCGCGCTGCCCCCGTCGGGGGCCGGCGTCGATCCGGCGTCTTCGACCGCCGGTCGTCCGGCGTCGATCCCCGCGTCGGCGGGCGCCACCTCCGGCGTCCCAGCGTCGGCCCCGGGGAAGTCGACGCAGACCCCCGCGTCCACGTCGCAGGTGCCGCCGCCGACCGCCATCGAGCAGTCCTGGGCGCTGGTGCAGGCAGGCAGGCAGATCGACTGCGCGCCGCCGAGCCACTGGCAGACATACCCCTGGCGGCAGTCGCCCGGCTGGGCACAGCCCGCGAAGCAGAGGTAATCGCCCTGCTGATCGATGGCCTGGCAGCTCCCGTTGCCCGGGCAAGGGCAGGAGTCGGGATGGCAGGGCATGGTGCAGTATCCGCCGGGCAGGCCATCCTGGGCGGTGAGGCAGTAACCCGCGGTCGGGCACTCGGTCGAGGCGTAACAGCGGTCGCCGATCTTCGAGGTCTCCTTCCCCATGCTGTAGCACGAGCGGGTACATGAGAAGCACGCCTGCCCCTGCGGGCAGTCTGCGTCCTGGGTGCAGCCCGGGACGCAGACCCCGGCGTCCTCGAATCGGCCGGCGCAGATGGTGCCGGCCGCACAGGAGGAGAGGACGCCCGCGTCGCAGAAGACCGTACAGGAGGAGGGGCCCTCGGGGATCGTCTCGCAAGTCTCTCCCCCGTCGCAGGCCAGCAGCGCGCAAGGATTATACGGGATGAGGCCCGCGTCTTCGACTCCGGCGTCCGCGCCCGCGTCGGGCGCTACGCCCCCGTCGGCCATCCCCGCGTCCGCTCCGGCGTCGAGGCCGGCGTCCTCCTCCCCGGCGTCGAGCGACGCCGCCGCGACGGGCCATGCCGCCGCCGCCACCGCCACGTCGAGCGAGCCCCAGCCCGAGGCGAGGTCGAACCCCGGTCCCGCGGCGTAGCCCGTCACGCCGTTGAACGAGTTGTTTCCCGAGGTCACGTCATGGAAGGCCGCGACGCCGCCGTCGAGCTGAGCTTTGCCGAGCGCGTACAGCACCGGGTTCACGCCGCCGAGCCGCCCGCCGATCCGGTCGCCGATCAGGGCGAAGATGCCCGCGCTGAGAGGCGCCGCGTCGCTCGTCCCGCCGTTCGGGCTGAGTTGCCCCGCCAGGCTGTTGTCGGCGACCACGCCGGGCAGCGGCGAAGAGAGGAAGGAGACGTCCGGCAGGTCGCGGTAGCCGTCCGCCGGAGAGACGCCGGCCTGCCAGTCGGGCTTGGAGAAGATGGTGCTGACCCCGCCGCCGCCCGCGCCGCCGTACTGCCCGTCGTTCCAGACGACCTCCTGCCACCAGCCCGGCATCGCGCCGTTCTTGTCGAACGCGGCGTTGGTCTCGGTGCCGCCGACCGCGACGATCTCGGGGATGGACGACGGGAAGTCCACCGCCGGGCCGCTGCCGTCGCGACAGTCATCGGCGCCGTCGTCGCCGGCCGCCGACGCCCACGTCTGCCCCTCGGCGTTGCCCTGCTGGATGAGCTGTTCCGCCGCCATTCCGTCGCCGGTCGAGAGGCCCTGGAGCTCGCAGCCGCCGTACGAGGTGCTGACCGCGCTGATCGGGGCCGTCTCTTGCAAGTCGTTCACGATCGACTGGATGCCGGTGGTGAAGATCTCGCTCGCCGGGGGGAGCACGAGGGTCACGGTGGCCGCTCCGGGCGCGGCGACGGTCTGCAGCTCGACGTCCATCTCCTGTTCCTGGCGCCCGCCCGGCTCTGGGTCGACGTCGTTATGGGGGTTCGGCAGGGAGTCGATCACCAGCTCCGCCCGGGTGTCGGAGACCGACCCGTAGAAGTACTCGATGTCCTCGAGGTGGACCATCTCCGGCGGCTCGACCGCGGCGGCGAGCACCGCGAGATGCGCCCCCCGACCCGTGAAGCCCTGATCGAGCAGCGGCTGGATGTCATAGAAGCGGCGCAGATCCTGGGGGCCGAAGGAATTGAAGTTCTTCCTTCCGATCGGGAGCCTCCGGGAGAAGCGCATCCGCGTGTCCAACCCCTGCACGGTGAGCACCACCGGCGCGAGGCCATCGGGCAGCCGCGGGGTGCCGGTGAACGTGCGGAAGGTCCGACCCGCGGCGCCGGCCGCCAGGTGGAGGCGGATCCCGAAGAGCTGGTTGACCTGCGCGGCCGTGCCCATCGCCTCCAGGTAGATGCGATCGGGCGCCACGCGCACGACGAGCCCCGTCGACCCGAGCCATGCCGTCACGCGTTCGATGACCGCCGCGGGCTGCCCGAAGCGCGCACCGAACTCGGCCGGCGTGATCCAGTGGTGCCAGAGGGGTGAGGCGGGGTCCTGCTGGGCGGAGAGCAACGCGCGCAGCCCCGCCGGATCGGCGACTCGCAACGAGACGGCCACGCGGGACGGCGCCTCGTCGGGCAGGGGAGCCCCGATCGTCATGACGGTCGCGGGAGTCCGCGAAACCGGGACGGGCACAAAGAGGAGCGCCAGGCTCGACGCCAGCCATGTGAGAGTCATCGCGGTCACCTCGTTCGGGAAGAGCCGCGCATCATGGCCGCGGGCGCCGGCCAGCGCAAGCCTTTCCCGCGGGACGTCCTGCTCCGGCGTCGAGGAGGAGCTCCCCGCCCGCCGCCCCCCTCACGCGCTCTTCTTCTCCTTCTCGTAGGAGAGCAGCGGGTTCTCGTGGCGGAGCACGACCCCCTCGGTGATCTTGCACTCCTTCACGCCGTCGCGGAACGGGACCTCGTACATGATGTCGAGCATCGCGTCCTCGATGATCGCCCGAAGGCCGCGCGCGCCGGAGTTGCGCGCCATTGCCTCGTGGGCGATGGCCCGCAGCGCCTCCTTGGTGAAGGAAAGCTTGACCTTCTCCAGCTCGAAGAGCCGCTGGTACTGCTTCACGAGCGCGTTCTTCGGCTGGGTGAGGATGGTGACGAGATCGTCCTCGTCGAGGTCGAAGAGGGTGGCGATGACCGGGAGCCTCCCCACGAACTCGGGGATGAGGCCGAACTTGACGAGATCCTGCGGCTCGACCTGGGCGAGCAGCTCGCCCACCCGCGCGTCGCGCGACTTGTCGACCTTCGCGCCGAAGCCGAGCCCCTTCACCCCCACGCGCCGCCGGATCGCCTGCTCGAGCCCGTGGAAGGCGCCGCCGCAGATGAAGAGGACGTTGCCGGTGTCGACCTGGATGTACTCCTGCTGGTTGTACTTCTTGCCGCCCCGCGGGGTGACGTTGGCCCGCGTCCCCTCGATGATCTTGAGGAGCGCCTGCTGCACCCCCTCCCCGCCCACGTCCCGGGTGAGCGACGGCGTGTCCCCCTTGCGGGCGATCTTGTCGATCTCGTCGATGTAGACGATGCCGCGCGAGGCCTTCTCCACGTCGTAGTCCGCCGCGTGGAGCAGGTTCTGGATGATGTTCTCGACGTCCTCCCCGACGTAGCCGGCCTCGGTGAGGGAGGTCGCGTCGGCGATGGTGAAGGGGACGTCCAGGAAGCGCGCGAGCGACTGGGCGAGCAGGGTCTTGCCGGAGCCCGTAGGGCCGAGCAGGAGGATGTTGCTCTTCTGCAGCTCGACCTCCTCGCCCGGCGGGCGGATCGCGCCGGGGCGCGGCCGCGGTTTCCCGGAGCGCCGGGGGAAGATACGCTTGTAGTGGTTGTAGACCGCGACCGAGAGGACCTTCTTCGCCTGGCTCTGGCCGACGACGTAATCGTCGAGGAAGCTCTTGATCTCTTCCGGCGTCGGCAGCCGGACCTGCGGGCGCGCCTGTTCCCGCTCGGCGTCCTCGGCGATGATGTCGTTGCACAGGCGGATGCACTCGTCGCAGATGTAGACCGTCGGCCCGGCGATGAGCTTGCGCACCTCGCGTTGCCCCTTGCCGCAGAAGGAGCAGGAGAGATTCTGTGGGTGCTCTTTGTTGCGGCTCAAGTCGCGCCTCGCTCGCCGGATCCCATTCTACACCAACACGCCTCCGCGCCGGCACTTCCCATCCTCATTCGTCGCTCCGAATATAGACACGCGCCGGGCGCGCCCGCAGTCCGGGTGGGCGGGCCGCCGCTCGTCAGCGGCCCACGTGGAAGGAGTCGGACACCGTCGCCCGTTCGCCCTCGTAGAGCGGGAAGCGCCACCGGTCCATCGCCTGCCGGAAGCACGCCTCCAGCGGGCCGTCCTTGAAGCGGGCATCCTCCATCCAGAGCTTCGCCACGTGGCCGTCGTTGCCGACCGCGAGGCTGAACTGGATGTCGCCTCGGAAGTCCGGCGTCCGCCGCAGCTCGTCGCGGATGCACGGGATCAGCTCGCCCTTCTGCCGGGCCTCCGCCCCGATGATTGACCCCTTGTCGTAACGCGCGGCCACGATGTCCGGCGAACCGCCCGCGGGCGCGGGCCCGTGCTCCTCCCGCCGCGTCGTCCCTGCCGCGGTCGGGATCGCCACGTCGTCCTCATGGGGGCGCGTCTCGGCGGTGGCGAGCACCGGGGGGTTGGGCGTGATGGGGATCTCGGTCACCTCGTCCGCGAGCCGTCTCTGGCGGGTCTTGACGGCCCAGTACGCGCCCCCGCCCGCGACGGCGAGCGCGGCGAGCAGGACCGCCCCAGCCCCGGCCGCCCGGATGTAGCGCCGCCGGCGAGCCTGCTCCGCCCGCCGGCTCTCGTCCCGCTCGACGCGGAGCTTCGCCTGGGCCTTGGCGAGGTGGACGGTGAAGAAGTCGATCTCCCGCAGGCTCCGGAAGTCCTCGTGGTCCTCCAGCGCGACCTCGGTCTCCGGGCCGATCTCCCCGCGGTAGAGCTTCTCGATGAGCATCCGCGCCGGGATGGGCCCGAAGACCATCCCCCCGTCCTTGAACATCCACCTGCCGCCGCCGGTGCCGAGATCGATCGACGACGGTCCCGTGCTCGCGCCCATGTCCCGGCGCAGTATACCCGATCGCCGCGCGGGGCGAGAGGGGCATCGGAGGAGCGCAGCCCGAAGGGGGAGCGGCGGACGGCCCGCCGCAGACTAAAGACCCCGGAGATCCAGGCCGCGATCTCCGGGGTCTTCCGCCGCTCCACGGCCGGCGGTCACCGCGCGGGGATCTCCGCTCCCGCTCGCCCCCTGACTTCACGGCGTCAGGGGGGCCGGAGCCCACGCCCGCTACCTCCCGGAAACGGTTCCCGTGCCGGCGTCTTCGCCGGACGGAGCGGCAGCGCCGGCGTTCCCACTGGCGGCTCGCCGCGCCTCGCGTCTGATCTACTCCTTCCGAGAATGCTCGTGCGATGCGAAGGTTTCTCCGGCGAGCAGCGGAGGCGAGAGTGGATGGGGGTGCGGGGGAGCTGAGCTCCCCCCGCCAGAGGACCGCCGTCAGGCGGTCCGGAAGATGGAGCGCCGGGAAGCCCCTTCCACCGCGTTCACCGCGTTGGGTTCGCGGCGATGGATGGCCGCGCTACGATTCCGTCCCTCGTGGACGCGGGGGGGATCCGCTGGACGGAGACGATCCGATCCACTCCGCGCGGTCCACGCCGACCTCGCGTTTCCAGATCGCCGCCTCGACCTTGAGTGCGGCGACGGCCTCCTCGCAAGCGCGGAACGCCGGGCCGCGGTGGGGGGCCGCGGCGCAGACGACGACCGCGATCTCGCCCGGCGCCACCGGTCCCACGCGGTGGAAGAGGGCGAGCCGCGCGCCGCGCGCGGCCTCGATCCGGGCGGCGAGGGCGGCCATCTGACGCAGCGCCATCGGCTCGTACGCCTCGTAGTCGATCCGGACGACGCGCCCGACCCGCCCCTCGCCGCGGACGGTGCCGGCGAAGGTGACCAGCGCGCCGAAGCCCGAATCGCGGACGAGCCGCTCGGCCTCCTCCGGGCGCAAGGGTCCCGCCTCGAGCCGGAAGCGCCCCTCGCCGCTGCCGCCGGCCACGGGGGGCAGCAGCGCGACCTCCGCGCCCGGACGGACGGGCGTCTCGGGCGGGACGATCTCCCGGTCGACCGCGACCTGGAGCGCGGTCGCGAGCTCGGCGAGGGCGGGGAAGCGGGCGACCGCCGCGGCCTTCACGTCGCCCGCGGTCGCCCCGGGGGCGACGTCGATCTCGTCCCGCGCGCGGCCGGCCGCCTCGCGCGCGCCGGCGAAGAGCAGCAGGGTTACGGTCAACGCTACCCTGGCTGGCTGGCGCCGAGCACCTTCTGCGGCGAGCCGGGGAAGACCATGCCGCCCGCGACGAAGGCCGCGAGCGCCCCGATCGTGAGGCTCGGGTTGAAACCGGAGGAGGTCGGGAAGAGCGCTCCGTCGGTCGCGTACAGGTTCCCGACGTCGTGAAAGAGCCCGGTCGCGTCGCAGACGCTCTTCTTCGGGTCGGTCCCGAAGCGGAGGGTCCCCATGATGTGGCGGGACGATGGGACGGAGGAGATCGGGTCGACGAAGCCGTACTTCGCGCCGGCCGCGCCGAGCAGGTCGAGCAGCTTCGGGACGTAGAAGGCCCGGGCGTTCAGCTCGAAGGAATGGTTCTGGTAGGTGACGCGGGCGACCGGCAGCCCGTCGATGTCCCGCACCGCCGGATCGAGGTCGACCCGGTTGGTCGGCTGCGGCGCGTCCTCGCCGTGCATCGTCAGGCCGAGCACCCGGTCGCGCAGCGGGCTCTGCCGCATCAGCGCCTTGAGGCGCGCGCCGTTCATGCCGAGCTGGCCAGCGTAGATCGCGGTCTCGTCCACCGGCCCCACGGGTCCGCCGATCTCCACGACGCCGCCGAGCGGCCGGGCGGGGTCGTTCGGCACGCCTCGGAATTCGGTGAGCGCCCAGGACGTCCCGGTTCCCCGGTAGGCGTGGACGCGCTCCTCGAAGATCCCCGCCGCGTCGGTTTCCAGGTGGAAGGTGAGGTTGCGCCCGACGAGGCCGCTCGAGTTGCCGACGCCGGGGCCGCCGGGGTCGGAGAGGAGCAGGAGCCGCACGTCCTCGATCGGACTCGCCGCGAGGATGTAGCGGTCGGCGGTGAACTGGAGGGGCGAGCCGTCGGAGCCGATCGCCTGCACGCCGGTGACCTCGTTGCCGGAGGCCGACAGGAGGAGCTTGATCACCCGCGTCTCCGGCCAGAGCTGGCAGTTGCCGGTCAGGAGCGCGTGGCGCAACGTGGTCACCCCGGGGGCGCCCTTGGCGTTCGTCGGGCAGCCGAAGCCCGAGCAGAAGCCGCACTGGGCGCAGGCGGGCCGGCCGTCGTAGGGGCGCGACGCGATCCCCTCCGGATACGGGAACGCCGTGTAACCAAGCTTCTGCGCCCCCGCCTGCGCGAGGACCGCGGCGTACATCGGCAGGCCGGGCGGGAGCGGATACGGGCCGCTGCGCGGCGGCTCGGTCGGATCCGAGCCCGCCTGCCCCTGCACGCCCATGACGGTCTCGGCGTGGAGATAGAAGGGCTCCAGCTCGTCGTAGGTCACCGGCCAGTCCGCGAAGCTCGCGCCGGGCACCTCGCCGAGGAGCGTCCCGAGCTGGAAGTCGGTCGGGCGGAAGCGGATCAGCTTCATGTCCGAAAGCAGCATCCCGCCGCCGACGGTCTTCGGCAGCCCGTTCACGTCCCCGACGTAGGTCCGGTCGCCGTCCGCGGGCGAGGGGCGGAAGGTCCGCGGCTCCATGATCGAATCGGCGTAGACCAGGCCGCGGCTGTGGAGCTTGACCTCGTCGTTCGAGAAGTGGGAGCGGAGGTGGCTCGGGTCGGGATCGTCCAGCCCGTCGATGAGGGACTGCCCCGCCTCGAGCAGGAGGACCTTCTGCCCCTGCGCGCAGAGGATCTCCGCCGCGGCCGAGGCGCCGAGCCCGGCGCCGACGATCAGCACGTCGAAGCGGGTGAGCGACGAGTTTCCGATGACGGGGGCGCTCAATAGTACTTCCTTCCGCCGGATCCGGCGGCGAGGCTGTCGAGGAGCGCGAGGGTCGTCGAATCCATCGGATCGGGGTCGGGGGTCGGATCGGCCTTGGTGAGCGGGAGATCGGCGCGTTCGACGAGGGTGCCCGTCTCCGCATCATACTGGCAGTAACCGAACGGGAGCTGGTCGCCCGGGAAGTGGCTCTGCGCCCAGCCGCCCAGCTTCACGTTGCCCCCATACTCCGGCGCGCCGAAAACGGCCTGCATCGTGAAGGCCGTGACGAGGGAACGCTCCCCCGCGGAGAGGCCGCCCCAGACCTGGACGAGCGCCGAATCGTCCATCGAGGCGAGGCTCGGGGCCGCCGCGAGCGCCGCGCCCAGGAGCTGCTTCATCTGGTCGCGCTGGCCCACGACCGGCCCGATGCCCGCAACGGCGTCGTTCGGCGCGCCCCCCACCGCGCTCGAGCCGAGGAGCCTGACCTTCCAGCCGGCGAGGTGCACGCGGTCGAGCGGGAGGAAGTCGTCGAAGTCGTCGCTCGGGAAGTCGGTCGTCGCCTGGCCATGCACGTCCGGCCACGGCGCCCGGCCCGAGTACGGCCCGTCCCGCCAGAGCTGCGGCGCCGTCCCGTCGAGCGCGGTCAGGAGCTGCTCGACGTAGGCGACCGTGCCGAGCGCGCTGCCGCCGGGTCCCGACGAATCGGGCGGGAAGACGAAGTCCGCGAGGCGGCCGAGGGCGGCGGCCTCCTCCGAGCTGAAGAATCCGGTCGCGCCGCCGGAGGTCGCTGCCGCCGGAGGCGACCCCGAGGAGGGGCGCCCGCAGGCGACCGGGAGGGCTACGCCGACCGCCCCCGCGGCCACACCACGGAGGAAGTCCCGTCTCGACCACCGCCCCCAGCGATCTCTTGGCTCCATGGAGGAAGACCGGGCTGCCGGCCGGATTCCCTCTACCCAGGGGCTCCCCCGCCGTCAAGCTGTTTCCGCCCACGCTGATCCCGTCTTATTCACGGTCCGGCTGCTGCGGCGTCCGATCCCGCGCCTCCCGAAGGGGGGGCTTGCCACCCCTACTAACGACATGGGGGGTGTGCTCGCTCCGTACCTCCTCGCGGGGGGCTTGCCACCCTCCAAACGACTTGGGGGGGAGGTGCTTTACGCGACGCCTCGTCGGTCGTCGCTCTCGCTTGCCCTTCTCGGCTCGCGGTCTCGAACGGCTCGCTACGCCGTACCGTGAATAAGACGGGTTGATCCTTCCTCGTGTCGCCCGCCCCATCCATGCCACGGGTCCACTCCGAGCGTGACCCGATCCTCGCGCCCGGCTAGAATCGATCGCGAGAGATTCACGAATGCGCCCACGAGGAACCGAAGCGGAGGCGAGGATCGTCATCGATGGCGCGCTCCGCGCCGCCGGCTGGGATCCGGCCGATCAGCGGCAGGTCCGCGCCGAAGTCCACGTCCAGATCGCCTCCCGCCCGATCCCCCAAGCCGCCGAGGGGTTGCACGACTACGACCCGCCTGTCCCGAACGCAGCGGGCCGTGCGGATTACGTGCTCTACGGGCAAGATGGCCGCCCGCTCGCGATCATCGAGGCCAAGAAACAGGCCATCCAGCCCTACGTCGCCAAGTCCCAGGCCTTGCCCTATGCGCAGGAGCTGGGGGCACCGTTCATCTTCCTCACGAACGGCGAGCTGATCTACTTTTGGGATCACGCGCACGGTGACGCCCGCCTCGTCGGCTCGTTCTACTCGCGACGCGATCTCGAACGGCTCGTTGCCCTGCGAAAGGACCGCAGGGCGCTCGCGACGGTTCCGATCCCCGAGACGTACGTCCGCGACGGCGAGGCGCGGGACGTGCGACCTTACCAGAAGGACGCGATGCGCGCCCTCGATCGGGCCATCGAGCTGGGCAAGCGCCGGTTTCTCATCGAGCTGCCGACCGGGACCGGCAAGACGGACATCATCGCCCTCTACCTGAAGCGGCTCATCCAGTCCGGCCGCGCGGAGCGCATCCTCTTCCTCGTGGACCGAGAGCAGCTCGCCGAACAGGCCCGCGGCGTGTTCCAGGACGTCCTGGCAGGGCACCCGAGCTACTGGTTGAAGGCCGGTGCGCAACGCGAGGAGCGGCAGATCACCGTCTGCCTGCTCCAGACGATGATCGGACGGTACCAGGAGTACACGAGCGGCTACTTCGACGTGGTCGTCGCCGACGAGTCCCACCGGTCCATCTACGGCGCCTGGCAGGTCGCGCTCACCCACTTCGACGCACTGCACGTCGGCCTGACCGCGACCCCGGCGGCCTACATCGAGCGCAACACCTTCGAGTTCTACCGGTGCAAGGACGGCCAACCCGACTTCGCCTACCCGATCCAGCAGGCCTTCGCCGCCGGCTACCTGGTGCCGTACCGCTTCGCCACGGGCATCACCGAGCTCATCTCGAAGGGCGCGGACGTGCAGGAGGAGCACTACGACCCGGCGGAGTTCGAGCGGACCTGGACGAACGAGAAGACGAACCGGCTGATGATCGACGAGTTCGACCGGCGCGCTTGCGATCAGTACCTCGACCTCGCCCCCGGCCAGAAGACCGCGCCCGGCAAGGCGATCGTCTTCGCCATCACCAAGCACCACGCGGCGCGCCTCGCCCACTACCTGAACGAGCGCCACCCCGAGCAGCAAGGACGCTACGCGGAGGTCGTCACGAGCGACCTGCCCGACGCCAAGGCCGCCATCCGGCGATTCAAGCGCGAGACCTACCCCCAGGTCGCCGTGAGCGTCGGGATGCTCGACACGGGCTTCGACTGCCGCGAGGTCCTGCACCTCGTCCTCGCGCGCCGGATCCGCAGCCCGATCCTCTACCAGCAGATTCGGGGCCGCGGCACCCGCACGGCGCCGCACATCGGCAAGCGGCGCTTCGTCATCTACGACTTCTTCGGCAACCACCAGCACTTTAACGACAGCGACACCGACATCTTCACCGGCACCGGCGGCGGCCACGCGCCCGGCGCCGCCCGCAGGGCGTCGGCGGGCTGGCACGACCTGGTCGAGTTGGGCCTCGCGGACGAGTGGCTCGACGCGGTCGCCTACGTCGAGGTCGGGCCCGACGGCGAGCGCGTCGACAAGCGCGACTACCAGACGCACTGGGAGAGCACGGTCCGGCGGCAGGCGCGCGCAGACGCCGTCCTCGAGAAGGTCCGAAAGCGCCAGCCGCTCTCTCCCGACGAGGAAGAGGCCCTCGCCCAGCGCTTGAACCAGCCGCAGTACTACTTCAACGAAGAGAACCTCCGCCGGGCCTACCGGAGCCCGGGCGGCACCCTGATCGACTTCGTGCGCGCCGCCCTCGGGGTCGGACATGTCAAGAGCCGCGAAGAGCGCATCGAGGAGAACTTCCGGGCCTGGCTCGTGGCTCGGTCGCCGACGCCCGAGCAGGCGCAGTACCTCTCGCTCCTCAAGAACCGCGGCGCCGTCCTCGGGAGGCTCACGGTCGACGACCTCTTCGAGCCGCCGCTCTCGATCCAGAACGCCGGCGAAGTCGGCGTCAAGCTATTCGGCGAGGACGGCCTGAAGCGCACGGTCGGGGACCTCGACGAGCGCATTCTTGCCCCGGCCCGCGGCAACGGCACGGGAGCGCGAGGGTGAGGCCCGCGATGGGTGCTTCGGCGCGGTTGACATCGAGGGCCCTTGTTGACAGCTTCGGCCCCCCGGGGAGCGGCCCATGCTGACGCAACTGAGCCTGACGAACTGGAAGAGCTTCGGGCCCGAGGGGCCGGCGAATCCGCCGCTTCCCTTCGCCCCGTTGACCCTCCTCGTCGGCCCGAACGCCTCCGGCAAGAGCAACGTTCTCGACGCGCTGAGATTTCTGCAAGGCGACGCCTTGGGCTTCCCCCAGGCAGAGGTCCTCAATGGCCATTGGGAAGGTCAGCGCCTGATCTGGCCGCCGATCCGGGGGGGAATTGTCGAAGCGCCGCATGTCGGGACCGTGCGTTTCACGGTGAAGTCTTCGTGGAAGCTGTCAGACGGTCCCGCAACCTATCAGATCTCGGTATCGACCGATGACTCCGGCCTGCCTTTTAAGCGAGATGAGATCACGAAGACCGCGCCGCCGGATCATGCGGGTGAGCTTCGACGCGCATTGCGGGGAATAGTCTTCCTCGACATCCAGCCTTCGAGGATGCGGGACTACCAGCCCTTGTCGCCGGTCCTCGGAACCTCGGGCGAGAACATCTCGCCGGTGTTGATCCGCCTACCCAACGACACCAGGGGCGACATCGTCGACTGGCTGTCCGAACTGTGCGGCCCGCAGATCGAAGACATCGAGTTCGTGGGCACGGGGCTCAAGGAATTCATGATGATGCTCGTCGAACGGGGCGGACGAAGGATCTCGGCCCGCAGTGTCTCCGACGGCACGTTGCGTTTCCTTGGACATCTCGTCGCGCTGCTGACCGCGCCAGCCGGGACGTTGCTGGTCGTCGAGGAGCCAGACATCGGCCTCCATCCGTCCCGTATCCGGCTGCTCGCCGAGTTGCTCGAAAACGTGACGCGCGATCGCAACATCCAGGTCATCGCGACGACCCACTCCGCCACGCTCCTCGCGCACCTCTCGCCCGAGGCCCTCGCCAACGTGGTCGCATTCGGACGAGACGCCGACACCGGCGACACCCACTGCCGGCGCCTCGGCGATCTGCCCCACTTCGAGACGCTGCGGGACTCGAAGGACATGGAGCACCTGATCTCGACGGGCTGGCTGGAGCGGGCGCTTTGAAGGTCCTGATCATCCCGGAGGATCAGGAGCTGGACCGGTACATCGTGAAGCCGGTCGTGGAGGCGCTCTTCGCCGCCATCCGCCAGACGCCGGACGTCACTGTACTGCCGGAGCCGAGGCTCCGCGGCGCCGGGGAGGCGCTCGACCAGGGCACGGTCGCGACCATCGTCGCGGAGAATCCCATGGCGGATCTCTTCCTCCTGATCGTCGATCGGGACTGCAACCGCGAGAACCACGAAGAGAAGGCCGCGCAGCGCCAGGCCGAGCACCCGGACAAGCTGCTCGCCTGCCTCGCCTGCCAGGAGGTCGAGGTCTGGTTGCTGGCGCTCTACAAGGACAGCGTCCAGGAGACGTTCACCAAGGTTCGCGAGGACTGCGACCCCAAGGAGCGCTGGGCGGATCCGCTGCTGAAAGAGCTCGGCTCCAACGGTCCCGGTCGAGGCCGGAAGGCGGCCATGCGCGCCCTCTCTGGCAAGTGGCGGAGCCTCCACGACACCTGCCCCGAGTTGCGTGACCTCCAGCAAAGGATCCAGGCCTGGCAACAGCAGCCCGCGCCCGTCTGATCGGAGCCCGCCCGCCATGAACCAGGAGATCCGCCGCAAGCTCGACCGCCTCACCGACATCCTCTGGGCCGGGGGCGTGACGAACCCCGTCACCTACATCGAGCAGCTCTCCTACCTCATCTTCCTGAAGCTCCTCGACGAGGAGGAGTCCGATCGCGAGCTGCGGGCGCGCCTGAAGGCCGGCGCCAACGGAGCCAGCTCGATCGCGGTGCGTTGATCGTGAACCTCGAAGGAATGCTCGGGTGCCGGGGCGACGTCGTCGCCGTCCGCGGAATGGGTGCGCGCCATCGCGCACGCGTCGAGGGCTTGGCCGTGCCGCTGTGAGGTCGTGGGCTGTCGAGCGGGTGGACGATCGTGGCGGTCGATCGTCCAAGTTGTGGACACGGGCGGGTCTCAGGGGGCGAGCGCAGGGGTGTCGTCGGGGACGGAGATCGGCGGAGGTGGGAGGATCGGTCGAGGAGGGCCCGCGATCGATCGATGGGGCGGCTCAATCGCCCGAGGAGAGGCGACAAACGACCGATCAGGGGGCGTGATCGACCGAAGAGACCGTGCACTCGACCAAGGAGACCGCGCAATCGACCGAGGAGACCGCGCAATCGACCAAGGAGACCACGCAATCGACCAAGGAGACCGTGCAATCGACCAAGGAGACGGCGCGATCGACCGAAGAGACCACGCAATCGACCGAGGAGACCGTGCAATCGACCGAGGAGACCGTGCAATCGACCGAAGAGACGGCGCGATCGACCGAAGAGACCGCGTGATCGACCAAAGAGACGGCGCGATCGACCAAAGAGACGGCGCGATCGACCGAAGAGACGGCGCGATCGACCAAAGAGACGGCGCGATCGACCAAAGAGACGGCGCGATCGACCAAAGAGACGGCGCGATCGACCGAAGAGACGGCGCGATCGACCGAAGAGACGGCGCGATCGACCAAAGAGACGGCGCGATCGACCAAAGAGACGGCGCGATCGACCAAAGAGACCGCGTGATCGACGATTTGTCGCGGCTGTTGGATCGTTTGTCCCGCGACATCGATCGATCGCGAGTTCTGATCGATCTCTTGTCGGCGCTCTTCGACGATGGGTCGCGGCTGCTCGATCGTTTGTCCCGCGACATCGATCGATCGCGGGCTCTGATCGATCTCTTGTCGCCGCTCTTCGACGATGGGTCGCGG
>JAKAPL010000098.1 GCA_021807105.1 Myxococcales bacterium | reverse complement strand
CGGTGAGCCTCCAGCGGATGCCGGTCGATCTCTTCCCGGACCTGGGGATCCCCGCGGTCATCGTCGGCACGCTCGTGCCCGGCGTCGGCGTCAAGGACGTCGAGAAGACCATCACCTACCGCTTCGAGAAGTACATCAGCTCCGTTCCCGACGTGGCCTTCGTGCAGTCCGTCTCCAAGGTCGGCCTCTCGATCATCCAGGTCGTCTTCAACTGGGGGGCGGACATCGCCGGCGGCGAGGTCATGGTCATGGCCCAGGTCCAGATGGCCATGGCCGCGGTGCCCAAGTCGCTCGGCGTGCTGCCGCCCTTCGTCGTCCAGTACGACATCTCGAACCAGCCGGTCTGCCTGATCACGGTGTCGGGGGGCGGGCTCGACCAGACGGAGCTCTACGACCTGTCGTTCAACACGATCGAGCCGCAGATCGAGCACCTGGCGGGGGTGGCGTCGGCGACGGTGAACGGCGGGAAGGTGCGGCAGATCAACGTCTTCCTCGACCGGGACAAGGCGATGGGCAAGGGGGTGGACGTCCTGCAGGTCGCCAAGGTGATGAACCAGGCCAACCTCATGATGCCCGCGGGGGACATCAAGATCGGGCGGATCGACTACAACCTGTACAGCAACGCGCTCTTCGACATCGTGCGGGACATGAACTCGGTGGTCGTGAAGTACGACCCGACCACCGGCACGCCGGTGCGCCTCTCGGACATCGGCAGCGCACAGGACAGCTTCGCCATCCAGACCCAGGTCGTCCGCGCCAACAGCAAGCACGCGGTCTACCTGAACGTACTCAAGCAGCCGGGGGGGAACACGATCGCGATCGTGGACGCGGTCAAGGCGGCGATCCCGAACCTCGTGGGCCTGCCGCCGGGCCTCCAGGTCCACGTCGTCTTCGACCAGTCCAAGTTCATCCGCGAGGCCATCGAGGGCCTCGAGCACGAGGTCGTCCAGGGGCTCGTCCTCGTGGTCCTGGTCATCCTCCTCTTCTTGCGCAGCGGCCGGTCCACGGTCATCGTCGCCTTCGCGGTCCCCCTCTCGATGGCCGTCGCGGCCATCCTGCTCTACACGACCGGCAACACCCTCAACAACTTCACCCTGGGCGGGCTCACCCTCGCCCTCGGCCGCCTCGTCGACGACGCCATCGTGGTGATCGAGAACATCAACCGGCACCTCGAGGAGGGGGATCCGCCCTCGCGGGCGGCCCTCGATGGCGCCTCCGAAGTGGCGCTCCCGGTGCTCGTCTCGACGATCACCACCGTCGCGGTCTTCCTGCCGGTCGTCTTCCTCCAGGGGATCGCCCGCAAACTCTTCACGCCGCTCGCCGTCGCGGTGGGGTTCTCGATGGCCGCCTCCTACTTCGTCTCGATGATGGTGACCCCCGCCGCCTGCCAGCAGTGGCTCGGGCGCGAGGTCGCCCGCACCCCCGATTCCCGCTGGCTCTTTCCCCGCTTCTTCTACTACTGCGCGCGGATGCTCGAGGCGCTCGACCGGCGCTACGAGGCGGCCCTGGAGTGGGCCCTCACGCACCGCCAGGGAGCCATCGGGGCCATCTTCGGCCTCTTCGCGAGCTCCTGCGCCCTCGTCCCCTTCATCGGCCGCGAGTTCTTCCCCGCCACGGACGAGAGCATGGTCACGCTCAACATCCGCGCGCCGATCGGGATGCGGATCGAGGAGACGGAGAAGATCTTCGGCGGGATCGAGCAGAGGATCCGCAACCTCCTGCCGACGGGGTCGCTCGACATGCTGCTCACCAACATCGGCATCCCGATCCAGGGGCGGGCGGCGATCTACGCGGTCAACACGGGACCCCACTCGGGCTTCGTCCAGGCCGGCCTCGTCGACCCCGACCAGCGGTCCATCACTCAGTCCGAGGTCGTCGAGAAGCTCCGCGACCCGCTCGCCCACGCCTTCCCCGGGATCCAGTTCACGGCCCAGCCGGGCGGCCTGGTGAGCGGCATCATGAACTTCGGCGCCCTCGCGCCGATCACGATGGAGCTGGTCGGCGACGACCTGAAGCAGTCGCACCTCCTCGCCCAGCAGATCGGCGGGCTCATGCGCCAGACCCCGGGGCTCGCCGACGTGCGCATCAGCCGCGAGGACGACTACCCCGAGTTCGACGTGAACATCGACCGAACGAAGGCGATGATGATGGGCTTCACCGAGGGTGACGCGGCCCAGTCCCTCGTGGACATGTCGAACGGGAACATCAACACCCCGGGCGTCTGGGTCGATCCGAAGACCGGCAACGCCTACTACTTCGTCACCCAGTACGGCGACCCGTGGCGCACGCACCTGGACGACCTGCGGGAGACCTTCCTGATGCCGAAGACGGGCACCCGGCCCGTGCTGCTCGGGAACATCGCCAGGATCGAGCGCGGCGAGGGACCGATCGAGATCGAACGAAAGTACCTGGAGCGCGTCGTCTACGTCACCGGCAACCCCGCCGGCCGCGACCTGGGTGAGCTGGCCGCCGACCTGGCGGCGCGGTTCGCGAAGGAGATCCGACTGCCCCACGGCTTCGAGCTGCGCTTCGGCGGCCAGGTGCGCCAGGAGGACGAGGCGTTCGGGGGGCTGGGCGGCGCGCTGGCGATGGCGATCATGTTCATCTACATGCTCATGGCCTCGCAGTTCCGGAGCCTGCTCTACCCGTTCATCATCATGCTCGCCGTACCGCTCGGGCTGACCGGCGTCTTCTTCACGCTCTGGGCGACCCACACGACCTTCAACATCGAGTCGTTCATGGGGATCATCATGATGGTCGGCATCGTCGTCTCGAACTCGGTCCTGCTCGTCGACTTCACGAACATCCTGCGCGAGCGCGGCGTCGGGCTGCACGAGGCGGTGGTGAAGGCGGGGCGCACGCGGCTGCGGCCGATCGTCATGACCGCGCTCGCGACCGTCGTCGGGCTGACGCCCGTCGCCCTCGGCCTGGAGGTGGGGAGCGAGGCCAACATGCCGCTCGCCCGAGCGGTGATCGGGGGACTCACGGTCTCGACGTTCCTGACCCTCTTCCTGGTCCCCGCCATGTACGAGGCGCTGGCCCGCTTCGCCCGCCCGCCGGGTGCGACGGGACCGGCCCTCGATTGAGTCCAAGGAGCCTGCATGCTGCCCTTTCTCCTCTCGTCCCTCCTCGCCGCGCTGCCAGAGGCCGCGCCCGGTCACCTCTACACGCTCGATGAGCTGACGCAGATCGCGCTCGTCAACCAGCCGCGGCTCAAGGCCGCCGCGGCCGAGGAGCAGGCGGCCCGCGAGCGGAAGGGCGAGGCCGAGGCGCCCAACTACCCGTCGGTCGATCTCTACGCCGAGTACGTGCGCGCGACATACAACAACAGCGTATCGAGCTACTTCGCCGTCCCGTGGCTCGCCTCGATCGGCGGGTACAGCTCGACCGATCTCAATCGCCTCCCGAGCTTCCAGGGCGTCGCGCCACCCCTGCCCTCGCAAAGCTTCACCGCCTCGAACGACAGCTACTTCCTCGGCGCCATGGCCAAGTACGACGTCTTGGACTTTGGCCGGACCGCGAGCGGCATTCGGGGCGCCGAGGCCGGGATCGACCTCTCCCGCTCCGACGCGCTCGTCGCGGCCGAGGCGGTCGTCTTCGGCGTCCGCCGCGCGTACTACGAGCTGCTCGCCGCCGAGGCGCTGCTCACGACCGCGAAGAAGGTCCTCGCCGAGGCGCAGGAGCACCTGGCGTGGGCCCACGAGGCGGTCAAGGACGGGCTCCGCGCGCCGGTGGACGAGATCCAGGCCAGGTCCGACGTGACGCGAGCGGACCTGATGCTCGTCCAGGCGCGGGCCGGCGTGCGCGTCTCGCGGGTGCGCATCCTGCGGGCGATCGGCCTCGAGGAGCCGCGACACATCGAGGTCGCGCCGTCGCCGGATGCGGTGGACATCGGAGAGACCGAGGCGTCGCTGCTCGACCGGGCCTACCGGGAACGGCCCGACCTCGCGGCCCTCGCCGCCCGGACGCGGTTCACCGAGGCCCGCCTCGCGAACGCGAACGCGAACTTCAACCCGGTGCTGAACGCCGAGGCGAACCTCTTCGCGGCCGGCTCCGATCCCAACCTGCCCTGGACGCAGCCGGGCCTCTCGGCCGTGCCCGACTGGGACGTGGGGCTGATCCTGAGCTTCCCGCTGTTCGAGGGGTTCCTGCTGACGCACCAGGCCCGCGAGGCGCAGGCCGATGTCAACGTCGCGAAGCAGCACGAGGAGGATCTGAAGCTCACCGTCCTGAAGCAGGTCCGCGAGGCGTTCGTCGACTTCAAGGCCGCCCTGGAGGCGGTGGTCGCCGCGGACGCGAACAAGGCGGCCGCCGCCGAGGAGATGAAGGTCGTCTCGGGGCGGTACAACAACGGCCTCTCCTCGATCCTCGACCTGATCATCGCGCAGGCGACGAGCGTCACCGCGGATCAGGAGGCGGTCCGGGCGCGCTACCAGGCCGGCATCGCGCGCTCCTTCCTGGATCTGGCCGTCGGCGAACCGCCCCCCCGGCTGGCCGCCGCGCAGAGGTCGCCATGAAGCTGCTGATGGTCATCTGCTACGAGACCGACCTCCCGAAGGTCGTCGCCGAGATCGAGGCCGCCGGGTCCACCGAGTACACGTTCCTCACCCGCCTCTCCGGCCGAGGGAAGGGCGGGCGCCACCTGAATACCGAGGCGGCCCCCGGCTTCAACGCCGCCATGCTGATCGGCTGCGACGAGCTGACCGCGGCGCAGATCCAGGGGCGGCTGCGCACCTTGCACGCCGATCTGACCGCGCGCAGGCCGAGGGCGGGGCTGCACGCGTTCTGCTGGGAGGCCGAGCAGTGGCTCTGATCGCCCCCCGCCGCCGGCCGGCCGCGGCGCCCCATGAATGATCGCGGGCCGAGGAGAGCGCTCCGGATCGCCCTCGTGGCCGCCGCGGCGCTCTTCGCGGCGGCCGTGGCGCCCGCGACCGGGCTGCCGCTCATGGCCGACATCCGGCCGGCGAACTTCTGCCACGACGTCGAGGTGGGCACGGCGCGGGCGCTGCGCAACGTGAAGCTGCGCCGCTGGCACGACCGGGCGGCGCTCGCGGTCGCGGGCTGCCTCGCGCTGGCCGTTGCGTACGGCGCCGCCGCCGGGGTCCAGCTCACGAGCCGCCGCAAGCGCTGGACCGTCGCCCTCCTCTCGGCCCTCGCGCTGGGATCGTTCCTCGCCGCTGACTTCACCGGCAAGAAGGAAGCCTGGCATCTGCTCTCGCCGAGCCTCTCCGGCTGGAGCAAGCTGCCGCTCCCCCCCGGCCTGCCCAAGGGCCTCGACCTCTCCCCAGCGCACCCCGAGTGCGACCCGAAGATCCGGGGGCCGATCGAACGGCGCGTCACCCAGCTCTACTGGATCCACGCCGGGGCGGGCCTGGCCATGGCCGCGCTCGCGCTGGTCCTCGGCGCGCTCGGTACGACCTGGCGTCCGCCGCGCGAGCGGTGATCGGCGCGCCGGGACCGGCCCCCCTCGCCCCCCGCCGCGGCGATCGCGCCGGCGGGCGGAAGCTCCCCGCCTATCCCGGCCAGCGCCAGTCGCGGATCTCCGGCATGTCCTCGCCCCGCTCGCGGATGTAGAGCCGGTGGCGGACGAGCTTCTCTCGCAGGATCTCCTTCACGTGCCCCGCCCGATCGCGCAGCCGCGGCACGCGGTCGATCACGTCGGAGGCGAGATCGAAGCGGTCGATCTGGTTGAGCACCGCCATGTCGAAGGGCGTCGTCGTCGTCCCCTCCTCCTTGTAGCCGCGCACGTGCAGGTGGTCGTGGTTCGGCCGCCGGTAGGTGAGCCGGTGAATCAGCCACGGGTAGCCGTGGTACGCGAAGATGACCGGCAGATCGGCGCCGAAGATGGACGTGTAGTCCGCGTCCGACAGGCCATGCGGGTGCTCGCTCGGCGGCTCCAGCTTCATCAGATCCACCACGTTGACGAACCGCAGCTTCAGCTCGGGCAGCTCACGCCGCAGGAAGTCGACCGCCGCGAGCGCCTCCAGCGTCGGCACGTCGCCGCAGGCGGCGACCACCGCGTCCGGCTCGACGCCCCGATCGTTGCTCGCCCACCGCCAGATGCCGGCGCCCTCGCTGCAGTGGACCACCGCGTCGTCCATCGAGAGGAACTGCGGGGCGGGCTGCTTGCCGGCGACGATCACGTTCACGTAGTTGCGGCTGCGCAGGCAGTGGTCGGCCACCGACAGGAGGCAGTTCGCGTCGGGCGGGAAGTAGACGCGGATCACGTCGGCCTTCTTGTTGACCACGTGGTCGATGAAGCCGGGGTCCTGATGCGAGAAGCCGTTGTGGTCCTGCCGCCACACGTGCGAGGTGAGCAGGTAGTTGAGCGAGGCGATCGGCCGGCGCCACGGGATCCCACGGGTGACCTTGAGCCACTTCGCGTGCTGGTTGAACATCGAGTCGACGAGGTGGATGAACGCCTCGTAGCAGGAGAAGAGGCCATGGCGGCCGGTGAGCAGGTACCCTTCGAGCCAGCCCTGGCAGGTGTGCTCGGAGAGGATCTCCATCACCCGCCCCTGCGGGGAGAGCGCCTCGTCGTCGCCCGGCAGCGTCTGCGCCTCCCACGTCCGCCCCGTGGCCTCCAGGATCGCGTCCAGGCGGTTGGAGGCCGTCTCGTCGGGCCCGAAGACGCGGAAGTTTTTCGCCACGAGGTTCTCCTTCATCACGTCGCGCAGCCACTCTCCGAGCACGCGCGTCGCCTCGGCGTCCGTCCCGCCCGGGCGCGCCACCCCCCGCGCGTAGCGGCGGAAGTCCGGCAGCCGCAGGTCCGAGAGCAGGAGCCCGCCATTCGCGTGCGGGTTCGCGCTCATCCGCCGCGCCCCGGCGGGCGCGAGCGCCGCGAGATCCGCGACCGGCGCGCCGTCCCCGTCGAACAGCTCCTCGGGCCGGTAGCCCTTCATCCAGCGCTCGAGCAGCGCGAGGTGCTCCGGCTTCTCGCGCACCTGCGGGATGGGGACCTGGTGCGCCCGCCACGACCCCTCCAGCGGGTGGCCGTCGATCTCCTTGGGCGAGGTCCAGCCCTTCGGGCTCGCGAGCACGATCATCGGCCAGCGCGGCCGCCCGCGCCGCGCCTCGGCCTTGACGCGCCGGATCGTCGCGAGGGCCCGCTCCAGCGCGGCGGCCATCGCCCGGTGCATCGCAGCCGGCTCAAAGCCCTCGACGAGGATCGGCTCCCAGCCGTAGCCCGAGAGGAGTTGGACCAGCTCCTCGCGCGGGATGCGGGCGAGGATCGTGGGGTTCGCGATCTTGTAGCCGTTCAGGTGGAGGATCGGCAGCACCGCGCCGTCGCCCACGGGATCGAGGAACTTGTTGCCGTGCCAGCTCGTCGCGAGCGGCCCCGTCTCCGCCTCCCCGTCGCCGACCACGCAGGCGACCAGCAGCCCCGGGTTGTCGAAGGCCGCGCCGAAGGCGTGCGAGAGCGAGTAGCCCAGCTCGCCCCCCTCGTGGATCGACCCCGGTGTCTCCGGCGCCGCGTGGCTCGGGATACCGCCCGGGAACGAGAACTGGCGGAAGAGGCGCGCCATCCCCCGCTCGTCGCGCGTGACCTCCGGGTAGAGCTCGCTGTAGGTCCCCTCCAGCCAGGCGTTCGCCACGTCCGCCGGCCCCCCGTGGCCCGGCCCGGTGATGAAGATCGCGTCGAGGTCGTGCCGCCGGATGGCCCGGTTCAGGTGCGCCCAGATGAAGTTGAGCCCCGGCGTCGTCCCCCAGTGGCCGAGCAGCCGTGGCTTCACGTGCTCCGGCCGGAGCGGCTCGCGCAGGAGGGGATTGCCGAGCAGATAGATCTGCCCGAGCGAGAGGTAGTTCGCGGCGCGCCACCAGGCGTCGATCCGTGAGAGCTCGTCGTTCGACAGCGAGCCATCGCCCGCGGGGGTGCCCATCGTCAGGTCGGCCGTCATGAGGGCGAACTCTAGGACCCCGCCGGCCGGCTGACAACCACGGAGAGTCCGGAGGCGCCGCGGAGGGCTCCGCAGAGCTGCTGGCGGCCTACTGCGTGGCGCGCGGGACATGACGCCAGCCCGCCCGTTGGTGAAAGCGGAGGGAAGAGTCGTTCGGGTTCGCTTGTATGGCGATCGTACTCGAATGGTTGAGGGTCGGTTCGGCGCGAGCTGCCCGTCCCCGAAGCCCGCGGGCGCTCGGTCGGGACCTTCTTTGCGTCCCTACCCCCCAACATGGGTACGACCCGGAGATCCCGAACAAGAAAAGCGACGAGCGCGGCGACGTGGCTGAAAGCACTGGCATTTCGCGCGGAGCAAAACCTGCCGCCGCGGAGCCGCGGCGTCGTTTGCGGGGGCGATCGATCATCGACTCCTCGCGATCGATCATCGATCGCGAGGAGCGCGGCCTCGACTCCGGGGAGCGGGAGATCCCAAGGGAGACGCGGCGGGGTGTTGGCGTGGAGGGCGGAGGAATCGTCCGTCAACCCGGCGACGCCGAGGGGGCGTCCGCGAGCAACGCCGCGAGCGCGGCTCGCAGATCACGGCCACGGGCGAATCCACGCCGCTCGATCGCCAGCACGGCGTCGCGAGCGCGCCGGCGCTCGCCCTCGTCGAGCAGCGAGGGCCTCAGGACGCGCAGGTCGGCCGCGTCCTGGGGACGCCGCGTGTCGTCCCTGGCGAGCAGTTTCAACGCGACGAGGTGCCCCACCCGCGCGACCGGGACGATGAAGGAGGGGAAGATCTCGAGCGGCTCCGCCTCTGCGACGACCTCCCGTTCGATGCCAGACGAAGCGAAGAGGAGATCCACGACGACGCCCACCTGGTCCGGCTCGGCCGGCGGTACGAGGCGCACCGTCGCCAGCCGTCCGGCGGACGTCTGCTCGACCGTCACGACCGGCCGCCAGCCTCGGGTGGAGAGGGCCCGCACGAGCGCCTCGGCCTCCGCGTCGTCCGCGACCGCTACCGCGAGATCCAGGTCACGGGTGAAACGCGGCTCGACCCGCGCCGAGACGGCGAGCCCGCCGACCAGAGCGGCGCGCGCGTGGAGGTCCGCGAGCGCGGCAGCGATCGCGCGAAGCGCGGCCTCGAGCCGGTTCATCGCCCTGGCCGCGGCCAGGAAACGCGCTGCCCCTCCGCGTCGCCGTTCTCCGCCCCGGGCCGCTCCGACAGCCAGCGTCCGACCCGCCGTTCGATCTCGGCATCCGTCTCCGCGGGGAAGCGGCGCCGGAGGGTCTGTCGCATCATCGCCTCGCCGGCAGCGAACATGTCCAAGGCGAGCCTGAGCCTCGCGGCGTCCATCGCGATCATCTTATCAGCTCCCTCGCTGCCGGGGAGCGAGGGATGCGCCACGGGGAGCGCGGCGCATCCCTCGACGTGACCGGTGCGACCACATCCCTTCGTCACGAGGGGAAGGTAGTAAGGTAACCGTTCACGGGTCGGATCCGCATTTTCCGCGGCAAATGCTCATCAGGAAACCATGAAACCAGGAAAGAGCATCCGATCCATAGCCTCCTGGCTTCCCTCTTCCTGCTTCGAAAATCGGCTATGAGCATGCAAGGATTCCAATGGGTTGCGCCATTTTCACCCATTGATGGTGCGCCGCGGCGCACCCCGTCTGGTTTCCTCATGGGCATTGCCTTTCCGAGCGGTGAACGGTTACCCCGTCTAAGACGGGGTAACCCTCTGCCGATCACCGGCGCGCCAAACGCCGACGGGTCACGCCGCCCCCGCGCCGCCCGTCGGGGTGGCGCCGTCCGACCCGGCGGGCGGGAGGTTGAGCGGGGGCGCGGAGACCTCCACCTCGCCCGTCGAGGAGATGTGGACCGCGGGGTCGCCCACGACCTTCATCGCGGCCCGCTGCTTCCTGCCCTTGGTCCCGCGCACCTTCCGCGTCTGCTCCCGCTTGGCGGCGGCGACCAGCTTCTCCTTCGCCGTCGCGGTGTGGG
>JAKAPL010000028.1 GCA_021807105.1 Myxococcales bacterium | reverse complement strand
CCACAGCCCCGGCGGCGGATGGACAGTTCGCCCTTCTTCAGGCAGAACCTAACCCAACATCACGCGTGGACCCGGGGGGGGAATGCATCTGAGAAGCGGGGGTCCCAAGCACGTGAGAGCCGACACCGCAGCCGAGAAGGGCAAGCGCAGCGACGACCGACGAGGCGTGCTGAAGCACCTCCCCCCAAGTCGTTTGGAGGGTGGCAAGCCCCCCGCAGGAGGAAGGAGCGAGCACGCCCTTCGCAGGCGCGGGATTGGACGCCGCAGCAGCCGGACCGTGAATAAGACGGGTTCCAATGCGGGGATCCAACCGTTCATGCACCTGGGCGGCCCGATCGCGGCCTAAGTCCATGGCAACCAAGGCTATTTGGCTTTCACGCGCCAACCATCGGCCGGCACCCAGGGGTGCGTGATCGGTCAGGCGATCCGGCACACGGGCGTCTCCATTTCGAACGGCGCCAGCGGACTACCCGATGAGGATACACGCGACGCGCAGCCATCGCAAAGGCGGACCACGGTCAATCGGTCATCTTTGGAGAGCAGGCCCGTCAGCTCGAAGCGGAGTCGCGCGATCTCGCGGCCGGTCCCCCGGACCCGGAAGACCGAGTACTGGACCGGCTTACCCCACGCAGTCAGCGCCTTGTGCACCCGGCGCAAGGTCTTGGGGTCGGAGACATCATAGAGGATGAGGTTCCAGTGACGTGGTTCAGGCAAGGGCGCTCCTCGATCACCGGATCCGCAGCCGGGCAAATAGGCCCGCCTCCCCGGTCCATTCCTTCTCGAGCAGGCGGACCTCCAGCTCCATCATCCGGCCATACGAGAGGGAGTAATCGAGGGCAGCGTGACGGTACTCCTCGTGCTTGCGTCGTTCATAGACATCGAGGAGCTTCCTGCGGCCTGGATCCGAGAGCCAGACCTGCTTGCCGGTGACCGCGAAGTCGGCCGACGGATCGAACGACCGGCGGTTGACGGCGCCGAGGACGGCCATGTCAACGACCGGGGTCCGAAACAGTTCCATCAGGTCGAGCGCGAGCGGGAAGGCGGACGACCGCGGCTGGTGCAGGATCCCAAGGGCGGGCTCGAGGCCGACCCGCAGGATAGCGCTGACGAGATCCCGGTAGAGCAAGCTGTATCCCATCGAAAGCAGGGCGTTGAAGCGATCCGCGGGAGGGCGCCGGGAGCGCCCCGCGGGGCGCATCTCGGCGCCAGCGGCCGGATCGACGAGCTCGCCGAGCCCGGCGAAGTAGCCGCGCGCGGCGAGCCCCTCCTGGCCCATGAGATCCTCGCGCAGCCGGGCACGCGCCGCGCCACGCAACGCCCGCCGCAACTCGTCGATCGGACCAGCCATCCGTTCCCGCAGCGCGGGACTCTTCCGGGAGGAACGGAGGAGGTGCCGGAGCTGGTTCTCGATCTTGGCCTGGATCAAGCGCCGCGCGAGCGGGAGGGCGGCCTCGTCTCGCGACAACGCCCTGAGTTGCCGTAGCCGGCGCTGGACGGCCGGCGCCCCACCGGTGAAGACCCCGACGTAGGCACCGGAGGTGGTGACGAAGTGGACCGGGATCTCCTCCGCCGCGCATAGGCGCAGCGCCTGCGTGGTGATCTGCCCGTGGCCGTGGATCACGACGTCGCTCACCTCGCGCGCCCCCACGACCAGCAGCTCCTGATCCCTCTCGGCGACGGCCAGCGCGTCGCCTGACCTACCGATCCTTGCGCCCTGGGTGACCACATGCAGGGAACGTCGCTCGGTATCCGGCGGGAACAGCCGGACCGGCGTCGGCCGGTCCTCGGGAACCTCGCAATCGAGCCACCGCGACTCCTCGGGGAGGCAAACGGGGGCCAGCGAACAGCGGACGCACTTGCGCTCGTCTTTCGTCACCGCCGGACGCTCGGTGGTCGCCGACAACACGCGGGCCCGCGCCACGGCCCGAAGCACCTCTGACCGGCTCTCGGGGGTGGCCGCCACCCGGACCGTCATGCCATCCGCGTGATAGCGAATCCGGGCCTCGGCGACTGCCCTGCCGGCGTCCTCCTCGAGGAGCATCGCGTACGCGACCGCCTGGAGCCGGTCGGAGTCCCACGCCGCCGGCTTCCCGTCCTCCCCACGCCGCGAGCGGCCTTTCTTGTGCTCGACCGGATAGAGCAGCCCCTCTCGCGTTCGGACCGCATCGAGGCGGCCCCGGATCCCGAGCGTCTCGGACTCCAACGTCAGCTCCGTGACCTCCGCCGGCTCCCCCAACTCCGCGTGCAACCGCCGCCCCTCCCAGACCGCCGCGTCCGCGACGCGCAGTTCCTCGACCTCCTCGAGGTAGAAGAGGCGCTCGCAGTAAGCGAGCGCGTGGAGGGCCATGACCCTCACTGGAGGAGCAGCAGCCATCTGTCGCCCCCCGCCGCCGCTCTAAGCCGGCGGCCTCGGCGTCCAGGTCCATGCCGAATCGGGTGGGGAGATCTGGGCGGCAGCGGTCGGGGCGAAGATCATCGTCGTCGTTCGGCTGCTGTCGCTCCGGTCGATCCCGACGGTGAGGCGGCACGAACCTTTTCGCGGCTGCTCGCCGGGCGCCATCCGGGCGTACCAGCGCGCGGGCGGCGGGGTGTCGACGACCGTAATGCGATCGAAGAGCAGGTTGTTGTCGCCTGCAAACGGCAGCCCGTAGCGCCGGTCGTCGAGGCCCCCCCGAAGGCCCTCGGGAATGCGGCCGAGGAGATCCCCGTCGTCGGACCGGACGCCGATGATCGCGTCGAGGCCGACGAGGAGTTCCCTCCGCGTCGGCGTGATCCAGTGCTTCGCGCCGTGGGTCCTCTGCTTGTTCTCCTTCCCTGAGTTCCCAACCGGGTAGACGTGGAGCTGCTGGTAGAGCGTCGCTGAAGTTGCCGGCGCAGTCTGCCCGATCGCCAGTTCGAGCGCGGGAGCATCCTCGCGAACGAGGGTGGTGGAGCCGGGCGCCGCTGCCCGGGTCTCCAGGCCCGCGAGGTTCAGCGCGAGACCCCACGCCGCCGACGGCGGAATGATCGGGCTCGTCGCCCGCCAGACGCCGGCCTGCATCCAGCGGAACGCGGCAAACGGCGCTTGCAGCCGCAACCAGAGAGTCACCATAGAGATTAACCCTTCCGCGCCGCCTTGGCCTCGCCCAGTTTGGCCGCGTCGGCGAGCGCGGCCAGGAGCGCTTGCGGGCTCTCATGAAGGTGCACGCCGAGGCTCGCGAAGCGCTTCCGCTCCTGCTCCGCCATGGCCCGCACGAGCTCGCCACCCAGCCAGAATTCAGCGGCCGGAAGATCCCCGTCCTTGAGCCGAGCGAGCTCGGGGAACGCGCCGCTCTCGTCGAAGCCGTACGTGTCGAAGCCCGCGACGAGACTCTGGCTCAGGCGGGCGACGATGCTCCGGGGCGCCATCTCGAAGTAGCTGCGCGCGTGGCCGCCGGCGACGTTCGACAGCTCTCCGATCGCCTCGAGGAGGGCGCGGGTCCACTGCGGCCCCTTCCCGGTCCTGCAATCGCCGAGGGCGAGCGCGAAGGGGTACTGGTACGCGGTGTAGGAGACCTCGCGGTGCAGCAGCGCAGAATTCGTGGCGTTCCTCCACGGGCTGTCGCCGGCGTTTTGGGGCGACTGGTGGAAGGTGGCGTTGAAGCGGTACGGAACCAGCGCCACCGCCATGTTCATCCGGAGGACGCTGTCGCGCTTCGCCGGCTTACCCGCGTTCTCTTTGATGGCGTCCTTGTCCGCCACCATGAAGCCGAAGAGGAAGTCGTCGGCGTACCTGTCCGGATCGGGGAAGCTTTCGAACTCGACGGCGAGCTGATCCTCGTCGTGCAAGCGGCGCCGGTTCGCCGGCAGGCCGGCGTTCGCCAGGATCTCGCGCAGCGCGTTGCGCATCGACTCCGGGCTGATGACCGTGTACTCGTGCTCACCGCGGGTGATCTTCTGCAAAACGGTGCGGTTCTCTTCGCTCTCGCCCCGGTAGTTGGAGCTCGGGGCGGCATAGGTGAGGACGCTCGCGAACAGATTCAGGTCTTTGGCCATCTGGGATCTCCTTCTGCGTGAGGTGGGGTCGCTTCAGCCGCGGGCGCTGAGCGCCAGCATGGTGAGGGTTCGGATCGTCTCCGGCTGCGTGAGGAGCACCTTGGAGAGCGCGAGGTAGCGCTCCTCTCCCAGGTGGTGCGGAACCGAGCAGAGGGTCGCGGTGAAGTAGCTCACGAAGTCGGCCCCGCTCCGGCTGCGGACCGCGAGGAAGGCGTTTTTGGCGACCTTCTCTAGCGCCTCGTTGTACTCCTTCTTCTTATCGGGGTCGGCCTTCACCTGCTCCCAGCGCAGTTGGGTCTTCGCCTCTACCCTCATCGAGAGATAGGTGCCAACGATCCGGTAGACGAGGCCCTCCGGCGTCACCGGTTCCTCTGCGATCGCTCCGTCCTTCACGTTCGCCTCCTTGAACGCCTCGCGGGCGTCGTGCGGGAAATTGAAATACTTGAACTGGGGGGAGTGGAAGAACCGCTCCCAGGGTTTGGTCTCGAAGAGGACGTCGAACCCGTAGGACCACGGGTGCCCGCCAACGAGATTGAGCACGCGGCGGCGGCGAAACTCGGCGTCCCAGCATGCGCTCCGGATGCGCGCATACTCGTCGATCATCCGGACGTCGGGCTCGACGCGGCCCGAGCCCCGAAGACGCACGTTCTTCCCTTCCTTGTCGAGGTGGACGACGTCGATGCCGAGAACCAGGTCGCCCGTGGCGCGCGCGCCTTCCGCAACGCCGACGCGAGCGCACAGCCGCCGCAAACTGTCGAGGCCACCCTCGATTGGAACCTCGATGACGCTCTCGCGCGGGCGATACCCGTCCTTCTCGCCCGAACGGCCTCGCAGGACATAGGGCAGCTCCTCGCAGAACCCCTCGAGGTCTGCGACATCCGGGATCGCGATGGCGTAAGCCGAGAGGTCGCGCTCGCCCTTGGCGTTCGTCCAGGCCGGACAGTAGATCTGGGCAGCGAAGGGCCAGAAGTGGAGGAGGAAGCGGAGGCGCGCCCGATCGAAGAAGGGCACCGCCTCGGCGGTCGTCGCCTGGGCACCGATGAAGTAGGTGCTCGGTAGATCAACGGATGGCTGAGAGGGGTCGACCAACTCGCGCCACGTCTCTTCTGCATCGACCGTCTCCCTCCCCTCGGCCCGGGCGTCAAAGGGGGCCCGTTGGGCCGGCTTGCCCCGGAGAATGTTCCAGATCATGTCGCGCCAGAGCTTGATCCAGAGACCCGGCGAGCCATCCGCGGGCTTGTCCATGTCCCCGAGGAAGGACCCGCGGGGAACGTTCCGGGGGTAAACATAGAACGTCTTCTCCTTCAGCTTGCCGGCCTTGCCGTCCTGGACCTGACGAGAGACCTCGCGGAGGGGTGGGATGACCTGCTTCTTCCCGTCCTTGAGGGGTGTGGAACGCTCCTGCTCCTCGCACGTGGCGGCGTAGATGTCGTCGAAGAGCCACTTCAGCCCCTCGAGATCGAGGCGCAGCGCCGCCCCGGCCGCGTCGACCTGGACCAGGTCGCAGGTGCCCCTCTTGCCCCCGGGCTTCCGATCGAGCCAGCGCACCACCATCACCAGGCCGGCAAGGCCGGCGCGGTGTTGCGAGGATGGCAGCTCCGCGAGGTCCCACCGCAGATCGATCTCGGCCGGCTGCTCTCGATTAGCCTTGCGCGGCGATCGGGCCTTCTTGGCGACGGCCATCTGGGGAACGCTCATTGGACGTCTCCTTCCGTGCGAAACCCGCGGTCGTTCTCGTACGCGGCCGAGGCAGCGACGTGCAGATGCCGCGGGAGCCACGCTTGCGAAATGGGGTCGCGCTCGATCGCGCTCCGGCGGGGGACTCCGATGACGAAGCCATCGTAGGGGTGCCCAGCGTCGACGAGAGCTCGAACCGCATCGAGGTCACCGTCTAGGACGCACGGCAGCGTGAAGTCGTCGGCGTCGCGGAAGTCGCCCGGGGTCGCGAAGTAACCCCCGTCGAGGAACCGTGCGCTGCCGTCGGAGACGCGTGCCTGTGGCGCGTGGCGCTCCAGGGCCTCCCGCAGGCGCCGCTGGCTGAGGTCGCCGGCACCGAGGTCGTCGAGAAATCTATCCACGGGAGCCAGCTCTTCCGCGTCGTAGGGGCGGCCGTTCACGGGAGGGTAGACGTGCAATGCGGCCCGAAAGTCCGCCCCTCGAGCGAGGTGTCGATTGGCCCTGCCGAAACGCTGCACGAGCGACGGGATGGGGGCGGTCTCCGAAAGGAGGACGTCAGCGTCGAGGTCGAGGCTCATCTCGCAGACCTGGGTGGTCACCGCGATGACCGGGATATCGCGCCGGTTGAACGCATCGACGGTCTCGCGATGGATGCCCTGCCGATCCTGGAGCCGATAGCGGCTGTGGTAGCAGACAACCCGACTGCCCAGGGCCGTCTGGAGGCGATCGGCCAGAGCTTGTGCCCGGGCAACGACATTCACGACCCAGAGCACCCGCCGCCCTGCTCGGAATGCCTCGACAGCGCGCTGAAGTGCTTCGTCATCGCCCGGCAGCCGCTGGAGGGCGTAGCGCGGGTGATTCTCCTTCTGCTCGAGATCAGTGAGCTGAGCTGCTTCGGTCTCGCTCGGGTACACCCGGAGCCCTGCGCCGACGAGTTGTGTCCGCAGGCCCAGCGACAGGGTTGCGGTCATGCACAGCACGGGGACGTCGAACTCCCGGAGGAACGCGATGAGGTCGTCGAACATGCGCTGGTCGAAGCTGTGGACCTCGTCGAGGATCACCGCGCTGTCGGCCAGCGCCGGCAGCAGGCAGGTGCTCGAATACGAGTGCTCCATGAACGAGAGGAACTGGTCGACGGTGGCACTGAAGTAGCGGCGTGACCACAGTCCGAGGGCGAAGAGCCGCGCCTCTTCTTCGCTCCGAGAGAAATCCTTCCCGGCGCCGCCCTCGCTCGGGTTTGTCTGCATCGCCTCCAGCTCGTAATCCGCGGTGCCATGCACGAGGGCAGCCTCGTCCTCGGGCGCCCAGGACACGTAGTCCCGGAAGCCCTCGGTCGCGGTCCCCCGCGTCGGATAGAGGAAGATCACCCGCCCGATCTCCCGATCGCGCGCCTGTTGCTGCGCCCATTTCCATGCGGCAAGCGTCTTGCCGGCGCCGCAGGCCGCCAGCAAGAGCCCTCGTGACCCGATCGACGCCGCTTGCTCCTGGAACGCGTGAAACGAGAAAGGCCCGTTCCGTCGAGCGACGGCCGCCGCCCGGGGCGCGATGATCGCGGCCTCGATCTGGTCGCCGTCCAGGCGCGGCCCATGGGGTACACGGCGAATCCACTCGGCGATAGGGCGATCCGTCCGAACGAGCGCGGATGCCACCGCATCCGCGGCAACGAGACCCGCTTTGGTGGCGAGGAGCAGGGCGCGCCGAGCTGCATCCTGCCTGATGTCGCGTCGAAAGTGCCGTGCGGCACACTCACCGCAACGGAAGGCATCTTCCCATGCTGGCGCGTCTGCGCGCCACGCCGCCTCGGGCAGGGCGGGGGCGCTGGGGAGGCCCCCCACGTTTCTCACCCGATCGAGGATGCGCGTCACCTGATCGTCTTGCAGTCGAAGTTCGAGTACCGGTTGGCCGTGCGGCTGGCACCATTTCCAGTGCCCCGAGTCGCTGGCCTTCATGTGGTGAGAGAGCACCGCCCCCGTCACTATGTCGGCGTCGAGGTCCGGGTTCGCCGAAAGCCAGTTGCGGACAACGGGGAGGGACAACACCAGCGCACTGAGGTGCTCGTGTCGGAGGGTCTGCGGCGCGCTCGCGCCATTCACCGCAGCGACGAACTCCTCGTTCGCCTTGCCAAGGTCGTGGAAGAGAGCGGCGACGCGCAGATGCAAGAGCAGCCGCGCGTGCGATCCCTCGGGTATGCGGAAGAAGCGGCTCCAGTTCCGACCCCAGCGCGAGCCGACGGCGAAGAGCGCTGCTGCGACCTCCTCAGTGTCGCGAAGGTGGCGTTCCAGGGTCCATGGTCTTCGACCGTCGTGTCGGCTCTTGGCCCAGAGTTCGCGCTTTACTGCCGCGCTCACGCAATCCTCCCCGGTGGGACGAAGATTCCCGCGCCCATGTGCCTGCGCCCCCCGACACCCTCTCGCTGGAGCAGCAACGAGGTTGTCGGCTCGATCCCTTCGATGACGACGGGGAAACCCACAATCGTGCGGTCCGCAACGCGGGCGACGCGCCGTGGGCCGATGGAGATCGCGAGGCGCTCGGCGTCCTGGCCAAGGCCGGCCATCGCGGCGACCTGCCGGCGGACGGCATCGAGGAAGAGCCGAGGCTCGTCGTGGAACTTCTTGATGGTGACGAAGCGGGACTTGAGCGTCGCGGCCGGGACAAGGGGAAAGACGCGCGGGACGCCCACGGAGACCCGGTGACCGTCGACCACCAGCGATTGCCCCGCGAGTGGGAGGAGCACGGGAATCGCGCTCGCAGGCAGCCGTACCTTGAGGAAGGAACGGCCGTTGAGGGCGAGCACCCCGCGGCCAAGGCGAGATCCGAAGACGGGATGCATGCCCCAGCCTTCGCCCTGGTGCAAGGCAGGAACGACCCGCGAGGAGGCCGCGAAGAGGGCGTAACCGTGGTCGAGGGGGAGCGTCTCGCCTCGGAGAGGGAAGGCGAGATCGATCCAGGTTTCGTTGGGAGCAAGTATCATCGCGTCGTGCTCACGTGAGAAGGGACTTTACCTCAAGGGTCTGACACAGCCGCCGGAACCCCCCGCCGTTCCCCTCCAAGCAGCCCGCGCTCGCGGCCGCCCCGAAGCCCTCGCCTCTGTGGTTCGATGTCCGGCTCCTTCAGCCTCGCGGTGAGGGAGATCGAAGCGTGGGCCCTCGCCGATCGAGAAGCTCTCGCCGACTTCATGGGGGTGAAACAGGCCAAGATCCCGGAGCACCCGGACGGGGAGGAGGACCCCACGGTCACTTTGGTCCACCTCGCGCGTTCGAGAGAGCCGAAGCGGAGGACTTTCCTCCGATCGCCTTCGATGGTCGATCCGATCGACCTCATCGCGGGCGGAGGCCGGCGGGACGCCGGCGCTCCCAGGAGAGCCTCCGTCGATCGGCCGCGGGATCGACAGTATGGAACGACCGGCTCGCTCGTTCATCGCGGGTTAACCTCGAGGTACGGGAACGGGGTCTAGGGTTAAACCCGTCTTATTCACGGTACGGCGTAGCGAGGCGTTCGAGACCGCAGCCGAGAAGGGCAAGCGAGAGCGACGACCGACGAGGCGTCGCGTAAAGCACATCCCCCCGAAGTCGTTTGGAGGGTGGCAAGCCCCCCGCGAGGAGGTACGGAGCGAGCACACCCCCCCATGTCGTTGTAGGGGTGGCAAGCCCCCCCTTCGGGAGGCGCGGGATCGGGCGCCGCAGCAGCCGGACCGTGAATAAGACGGGTTCAAGGGCTTGCATGAAACGCGGCACGCAGCCGTTCACCGCGCGGGAAGGCACTACCCATGAGGGAAACCAGACGGGGTGCGCCGCGGCGCACCCTCATCGGCGAAGATGGCGCAACCCTACCCGGAGGTCGAGCCACTCGAGGAGATCCCGCCCGTGCTCCCCGTCGTCGAGCCGGAGCTGGACGAGCCGCCGGCCGTTCCGCCGTCGAAGACGGCCGGGCAGCAACAGATTTCGCCCGGAGCGCCGCAGGTCATGGGGGGCGACGGCTCGACGCACCAGTCCGGGCAGGCCGTCTCGCAAGCGATGTCGTCGCCCGGAGGGCAGAGCGAGCCCGACGAGCTGGACCCCGACGTCGAGGCGGCCGCCCCTCCCCCGGTGGATGAGCTCGCGGGCGCGGAGGAGCCTCCGGAGGTCGCGCCCCCGGTCGAGCCGGCCGCGCCGCTGCTCCCTCCGCTTGGCCCCGTCCCTGGGACATAGCAGTGATTCGAGAGGCAGTGTTGCCCCGAGGGGCAGTCGCCGTCCCCGGAGCAGGCGAAGTGATCGTCCGCGCCGGGGTTCACGATCCCGACGACACCGCAGCCCGAGAGCGCGAGCGCGGCGGCGAAGAGGCGCGACGCCCTCACCTGCCCCCTCCGAGCGCCAGCACCAGCGCGACGCCGAGCAGGACGGCCCCGACCGGAACGAGCACGTCCCCCAGCACGGCCTCGGTGTTGCTTGCCTGGATCGCCCCGTACTTCATGGGTTCGAGACCGCGGCCCGCGTACCCTCCCCGGCAACCCCCGACCTACTCCGAATCTCAGGAGCCCAGAATCCGCTTACAAGAAATCCCGACTTGGTGTACGGCAGATTCTCGGAGGCTGCAGGTATGGCGAGGCTGCGGGTCATCCTTCCCTTGATCTGGGCGGCGACGCTGCTCTCGTCCTGCTGCCTGGACCCCGCCAGCGCTTCGGGAAGGGATTCCGGGAACGCCGAAGCCACGATCGATTCCGGCGCACCCTCTGATGCTGGAATCGGAGTCGACTCCGGGCTGCCCGCCGGACCGGACGACGGCGGGTCGGCATGCACCTACCCGACCGGCGAAGCGGTTACTCCAGGTGGGGTCAACGCGTACCGTGACCTCGACATGTGCTCCTCTCCGGATGCTCTCGAACGAATCCTTACTTTCGACGGAGGCACCGAAGCGCTCATCTGCCCGGCTTGCAGCGATGCCGACTCCAGGGCGCTGGACACCATCAGTGGCCGATGCGGCGCGGAAAGGGAACCAGAATGCTCAGCGTTAGTTTTCGAGTGTTACCTCGACGCAGGGCCTGCCTTGCTCTCAAAGAACTGCGCCGCCGCGATCGTCTCGATTTGTGAAACGGTCCTTGACGCCGGAAGCTGTGCGCCGTGGGGCGATCCGCCTGGTCAGCCCGCGAGCGCGGGGCGGGTCTTGACCCTAGGCATCTACTTCTGCCTCGCCGATCTCGACCGCTGGCCCTACAGCGGGACTGCTCTCTGCTGGGCTTGCTCCGGGTCCGACATGGCCGCACTCCTGGGCGCGTACAACTCATGCCCGTTTGACCCGTGCACCCCGGAGTCCTTCAAGTGCCTCCGCGACGGCGGCGAAGCTCTCGCCCTCACGGCGCCTTGCATGAAAGCCGTGGACGATCTCCTGGCGCAGGTCCTGGATGGCGGCGATTGAGGGTCCCGTCTGCGTATAGGTGCGGAGGTGGCAAATCCAGTGTCGCCGCTTCCCGAGCCCGAGCCGGCGGACGCGGGGGCGCCCACCACGGGCGCCCGTGATGTCACGCAGGGCAGCCCGGTAACCCGCCCGCCGAAGTTGAGGGCGATCAGGCCGAGGTACAGATGAGCCCGGGCACAGACCCCCGGCGGCGCCTGCCGCCGCAACAGACGCCGCAGGAGCGCCGCGGCCTCCTCTCCCTGGAGATCGCCGTAGAGCCGGACCGCGCGGGAGAGAGCCACCTCCGGCGGGGCGCCCCCCGCAGCCCCGCGAGCCGAGACGAGCAGGGCCCCCGCGAGCACGACCGCTCCCATCGGCGCCGCACTCTAACACCCGGCGGAGGGACCCGTACAGCGATGGGGGCGACGCCCCTACGCGGGTGTCTCGGCCGGGCCGCCGACGGGGCCTTCCTGCGGTCGTGGCGCGCCCGCGCCTACCGGCAGCCGGAGGACGAACCTCGCCCCCGCTCCAGCGTCGCTCGCGATCTCCAGGGACCCGCCGTGGGCGGCGGCGATCCTCTGCGCGATGAAGAGGCCGAGCCCCGCGCCGGGGATTCGATCGGCCGAGCGACCACGCCGGAACGGCTCGAAGACGCGCGATCGCTCTTCGGGCGGGATCCCCGGACCCACGTCGGAGACCCGCACCGCGGCGCCGTCTCCCTCGCGAAGGACCTCCACCCGGACCGGCGTCTCCGGCGGAGAGTACTTGATCGCGTTGCTCACGAGGTTGCCGAGGAGCTGCCCGATGCGCGTCCCGTCGCAGCGGACGACGACCGGACCGGCGGGCAGGGAGAGCCTCAGCTCGCGGCCCGGCGCCGCCGCCCGATAGAGATCGAGGACCTCGCCGGCGATCACGCCGAGGTCCTCGCGCGCGAGCTTCATCTCCAGGGTCCCGGCCGCGAGCCGCGACCCGTCGACGAGGTCGTCGGTCATCCGGATGAGCCGGTCCATCTGGCGGCGCACGAGCTCGAGCAGGTGGCGCAGCCGCGGCTCCTCGGGCAGCGCCCGCTCGGGCGCGACGGCGGCGAGCGCGGCCTTCATCGCGGCGAGCGGGTTGCGCATGTCGTGGGCGATCGCCCCGAGGACCGCCATCTCGTCGCTACGGCGGCGGACGAGCTCCCCGGCCATGTCGTTGAACTCGCGGGCGACGGACCGGAGCTCGGCGGACCCGCGCTCCGCCGCCCGCGACGAGGACTCGCCGGCGGCGAAGCGGCGCATCGCGCCCTCGATCTGCTGGGCCGGCGCGAAGGCGACGGCGAGGACCCAGGCGAGGGAGACCGCGACGGCGGCGATGAGCACCGTCCCGAGGATCCAGGCAATCGCGTCGGCGATTCGGCTCCACCCCTTGACCCGGGCGAGCGAAGCGTGCGACTGCGCGACGCCGAGCTTGCTGATCCGATCGACCGCCGCCACCGCGGCCATGAGGGCAGGCGAGGGAGCAGCCCCGCCGGCGGCCGCCGGGGCGGATGCGGCGAGATCGCGGCCGATCGCGCGCTCCGCGTCCTCGAGCGCTCTCTTGCCCTCCGGCGCCGTGAGGAGGTAGGGGCGAAGCTGGTCGATCCGATGGTGCAGGCTTTCCTTCGGTCGGACGCCGGCGAGCGGCGGGGTGCGCGTCAGGAGCGCGATCTCCAACTCCTCGGAGAGCCGGACCTTCTCGATCTCGGCCCCCATCCGATCCGCCGCCCCGTGGAGGGCGGCGGTCACGAGGACGAGCGCCACCGCCGCGGCGGCGGCGATGATCCCGAGGACAGCCACGAGGATCAACAGCATCGCGCGAAGGCTCAGCGGGCGTCGGGTCTCCACCGACTTCCTCTAACCATCCGGACGCCCGCCCGCATTCCTCCGACCCGCGAGGTTCAGCCGGTGGCGGTGGGCGGACTCGAACCGCCGACGCAGGGATTATGAGACCCTTGCTCTACCACCTGAGCTACACCGCCTTCGATGAGCGCCGCGAACCTAGACGGCCGTCCGGCCGGGCGTCAAGAAGACAGCTCGGCTCTGTTCGAGAGCCACCACGCGGAAGACGCGATCAGAAACCTCCAACCGTTCCTTCGCGCGAGGACGCCGCGCCGCCCTCGCCCATCGCCTCCTCGGCATGCATCAGCTCGCCGAGGGTGACGTGTCTTCCGCGGGCGAGGTCGCGCGAGAAGAGGAAGACGAGCCCGAGCCCCACCTGCTGGACGAACTGCGCGGCCCAAAGGACGTTCGCGTAGGCGGCGGCGCGCGCGGAGGTCAGTCCACCCGCGAGGAAGAGCGCCAACCCGAGCTGCGTGAAGTACTGGAAGGTGCCCGCCATCCCGGGTCCCGCGGGAATCATCACGCCGATCACGAGCACCCCGAGCACGGTGTAGGCCTGCACCAGGGAGAGGTGGATGCCGAAACCCCGGGCCAGGATCTGCATGCCCCAGCCGTTGATGCCCCAGTAGACGGCCGTCCAGGCGACGATCCCGGCGAGACTCTTCCAGGAGGGGAGCGCCCGCAGCCCCGACAGGAACGTCTCCAGGGTCGAGGCGAGCTTCTCCCCGAGCTTCGTGGAGAGGCGGCCGAACGTCGCCCGGGTGAGCCGCAGCGCGAGGTCCTGCTGCCACCACGCGAGCAGGAGGAAGGCCAGCAGGCCGGCGAAGAAGCCGAACATGGCCCAGCCGCCCGCCCGCACCCAGGCGATCTCGCGCCCACTGCCGGAGACCCGCAGCAGCAAGAGGACGAGCATGAGCGCGACGACGATCCCGTCGAGCACGCGCTCGACGACGACCGACGCGAGGGCGGCGGTCCCCGAGAGTCCGCCTTTCTCGCGCACGAGGTAGGGCCGCCCCAGCTCGCCGATGCGAAAGGGCAGCACCACGAGGGCCATGAAACCCACCGCGCAGACGGCGTTGAGCCGCCGGAAGGGAATCTTGCGCAGCGGGGCAATGAGCATCCCCCAGCGGACGGTCCGGACGACGTGGATGGCGAGGAGGATCGCGAAGTAGGGGACGAGGTAGGCGTAATTCGCGGCGGAGAGCGCGCGGGCGATCGCCGGAAGATCCCGGCCGCGCAAGGAGAGCGCGACGAAGAGGAGCGAGACGAGGAGCCCGGCGCCAAGCTGGAGCTTGCGCTTCATGGTGAATCAGGTGGGCTGGGGAAAGCAGGGGAACAGGAAGGCGCCCCACGAGAGCTCCTCACGTGACCTCCCCTGCCGTACCCTCGATGATCCGCCGCGGGTGGTCGGCGAGCAGCTCCCGCACGCGCGGCGCGCCCACCCGCCGCTCGAGAGTCTGGATTGCCTCGGGGATCCAATCCAGGGCCCCCTCGGCGTGGTGCAGGTCCGTGGCCGCGACGTAAACGAGATCATCGTCGAGCAGCCGCGCCGCCATGAGCTCCGCCGCCGAGCCGTAGCCGCCGAGCAGCGACGCGAGCTCGATCTGGAAGAGCGCGCCGGCGTCGTGAGCCGCCTTCGCGCGGGCACGGTTCCCGACGAACTCGAGGCAGCGCTCGGGGTGGGCTATGAGCGGCGTCGCCCCCTTGGTCTGTAATCGGAAGAGGAGGTCCGGCAGGCGGGGCACCGGCGCCTGGAACGGAAGCTCGACGAGCAGAAACCGGCCGCCGGCAATCGGCCGCGCGTCGCCTTTGTCGATGCGGGCGAAGAGATCCGGGTCGAGCCGATTCTCGGCGCCCGCGTGCAGGCGGAGCGCGATGCCCTCCGAGCTCAGCCGCTCCTGCAAGGCCGCCCGCTTGTCGGCCGCCTCCTGCGCGGAGGCGAACTCCGGCCAGGCGTGCGGGCTCGGCGCCGCGTCGGAATAACCCGCCGCCACCAGCGCGCGGGCCATCGCGACCGACTCCTCCATGTCCTTCGCCCCGTCATCGACGCCGGGGAGGAGGTGGAGGTGGAGATCGACGTAGCCGGGAGTCATCGGAGGGAGCGAGAGGCTAGTAGGAGGCTAATGTCAAATGGGTGCCGTCGCGAGAAAACCGAGACCCAAGGCGAGACGGGCGCCCGAGGCGTGAACCGCGTCAAACGTACTCTTTGCAGTACGTTTTGCAGCGAAGCGACGAGGTCGCCCGTCGCAGCGAAGGGTTCGGCTCTCGCGGTGGGCAGCCATTTCACGCTAGCCTCCTAGCACGCTCCGCCGCGCGGCGTCACGGGGGAGAGCTTGGCACCCACGGAGGGCCAGCGGGCGAGGGCGGGAGGGCGAAGTCGGCCGTCCGGAACCCTCTTTGCCTCGTGCGGGGTCAGTCCATGACGTGCAACCGCCCGTTTCCACGCCGAGAAGCTCCCTCCCTCTCGCCACGCGGACAGGGCGGCGAACCCCGCCTCGGGGCCGCACTGGGCGAGCAGGTACTCGATCCATGCCCAGCGCGCCGAGGCGGCCCGGATCTCGGCGCGGCCGCGCAATCCCGTGGCGAGCCTGCCGATCTTCTCGCGCAAGCTGGGGATCGGCTCGAACGGGGCACCGTCCATGGGGGTATTGCGCTTGGCCACGAACGGGGAGACGGCAACGACGAGGGGGATGACCTTCGAGATCTCCCGGCCGAGACCGCAGAACTCATCGAGATCCGCGTCCGTCTCGCCGGGGACGCCGGCCATCAAGTAGAACTTCACGTGCGATAGGCCCGCCTCACGGGCGAGCTTCGCGGCGCGGAGCAGATCCGCCTCGCTCGTCTTGCGATCGAGGGCGCGGCGCAGTCGCTCGGAGGCCCCGTCAGCCGCTGTGGTGAGCGAGCGCGCGCCCCCACGGGTGAGCAACCCCACGATCTCGGCGTCGAGCTGGTCCGCGCGCAGGGAGGAGACGCCGACCTCCTTCCCGGCGGCGACCAGCGCGCGGAGGAGGTCAGGCAGGCAGGGAGCATCGGTCACAGCGGCCCCGACGAGGCCGACCCGGGATGCGTCTGGGGGCACGAGCGAGAGGACGCGACCCGCCGGGAGCGAGCGCATGCCCCCGTTGGTCGTCCGGCGCATCACGCAGTAGCCGCAGCCGCGCGAGCAACCCCGTTCGGGCTCGACGAGGAACATCTCGGACAGCTCGGTGTCCGCGGTGACGATCTGCGAGTAGGCGGGGAGGCGGCCCTCGGGAGCGCGGGCGACGGCCCCCGGTTCGCCGCCACGGGACGGGACGAAGAAGCCGGCCAGCCTGGAGAGCCGGTCGAGCAATTCATCCTTGGGAAGGCAAGCGGCGAGGTCTAGGAGGACGTGGATCGTCTCCTCGGCCTCGCCGAGCACGAGGATGTCGCAGAACGGCGCGAGCGGGAGAGGATTGCTGAACGTGAGCGGTCCACCTGCGACGACGAGGGGATGGTGAGAGGAGCGCTCGGAGGCAAGGAGCGGCAGGCCGGAGAGGGAAAGGACCGAGAGGACGCCGGGCAGCTCCAGCTCGTACGCGATCGAGAAGGCGACGAGGGGGTACTCGGACACGGGGCGCCGGTGCTCATAGGTGACGAGGGGCCTCCTCGTGGAGCCGAGGTCGGCCGGCGAGTCGGGGAGGAAGGCGCGGTCCGCGGAGAAGCCGGGGTGGGCGTGAATCTCGCGGTAGATCGTCTGGAAGCCGAGCGAGGACATCGCGACGCGGTAGCCGCTCGGCGAGCAGAGGGCGACCGGGAAGGCCGCGTCGCGCACCAGCGTTCCGCGCTCGGCGGCGAGTCGCGCACGAATGCTGGCGAGGGTGTTCACGCGGCCACTGGTGTAGCGCGGGGGGCCTAACCCCGCCAGCACGGGCCCGCTCGTCGCCGGGTCCCGGGGTCATCCACGAAGGCTCTATCCACCCGCGGGGGCGAAGCTCCCGAGCGCGCGGGCGAGGAAGTCGCGCGTACGGAGCTCAACCTGTCGAACGCGCTCTCGGGAGACGCCAAAGCGCTTGCCGAGCTCCTCCAGCGTCATCGGGCTCTCCTGCTTGAGCCGCTCGTGGATGATGTCCCAACCGAGATCGCCCAGCCGCTTGCGCAACCGGCCGAGCGCCTCGTTCACGTCGTCGTCGCGCTCACGGCCGGCGGCGAGTTGCTCGGGTCCCGGGAGATCCGACTCCAAGAGTTCGAGATGGCTCACCTCACCGTCGTCGTCGATCGTGGCGTCGAGGGAGAGATCTCTCTGGAAGGCCCGCCCTTCCGATTCACCACCGCGGACCGAGCTGCGGGAGTCTTTCAGGTACTTCTGGATGTACGCCCGAATCCACCAGATGGCGTAGGTTGAGAAGCGGGTTCCCTTGTCGGGGTCGAAGTGCTCGACGGCCTTGAGAAGGCCGAAGTTGCCCTCCTGAACGAGGTCGTCCATCCGCGCTCCGCGGCCGAGGTACTTACGGGAGACGGAGACCACGAACGGCAAATTATGTCGGATCAGGAGCTCCCTCGCCTTGCGATCGCCGCTCCTGACGCGGACCGCGAGTTCGTGCTCCTCCTCCCGCGACAGCGGCGGATAGCCCTTCAGACCGTCCAGGTACTTGGAGATGCTGTCGAAATCACTCGCATTTCGCATGTCGCCCTTCCGTCCCTTCATTCGTTCGCCCGATTGCCCGACGCCCGGCCGCGCACAACTTGTTAAATGGAGTTAGCGCGTCAATTATTCCTGTCTCTTCCTTTCAAGCCTGGTTGTCGCAGGCCATTCATCTTTTAAATCTTTCTAATCTAGTATCGGCATCCTGTCAACCCCTCGATTCGTCGCGTGGACCCGGAGCACCTCGGAGCTGCCTAAGTTGCAAGAAACTTGAGGTCCCGATGCGCGTTGGCAGTCTGCTGCGAAGGAAGGTCTGCGTCGTCTCGGAACGGGAAGACTTGCGAGAGCTGCTCGCGGCCCTGATCGAGGCGGACGGCTACCAGGTCGCGAACGCCGCGACCGGGGAGGCCGGTCTCGATCGAGCGGCCCGTTTCCGACCGCACGCGGTCGTCGTGGAGGCGCCGAGCGGAAAGGCGAAGGATCTCATCAATCGCCTCCGCTCGCGGCCGGAGCTCTCGGCCTGCGGGCTGCTCGTGATCTCGGCGACGCTCGACGTGCCGATCGCCTCGCAGGGAGCCTGGGCGCCGTTCGCCAAGCCGTTCGATCTGCTCAAACTGAAATCCGCGGTCGCCGCGGCGGCAGCTCGTCCCGGGCAGCGTTTCTAACAGGACACCCGCGGCCGGCAACCCGCGGCGCGCTCTCCCGGGCCTGGCGCCTGCTCACCCCTTTGCGCCCCTTTCCACCATCACTCTCGCGACGTGGCCCTGGATCTCCGCGAGCCGCGACTCCCAGCTCTCCCCCGCCATCGCCGCGGACCGCTCCGGTCTCGGGCCGGGCCGATCGGCGAGCGCCGCCTCGATCTGATCGAGGAAGCTGGCGGCATCCCCCGCGACGCGGCAGAGGCCGAGCGACTCGACCTCGGGGATCGCGGTCGCGACCACGGGGAGGCCGGCCGCGAGGTACTCACGGACTTTCAGCGGGTTCGCGGCCAGGGTCAGTGCGTTCCGGCGGAACGGCAGGAGCGCGATGTCGAACCCCTTGCAGAAGCCGGGCAGGTCCGCGTACGGGCGGCGGCCCAAGAGGTGGACGTTCGGGCGCGCCCGCACGGCGCCCGCGTCGGTGGCCGCGGCGCCGACCAGCACCAGCGAGCCCGCCGAGAAGCGCTCGGCCACGCGCGCGAGTAGCTCCACGTCGACCCAGTCGGCGATCAGGCCGAAGAAGCCAAGGATCGGCTTGGGAAGCCCGGCCAACTCGGCCGCGAGCGGCGTCGCAGGGTCGAGCGCCCGCGCGAAGTGGGCGTGATCGACGCCGTGCCGCACGAGGATCGTCTCCTCGTTGAACGGCCGGAGCTTCTCGGCGAGCCTCTCGGCCGAGGCGACCACGAGATCGGCCCGGCGGCAGAGATCGGCCTCCAACTCGGTCATCACGGGAGGCGTGCCCGTGAAGGCGCTGAAGTCGTCGACGCAGTGGTAGACAACGAACGACTCGCCGATCCTCCCCGCGACCGGAGCGGCGGCGGGCAGGAAGCTCCATGAGATGGGCCGCGAGAACGACAGCCGGGCCATCGCGACGCGGACCTGCGTCCCGACGATGAGACGGTTGGCCGCGCGGGCGGCGGGGTCGAAGTACGGGAGCGCCAGCGGCGAGAGGACGTGCAGGTTCTTCTCCACCTCCTTGACACCACCGGCCGCGCGCGCCGCCTTGCGTGCCAGTCGCCCGAGATCCCGGCCCGAGACACGGGGGCTGCGGTTGCCGAGCGATTCGACCCAGAGGACGCGGCCCTCGCGGGCCAGCGCCCGCATCAGGTGGGTCTTGGAGAGGGGGTCGCCATTCCAGTCGTTCGCGAAGCAGACGACGTCGCGGCCGCGGAGGCCGGCAGCAAGAGGTTCTGGCGTCGCAGAGAGTCCGACGGGGTCGGCCATTCCTTCCTCCAGCGCTGATCGCGGACGAACCGCTCGTGCCATAGATCGTAGATGAGCAGGGCCCAGAGGACCTCGCCCCGATCGTGCCGGCCCATCCGGTGCTCGTCGAGCAACCTGGAGAGCAGGCCCCGGCCGCGGGCGTCACGGGGATCGAGGCCGGCGAACGCGCAGTCGCGCGACAACAGCCGGTCCCGGGCGAAGCGGTGCAGTGGGCCCTTCAGCCACGGCGACGTCGGCACGGGGAACCCACGCTTCGGGCGCGTCAGTATGGGGGCAGGGACGAGTCCCCGCATCGCCTCGCGCAGGAGCCATTTCCCCGTGCGCCCGCGCAGCTTCTGATCGTCCGGCAGACCGGCCGTGAACTCCACGATCCGGTGGTCCAGGAACGGCACCCGCAACTCGACGGCGCTCGCCATCGTCATCTTGTCCGCCTTGACCAAGAGGTCGTCGGGGAGCCAGATCCTGAGATCCGCATCGAGCAGGCGCGAGAGCGGGCTCCGAGCCCGGTTCGCGGCGAAGAGCGCGTTCCAGGACGCCTCCGTATCCGGGTCGGCGCCTTCGCCCCCGAGAAGGGCGGCGCGCAAGGATGGATCGAGCGCCGTCGATACCCCGCGGTAGCGGGCCGCGAGCGGCTCCGCGGCCCAGCGCAGGTAGCGGGCGATCTTCGGATCCGGCACCCGGCCGGCGATCACGCGCAGCGCGGCGTGGCCCCGTGGCCCAAGCAGGCGATGGAGCCGGTCGAGGGCGAGCATCCGCCAGTAGATGGGATAACCCGCGAGGACCTCGTCGGCCCCCTCCCCGGACAAGACGACCGTCACCTCGCGCTTGGCCTCCTCGGCGAGGTGGTAGAGCGGCACGCAGGCCGCGTCCGCGACCGGCTCGTCGAGATGCCAGACGAGCCTGGGCAGGAACGACTCGAACGCCTGGGGCGTGAGGAGGATCTCGTGGTGATCGGTGCCCAGCGCGCGCGCGGCGAGCCGCGCGTACGAGAGCTCGCCACCCTCGCCTTCGCCGGGGAAGCCGACCGAGTAGCTCTTCAGGGCCGCCCCTTGCTGGGCCCGGCTCATCGCCCAGGCAACCGAGGTGGAGTCGATGCCGCCGGAGAGGAAGACCCCCACCGGAACCTCGCCCATCAACCGTTTTGTGACGGCGTCGACAAAGAGCGCGGTCAGCTCCTCCCGGGTCGCGCGGGGATCGCGGGCGCCGCCGGCCGCTGCCGAGAGATCCCACCATCGTTCGACGGCGACCTTCCCCTCGCGGTACGTGAGCCGGTGGCCGGGCTGGAGCTTCTCGATGCCGCGGAAGGCGGTGCGCGGTCCAGGGACGTAGCGGTGGGCGAGGAAGGCCGACCGGGCCGCCGGGTCTGGATCGACGAGAACGTCCGGATGGCAAAGGATCGCCTTCACCTCGGAGGCAAAGACGAGGTCTTGGCCGACGAGGGCGTAATAGAGGGGCTTGATCCCGACCCGGTCGCGGGCGAGCAGCAGCGTGCGTGTCCGCGCGTCCCAGATCGCGAACGCGAACATGCCCGTGAGCCGGCGGAGCACCTGCGCGCCCCAAACCTCGTAGCCGTGGACGATGACCTCGGTATCCGAGCACGTCGCGAACCGGTGGCCCGCGGCGCAAAGCTCCCCCCGCAGCGCGGCGTGGTTGTAAATCTCGCCGTTGAAGCTGATCCAGACCGTCCCGTCCTCGTTCGCCATGGGCTGCCCGCCGGCCTTGCGGTCGACGATGGCGAGCCGCCGGTGGCAGAGGCCGGCCGCGCCATCGAGGTGGAAGCCTTCGCCGTCGGGGCCACGGTGGGCCATGAGGGCCGCCATCTGCGAGAGCACGGCGGGTAAGACGCGCTTGCCGGGATCCCGATTGACCCTTCCTCCGATAGCGCACACGGCAAGACTCCTTCAGGCCGTCCGCTTCTCGGGGAGCCACGCCGGCCCGCGCCGGCCGAGCGCACGGTAGATCTCGACGAGGCGCGCGTCGGCCGAGCCGGCCGGGACCGGCCCGCGCCGTCCTTCACCGACGGCCTCGACGACCGCCTCCGCGAGCGGCCCCGGCTCGGCGACGGCGACGTGCGCTCCCGCCGGGCGAGGCGCGACGCCCGTCGCGGCGACCGGGACGCCGAGCGAGAGCGCCTCGCGGACGCTGACCGAATCGCCGTCGGTGAGCGTGGGCCGCACGAAGACGGTCGAGGCGGCAAGCACGCCGAGCGCGTCGCGGTGCGGCAACTCCCCGAGGGCGACGAGCCGGTCGCCGAGCCGCTCCCGAGCCTTCGCCTCCCAGGGGCCTCGGCTGCCAGAGCCGAGGGCAAAGAGGCCCAGCCGGGGGAAGCGGACCGCGACGAGGTCGAGGGCGGCGAGAAGCAGGTCGCCCCCGTACTCGGGTCCGTCGCCGAGGGAGACGGCGAGGATCGGATCGCACCGTCCGGCGAGCGAGGCGACGGCGAGTGGAGGCGCCGACACTCCTCGTCCCACGGCGAGGAACGCCGGCAGCACCTCGAGCCGGCCGGGCCGCAGGTCGCAGCGGCGCAACGACCGAAGGATCTCCTCGTTGGCGCAGAGCACGCGGTCTGCGGGGCCGCAGGCGGCCCGGACAAGGAGGCGGCGGCGGGCCGGGCCGAGGTACGCGGGGGCGAGGCCCGAGTGGACGGTGACGAGCACCGCCGCGTTCCACGCCCGCGCGAGCCAGACCGCGGCCCCGGCGAGCGTCCAAGAGCGCCGGTGGTGACCGCAGATGTGGACGTGCACGACGGCGCCCCTGGAGACCTCCGCGAGGATCTCGCGCGCGAGGTGCATCGCCCCACGGATCGGGACCACGTCTGGCGCGGGTGGCTCCGGCTTGCGCGGGCGCGCGACGTCGAGGACGCGCGTCTCCCAGCCCTCGGCGCGTAGGAGCGCCCGGAGGCCGACCACATGGACCGAGATGCCTCCGTACGGGGGCGGCCAGTCGCCGATGATCAGCGCGCGCACGGGCCGCTAGCCTGTCCCCGCCTGCACGCCATCCTCCCACCAGCGGCCGGGCAGATCGACGACGCGCACGCAGCGCGCCGGGACGCCCGCGACGACAGCGCCGGGCTCCACGTCTTCGATCACCACTGCGTTCGCACCGATCACCGCCCGGGCGCCGACGTGGATCGCCCCAAGGACCCGGGCGCCAGCGCCGATCAGCACGTCGTCGCCGATCTCGGGCGCCCCCGGCTTGCGGGAGCGGCCCCCGATCGTGACCTGGGGGCCGATGAAGACCCGGCGGCCGACGCGCGCCTGGGGATGGATGACGACGCCCATCCCGCCGTAACCGAGCTCGGTTCCTTCGCCGATCTCTGCCTCGTACGGGATGAAGGAGTTGTGGAGGTAGAGCGTCAGGCGCCGGAGAATCCTCGGCGCGAGCGGGAGGCCGGCGCGGTGGAGGCTCCGAGCCGCGCGGTAGAGGGTCATGGCATCGAACATCGGGATCGCACTCGGAGTTGCAGGGTAAGCATCCCTCATCGCGTGGGTAGTCCTGCGCCGCGCCGCTCCTCCGGATCGTGCGCCACCAACCCGGAGACGGCTAGGGGAATCCCGAGCGTTTCGAAGCTCCCGTCGAACTGGCAGGCGGCGATGGAGGGCGAGTAGCCCCGCGGACCGCGCGTGCTGCCTTCCCAGAGCGTGAACCGGCCGAGGCGAAATGGGTCCTGACCCGGGCCGTTCTGCCGGGCCTCGGTGGTCACCGCGCAACGGTAGCCAGCGGCGAGAGCCTCTGCGATCACCGCCGAGCTGTACAGGCCGTTCGGGTAGGCGAAGGCAGCCGGCTCCCGCCCGAGCCGTTCGACGATGGCCCGGCGGGATTCGGACAGCTCTCGGCGAACCTCGGGAAGCGGGAGGTGGGTGAGCACCCGATGGAGCGTCGTGTGGGCGCCGATGTCATGGCCCGCGGCCGCGAGATCGCGGACCATCTCCCACGAGAGGAGCCGCCCGCCCGGCCCCACGTCGGCAGCCGAGAGGCCGCTGATACGTTCGAGGTCCTCGACGAGGACCCGAAGCTGCGGGTCCGGAATCGCGGCGAGGAGACCGTCGACCATCTCGGGAGGGCGGCAACCGGACTCTTGGAGCACGGCGAGCCACTGCCGCCCATGGCCCGGCGGCAGCCTCGCGATGTCGCCCCGCCCGCGTTCGAGCGCCACGAGCGCGCAATAGAGTCGGTCGTGCAGGAGAGGCTCCTCGCTCCCGGTGAGCGCGGTCACGATGAAGACCGACGCGGGGACCGAGAGCGCCCGCAGGACGGGTAGACCGTTCTCCCAGAGATCGGCGTAGCCGTCGTCGAAGGTCACCGCGGCAAGATCGGAGCCGGCCGGGGAGGCCCGCATCTCATCGAGCGCGCGTGTCAGGGAGACGATCTCGTACCGGTCCCCCAGGTGGCTGAGCTGGCGGCGCAGCGTCCTTACGGAGACGAGCAGCCCCGGGATCGCGCGCGCCTCCTCGGACGCGAAGTCCTCGACGACCCGGTGGTAACTGACAATCCGCAGCCGGCGTCCCCCGAGGCGGATCCTCTGGGCGACCCGGTTAACACCGGCGAGGCCCGTCGATTGCAAAGTCCGCGCCACTACCTCCTTCGTCCACCGCTTCCACCACCCCGCGTCCATTGCCCCCCCGACGTCCCGGACGAGTCTTCAGCCCCAGCCGGACGACTTCAAGCTGAGTCGCGAAAGCCCGCGCCGCCAGAGGTCAGTGATCCCCGACGGGGCTACCGAGGAGGTGAGCGAGCGAAGGCCGGCGGCGCCGGCGCACCCCATGGCGATGAGCCGCGGCACGACCCTTGGCGCCGCGACGGTCATCGAACAGGTCCGCCATCGCGCCCCTGTCAGCTCGAGCTTGTACGGCTCCTCGCCGCGCAGCAGCTCGAAGCGGCGCAGGCCGGCCGCGGCAGCCGATTCGACCAACAGGCCCAGCAAGACCATTCCGACGCTCCGGTGGCGAAACGCCGGGTCGAAGACAGGCAGGTAGTAGTAGAAGGCCGACCGTCGGCGATCGACCAGCGCCAGGACGCCGGCGACCGGGCGCCCGGAAAGCCACATGAGATACAGGCGCCACATGCCGTCGCCCGCCAGCGCCTCGCCGCTCTCGCGATGGAACCCCTCGACGGCCGGTCCAGCAATCGCGTCCGACCAGCGCTCTCTCCAGCGGCGCGCGTGCAGGCCGAGGAAGTGGCCGAGAGCGTCCGGGACCTCCGAGGGCTCGGAGGAACAGGTCACCCGCCAGCTCGACTGCCGGCCGAGCCAGCGGAGGCGGCGCTCGTAGTTCTCCCGCCGGAGCAAGCCCAGCGCGCCGCCCTCGACGAACAGCACCGGGCAGTTGTCCGCGGGGCGCCGGCGCAAGGTCGCGCCACATCCGGCGAGCCGCTCCGCGAGCGTGGCCGCCCACGGGAGGCCCGCCGGAAGACCGTGCAAAAGGAGCAGGTCCCACTGCCCGATCGAGCGAGCGACCCAGCTCGCGAGCGCGCCGCCAGCCGCCCGTTCCCACCCGCATTCGAGGAGAGGCTGAAGCCCATCCGAACCCACGAACCGGTCGCCGAGGAACCGCCAGACCATGAGCCCCACCCGGTGGCGCCGGCTTCGTAGCGGAAGGAGGCCGCGCAGCGCTCCCGTGCCGTCGCGCGTCGTCACGACGAGCGGCTCAGAGCCCTGGCCGAGCCGCGACCACCAGGGAAAGAGCCAACCCCAGCGGAGAAAGGGCGGCGCCTCGGAACGGCCCGCGAGCGCGTCCCACTCGGCGCGCAGTGCCGCGAATCGCCATGGGTCACTGACAGCCTCGACGAGCAACGGCGGGTGGGTATCAAGGTCCATCGCCAACCCCCCTCTCTCGAGCTTCGCCGAGGCTCCCCCCTGCCCTCTTCCCCGGCCTCGCAAGGGGGACTCGGGGCCGGGCGTCGCGCCCGTCCGAGCCCTCTCCTCCCGCGGACCTGCGAAACCGGGTGAGTGGGCCACGACGAGCCCGGGCTGCCGGCCAGCGACTCATGCCCCCAGAACCTCCCGGACGCTCTGGGCGACGAATTCCATGGCCGCCGGCGACAAGTCCTGGTGGCTCGGCAGTTCGATCACCGTCTCCCGCAGGCGATCGACGTCCGAAAACTCGCCCGGCCGCACGGCTGGATGGCCCGTGCGCCAGAAGTCGATGGCCTCGATGCCGCGCGCCGCGAGCCCGCGGCGGACCTCGCTCTTGCGCGCGACCACCAGGGGGAAGAAAAGCGGACAGACCCCCGGCGCGAGCTCCTGGACCAGGGGTGGAGCGACGTCGCGCAGCCGCCCCATGAGGAGGAAGAAGTTGCGCCGCCGCACCTCGACGATCCTCGCGAAATCCTGCGCCGCGAGAATCCGGTGGACGACCTTCGCCGCGCCCATCTGCACGTGGGCTCGCTCGAAATGCTGCGTTCCGGTCGGGACCCGGGTCGCGCCGGCGCCGCTCCAGACCGCCCGGCCGGCGAGCCGCAACGCGTCCGCGAGCCAGTGCCCCGGAGGTCCTCCCCGCAACCGGAGGTTTTCAAGCAGGCTGCTCCCGACGTGGCTCGCCGTCGAGGTCCACGGCGGCGGGACCGGCGGCGGAACTCCGCGGGGACGAGTCCCGTTGACGACGAGCACGCCGCCGTTGGGGACGGGGAACGTCTTGTAGAGGCAGAAGATCCCCACGTCGCCGCGCGATCCCAGCGGCCGCTCGCCGTCGGTCGAGAGGCCGGCGAGGGCGCAGTCCTCGATGAGCGGGATCCCGCGCGCCCGGCAAGCCTCCACGATCTCGTCGAGCGGCTGCGGGAAACCGAGGTAGTGGATCACGTAGACCGCGGCGGTGGCCCGGGTCATCCTCGCCACCACGACATGCGGGTCCAGCGAGAGACCGACGCCGAGCGGATAGAAACGGGGCACCGCGCCGGCGTCGACGAGGGCCTCGATCTCGACGCCGTGGTGGTAGGCGGGAACGAGCACCTCCTTGCCCGGCAGGCCGAGGAGCTTCACCGCCGCCCAGACGGCGTTTCGGGCGAAGTAGTAGAAGCGCGCCCCCGCGGCGTCGAGCGGGAAAGGCAGCGCCGTCCGCGCGCCGCCGGCGAGCATCGCCGGCCGGAGCGTCGGCAGGGCCGGGATCGACCAGCGCCGCCGGGGACGCCCGCGGCGGCGGACCAGGGATCGCGCGCCCACGGCTTCCATCCCTCATTCCCCCCCGAGCGCCTGCGTCCAACGATGGACGGTCGGCGCGACCCAGAAACGAAGGGACCAGAGCGCACGCCCGGTGAGCGTGGGTCGATGGATGAAGTGCCAGGCGTGAACCCGATCGTAGGGCGTCCAGTCGCGCTTCCAGGCCATCGAAGGGCCAAGGAAGTCGAATTCCGCGAGGCCGCGCCGCCGGCAGCTTTCGAGCACTTCCTCCATCAAGAGCTGGCCGGGCGAACAGAAGCCGAGCCCTTCATCGTAGGCGGGCTTCGGGAGGTACTGGCGGCCGCCCGCGCGCAGGCCGAACTGAAAGGCTACCAGGCGATCTCCAGCAGATAGCCCCCAGAGCGAGAGCCAGCCGAGCCTGGCCGCCTCGTGGGCCAGCTCCCGATAGAAGCCGCGGGTCGCCGGATCCTTCGCGATGGCCGTGCCCTCGCGCCCCTTCCATCCCGCAGCCTCCAGGGCGAAGCCGCGCTCCAGGAACGCGTCGATCGCACCGCCCTCCAGTTCCTCGACGCGCACCGGCCCCACCTCCTCGAGCCTCCGGCGGCGGCGGCGCAGGTTCTGCCGCAGCTTCGCGCTCGGCGGCGGTCCGTCCTTCAGGTCAACGAAGGGCGTACGCATCGACTCCCACCGGCCCGTAAGGAATCCGTCGCGCGCGGCCAACGCGACGAGCTGCTCGGCGCGGCCACCGTAAGGAACGTCCCGCAGCTCGATCACGTCCCAGCCGGGGAGCGCCCGGATCTGCCGCCAGAGCCCCCTGACCGCGTCATCGTCGAGCGCGAGCAGGTCGAAGCGCCCGGAGTGGACGTTGGACAGCGAGGTCAGCGCCGAGTACGGAAGTCCGTGGTAGCTGCAGCGCCGGGAGGCGAGGGCGGCGCCCGCGGCCAGCGTCTCTTCGCGCCGGACCACGACCACCCGCAGCCGGACCTCGGGCGCGAAGTTGTCGAGGAAGATGGTCAGGAACTCGTGCCGCACCATCGGCCAGTCGAAGGGCGACGCGGCGGCGAGCGCGTTCCAACGGGACCGCAAGGCCATCCACGACCCGCGATCCGCGATGACCTCGGACGAGGATTCCTCTACGGGTTCCCCCGTCTCGATCTCCGGCAGTTGCTCCAGCCTCGCCTCCGGCACGGAATCCGAATTTTGCATCTCTCGTCCTTTCCTTCCTGGCTTCCTGGCTCTCTCTCAATCAACGAAGTGCTCGCGCCACACGACGATCCTCGGGATCGGCCGATCAGCGGGCCCCGCGGCCGAAGAGCACGTGCTTGGCCGTGTGAAACGCAATCACCAGGTCGAGGAAGAGCGATCCATTCTTCAGGTAGTAGAGGTCGAACTCGAGCTTCGCCCGGGCGTCCTCCTCGGACGCCCCGTAGGGGTAGCGGAGCTGGGCCCAGCCGGTGACGCCCGGCTTCACAGCGAGCCGGAGGTCGAAGAATGGGATCCGCTCCCGCAGCCGTTCGACGAAGAAGGGCCGCTCCGGCCGCGGGCCGACGAGGCTCATGCTGCCCTCGATCACGTTGAAGATCTGCGGCAGCTCGTCGAGGCGGGACTTGCGGAGGAGAGCGCCGATCCCGGTCACCCGCGGATCGTGTTCCCGCGCCCAGACGGGGCCGCTCGCCGCCTCGGCGTCGGCGCGCATCGTCCGGAACTTGATCAGCCGGTAGGGCCGGCCGGAGAGGCCCAGCCGCTCCTGCCGGAAGAAGATCGGACCCGGGGAGGAGAGGCGGACGAGCAGCGCGGTCGCGAGCATCACCGGGGCGCCGAGGAGGAGCAGCAGGCTCGCGGCGGCGAGGTCGAAGGCGCGCTTGATGAGCCATCGCGCGGGCGAGCGGCGCCAGTCGTCGGTGAAGATCAGGTCCGCCGGCCGGAGCAGGTCGAGCGGAATGCGGCGCAGCGAACGCTCGGCGAGTTGCAGCGCCTCGAAGACCTCGGTGCCCCCCACGCGACATTCGAGCAGCTCGTCCACCGGCAGACCGCGCCGGTCCTCGGAGGCCACGACGACCGCGTCCGCGTGACGGCGCGCCACCCACTCGGCGACGCGACCTTCCGCCGGTTCGAGCAACCCGCGCGGGATCGCCACGGCCGGCTCCCCGACGAAGCCCACGATCTGGACGCCGTTCTCCGGCTCCTGTTCGAGGGCCCGGGCGAGAGAGCGCGCCCGCGGGCCCGTCCCCAGGACGAGGAGCCGCCGAGGCCGGCGCGCGAGGCGCGACGAAACGGCGCGGTTCACGACCACCGCGACGGCGGCCAGGCCGACCGCGCCGACGAGGGCGCTCGCCGGGGACCCGGCCGCCAGGGGCCGCGCGTGCGCCGACGCGCGGAGCCAGGCGACCACGGCGACCGTGATCGTGGCCATGCCGAGCGCCCGCAACAGCCGCGTCCCCTCGCGGTCCCGCGCCACGGCCCCGAGGTCGTACAGGTCGTTTAGGTAGAGCGCGGCGGGGAACGCGAGGCCCGCGGCCAGGAGCTCGGGGAGGACGAGCGGCCGCGCAGCCGCGACCGGGGCCCGCGCGGCGAGGAGCAGTGCGGCGCCGAGAAGCGCGGCCTCGGCCCCGAACAACCGGATCCTCCCTTCGAGGCAGTAGTGACCGAAGACGCGGATGGTCATGCCGCCTCACGCCCCTCCTGCCGTATCGCGCCGGTCGGGACGAGGCGAGATGGGGGCTCGCGCCCCGCCGCCCCGACCCGACGCCCGATGGGATCGGGACGCACGCCGATGGGGGAAGAGCCGCCACCTCACGGATTCGCCGTCGAGCCGTCGTGGCACGCCTCACCCTCCCCGGGGAGGTCGTCCCAGCTCCGCCCCGGTCAAGAGCCCCAGCGAGTCGTTGAGCACACAGCCGAGGACGCGGGCGCCCGAGAGCATCGAGGCCGCCTGCTCCATCGACGCGAACGTCGACCGCCGGGGGCGGGCGACGAGCACGATCCCGTCCACCGCGGCGACGACGGCGACCGCGTCCGCGCTCGACAGGACGGGCGGAACATCGACGTACACGACGTCGAACCGACTCCGGAGCAGCGCGAGCAGCGCTCGCAGCCGGGCGACGTCCAGCTCGACCTCGGCGCCGCCCGCCCGCCGGCCGGCGGTCACCACCCAGAGCGGCGGCCGGACCACGCGGCGGACGCACCGCTCCATCTCCACCTCGCCCCCCGAAAGGTCAGCGATCCCCGGCCCCTCGGGCAGACCGAGCAGCCGCTCGAGGCGGGGCCGTCGGAGGTCGGCCTCGACCAACGCCACGCGGCGGTCGCCGGCCCGGGCCGCGGTGAGCGCGAGGTTCATGGCCGTCGTGGTCCGCCCCTCCCCCGGCAGCGCGCTCGCGACCGCGATCGTCTTCAGCGCGTCGCGGCGGCAGATCTGTTCGAGCCGGAACTGCACCAGGCGGTAGCGCTCGGCGGCGAGGCTCCTCGGCGCGGTGAGCACCACGGCGTTGCGCGCGAGCGCGCCGGGGCCGTCGATGCGTTCCAGGAATTGCGCGTCGCGCGTGACGATCGGCTCGGGTCCCATCGACTCCCTCGGTCCTAGGTTCGCTGCTGCTCGGCCAGCCGCACCGGCCGGCCGGAAGTCGTGGAAAACCTAGGCACGACCGCGAGCACCGGGACGCCGAGGCGCGCCCCCGCGTCCTTTGCGTCGCGCAGCGTGTCGTCGGCGATCTCGAGGGCCGTCCCGGCGAGCGCGGTCACGGCGAGCGCGGCGAGCAGGGCCAGGAGCGCGCCGGCCGCCCGGTCGGGCCTCGCGGGCCGGGCCGGCGGCGTCGCCGGGGCCACGACGTGGAAGAGGTCCGCCGACTGGCGTTTCTCGAGCGCGAGGGCCAGCTCGGCCTCGACCTGCCGTCCGAGGAGCGCCTCGTACTTCGCCTGGGTCGCCTCGCGGTCGCGGGTGAGGGCGGAGAGCGCCTCGGCGGTCGCCGGTGTCTCCTCCACCCGCCGGCGAAGGTCGCTCGCCTTCCGGTCCAGCGCCGCCTGTCGCCGGCGGAGATCCGCGGCCTCGGCGTCGACCGCCCGCAGCTCCCGGGCCGTGTCGGTCTGCTGCCCCTCCACCCGTTGCAGCCGCGCGCCGGTGAGCGCCAGGTCCCGCTCCAGCCGCTGGACCTCCGGATGCCCCTCGGTCCACTGCGCGCGGGCGTCGGTCAGCTCCTTGGCGAGATCCTCGCTCCGGCGGCGCAGCCGGCCGAGCGCGGTCGCGTCGTCTCGCCCGGAGGTGAGCAGCGCGGCGTGGCGCCGCTCCGCGTCCATCAGCGCCTCTCCGGTCCGCTCCTCGAGCAGGAGCGTATCGTCGAGCCCGCGCAGGTTGCCGTCGAGCTGCTCGGGCAGATCACCCAGGCGCTCGGCCTTGAAGCGCGCGATGCCCGCATCCTGGCGGACGAGCGCCGACCGTAGCGCGGCGATCTCCGGCCCGAAGATCCGCGCCGCCCGCTCCGCCTGCGTGAGCCGGTCCTTGCGCACCCCGTCCGCATAGATCGCGGGGAGCCGGTTAGCCGCCGCCGCGGCGAGCTTCGGGTCTCGGGCGGTCACCGAGACGGTGAACACGTCATCACCCTCGACCTTCAGGTCGACCTGCCCGCGGAGCTTCGCCACCCGCGCGTCCATCGTGGGCAGCCCCGGGGCGACGGCGAGCTCCGTGACCACCCGCTGGAGGAGCGGCGCGGCGAGCAGCTCTGCGTCGAGCGTCTTGAGCCGGTCCTCGGGCTGCGTCGAGACGGTCGGCAGGACGACGTCCCCGGCCGGATGCTGCGCCCGCATCGCCACGACCGCGCTCGCCCGGTATTGCGGTGGCAGCGTCGCAACCACTAGGAGGCCGGCGCCGAAGAGGGCCGCCGCCAGCAGCGCGAGCGGCCGGCGCCGCAGCCAGAGTCCGCGCACCACGTCCCTCGGGTTCACGCCGTCCATGGTCACCCCTCCCCGCTTTGCGCGCGGAGCCCAGACCCCCCCGCGCTTCCCGTCCCAGCTCGCCTTCGTTCGCGCATCTCCAGAATCCCCACGTGCTACAAGCCTAGTGGATCAGACGCCGGTCGGAGCCCCACTGCCAGGAGACCCGCATGGCCACCACCTCGAGCCCGAGCGCGAACGGGCCGGCGCCCGGGACGTCCGTCTGGCCGATCCAGTCGCCCACCGCCTCGATCTTCCAGTCCCGGCCCGCCAGGAAGTCGATCGCCCCCTCGGCCGCGTAGCCGGTGAGCGAGGCCGGCGCGTTCGGGGCGAGGCCGTCGACGAAGTAGGTCCCTCCGAGGCGGCCGGACCAACGCCGGGACAGCCGGGCGATCCAGCCGGCCTCGACGTAGTCGGCCCACAGGGCGGTACCAAAGCCCGTCGCGCCCAGCAGATCTCGCCCGCCGCGCAACTCCAGCTCACCGTGGGGGATCGTCCAGATCAGGCCTCCGGTGGCGTACGGCGTCGGCGCGACGGCGGCCCCTGGCGCCTCGTAGAGAATCGGCCCCGCGGCGAGGTCCACCCGCAACCGTTCGCCGATTCGGTGCCTCCAGCCGATCGAGGCCGTCTGCGCGAGCCCCGCCGGGGTGTCCACGCGGAAGAAGAACTGTCCCCGGATGCGCAGCGCCAGCTCGTCGTGCGCGGAGATCGCCCGCGCCCCCTCGATCCACGGCTGGTGGACGCTGCCGTCGACGAGCGCCGGGTCCTCGAAGTGGACGATCTGGGACTCCTCGCCGGCCCTCAGCGTCCAGCGCTCGGCGATCCGTTCGTCGCCCTCGATGGCGGCCTCCCCGAACAGGACCGGGCTCGTGACCCGCGGCAAGCCGAGCCGATCGAGGGCCAGCGGATCGGTGATCCACTGGACCGACCCGCTCGCGATGACGTGGGTCTCCCGCGAGGGCTTGGCGTCGAGGCGGAGGTAGCCGCGCTGGTTCGTGTCGTAGCGCGGCAGCGCCCCCTGATAGTCGTAGAGATCCGCGTCGTAGCGCAGCGACAGGTCGAGCCGCTGGCCATCGAACCGGTAGCCAATCTCGGGCGAGACCACGCCGACGAGATCCTGCCCGCCGCCGAAGAGCGTGTCGTCCTGCGCGCGCCCCTCCGCCGTCACCCCGGCGACGAGTCCCCCGACCTCCGCCGCCCGCGCCACCGAGGAGGCGAGGACGACGAGGACGCCCACGGCGCCGGCTCGCCTCATGGCACGACCAGCGTGTCGTCCGGGGCCAGGTAGATCGCCCGCCCGTCCCTGGCGCCGACCAGGTCGTCGTAGCGCAGCGGATAGCGCCGTACCCCCGAGGACGTGGACCGCAACAGCACCATCGAGTTCTCGTCGGCGAACTCCGCGAGGCCGCCCGCCTGCGCGATCGCCTGGAGGGCGGTCGTCGGCCCCAGCAGCGCGAAGGCCCCCGGATGGTTGACCTGCCCCAGCACGAAGAAGCGGCGCGAGTGGATCTCGCGGACGATGACCGACACGCTGGGCTTCTGCACGTAGGGTGCGAGCCGCTGTGTGACGATCGCCTGCAGCTCCGCCGCGGTGAGCCCGGCGGCCTCGACCTCGCCGACCAGGGGCAGCGAGATCTTCCCATCCGGCCGGACCGGCACCGTACGGCTGATGTCCTGATCCTTGAAGACCGCGACCTCGACCACGTCGTCGAGCCCCAGCCGATACGCTCCGCCCACCCGCGGCGGCTCGTTCGGAATCGGAGCCGGTCCGCTCGCGCAGGCGCACGAAAAGAGAAGCCCCAATACCCAGCCGCTTCGTCGCGCCATCCCTCTTCTCACGGGTCCTCCCTCGGCGACCGCGGCCGCCGCTCAGGGGGCCCAAGCAGCCCCCGTGCCAGCCGACCCGATCCCGATACCCGACGCCCCTCGCGCGACCTCTCCTCGACCTGGAACAGCGCGTCCTTCCCCCCGCGGGGCCGCGTGGGTTCAACCCCTCCCCTGGATGAGGAGAGCGCGCGGGAGACGGGCCCGGTGGATCTTCCGCGCTCGATGCGACGCGCGATCGTGCTCCCGAAGAAAGCTCCGGCCTCGGGAGCTGGAACTAGCCTCATCCCCGTTGGGAACCCCGGTACCCCGCCGGACCAACTCTTTTCCCTTCCGCGCGCCGTTCGCTCGGTGCACATGTTGGCTTGGGGTTTATCGGGGGGGAACACGGGATGGGGCGGGCGGCGCGTTGGACCGCGGTAGCTTTCTCTCTCGCGGGCGGCTGGACCGCGCTCGCGCAGCAGCTCTGGCCGCGCGTCAATCCGGGGCCGCTCGCGCTCCTCGCGGCCGGCCTGGTGCTGCTCGCCGCGAGCGGCCTATCGGCTGGCAGGCTGGAGCCGACCACTCGGAAGGAGCGCCGCCCGGCGCGACCCACCGTCGCGCGGCTGGATTGAGCGGTCTAGGAGGCTGGTGTGAAATGGCTGCCTGCTGCGAAAAGGGTCGTGACCCTACCAGGTGGCACGGTGAGGGGAGCGGGAAGGGGGCGAGGAGGGGAACGGGAGCGGGCGGTCCCCCCGCTCGAATAGACCCGGCGAGAGGCGGGGGTTCGTCCGTGCCCCTGGACCTGCGAGCGGGATTGCTGAAGAGGGCCCGGAGGGGTGGTACACTCCTCCCGCTCATGGACCCCGCGCCGCTCTCCGTCCGCTACTCCTTCCGGATGCGGGACGGATCGGTGCGCGAGGAGGCCGTCCAGCTCGACCCCACGTCGCTCGCCGACGTCGCGCCCGTCGCCGCGGATGGGCCTGGGTGGACGCTGCTCGCCTTCGAGCGCTGCCCGAACTGCCCCTTGCCGGCGGCGACCGGCGCGCGCTGCCCCGCCGCGGCCCGCCTCGCCCCGCTCGCCGCCGCCTTCGGCGAGACGCTCTCGGTCGAGGACTGCGAGGCCGAGGTCGAGATCTCGGGCCGGACCGTGGGCAAGCGCCTCGCCGCGGCCCCGGCGCTCGGCTCGCTCCTCGGCCTGAAGTTCGCGACGAGCGGCTGCCCCATCCTCGGCCGCCTGCGGCCCATGGCCCGCTTCCACGTGCCGTTCGCCGACGAGACCGAGACGCTCTACCGGGCCGCCGGCCTCTACCTGATCGCCCAGCACCTGCGCGCCACGACCGGCGAGCCGCCCGACTGGAGCCTGTCGGGCCTGGTCGCGATCTACGAGGACGTGGGCCGGGTCAACCAGGCTTTCGCGAAGCGGCTGCGCGCGGCGGGCAAGGCGGACGCGAACGTGAACGCGCTCGTCCATCTCGACATGTTCGCCAAGTGGGTGCCCGCGTCGATCCTGGATCGGCTGGAGGACCTCCGCGAGCTCCTCGCGGTCTGGGTCGCAGGCTAGCGCCGGCGGCGAACGAGCGCCGCGACCGCGAGCAGCACGAGAATCGACGGCGCGCGGCTCCCCGGCGCGGTCCCGCAGCCCCCACCGCGCACGTCCACCGTCTCGCCGGTCCCGGCGTCCTCCCCCGCTCCCGTTCCCATTTCCACTCCCGAGGCCCCGACCCCGCCCGCAATCCCCGCGTCCGCCCCGCGCTCGGCACCGTAAGCGCCCGTCCCCGCCCCACCGCCCGAACTGCTCCCGCTCCCGCCCGAAGACCCCGAGCTTGCCCCGGAGCTGCTCCCGCTCCCGCCCGAAGACCCCGAGCTTGCCCCGGAGCTGCTCCCGCTCCCGCCCGAAGACCCCGAGCTTGCCCCGGAGCTGCCCACGCTCCCGCCTGAAGACCCCGAGCTTGCCCCCGAGCTGCCCGCGCTCCCGCTCGAAGACCCCGCGTCCGCCACCTCCCCGGCGTCCGCCGCACTTCCCCCGGCGTCCGCGTCCCCTACCCCGGGCGTCCCAGCGTCGAGCACGGGCAGCGGATCGTCGAGCACGTCGACCTCGCCGCTCGCCCCCCGCACGAGCATCGGCCGCTCGCGCAAGTCGGGTCCCTGCGGCATCGCCGTCACCTGGGCGAGCGGCTCCTGCACCACCTGGCCGGAGGCGAAGTGCCAGTAGCCCATCGATTCCGGGTCCTTGACGTTCCTGCGGAACGGGCCGTCGACCATCCAGATCGCCGCGTCACCCACCCCCTGGACGAGCTGCGGCTTCTCCGGCCATGGCCCGGCATCCGCCCAGGCGGCGAGGGCCGCGTCCGAGACCGGACGGATGTCCATCAGCGCGGAGAAGCCCCACGCGGAGAGGCTCGCGGGGTCCACGACATGGCGGCGCACGCCCGTCTCGTCCGGCGCGCACTGCAAGGTCTTGGGCGCCCCCGAGAGGATCGGGTTGTCGCCGTTGCCGGAGGAGTCGATGGCGTACGGATAGATGGAGTGGGCGGCGTCGTCGAGCAGCGCGCGGGGCGTGAGCGTGACGAAGCCGTGGTCGCAGCTCCCGATGGCCGAGCAGAGGTCCGCGCGGTAGACGTTCGCGGTCCAGCGAACGCCCGGCGCCCCCGATCCGGCCGGCCCGCCATAATAGATGTCGACGGAGATCGCGCTGCCCGGCGTGTCGGGGTCGTACGCCCAGCCCGCGATCGTGTCGCAGGCCACGCTGTCGAGCCAGCCCTCCGGGGGGCGGTCGGAGAGGCCCTGGAGCGAGGCGAGGTCGCCGTTGAACACGTCGAGGTCGACGGTCGCCGGGATGCCGGAGATCGTCCCCTTGTCGCTCCATTGCCAGTAGACCCAATCGCCCCAGCCCGACGGCATGATCGGGCAGCAGCCGGAGGTGCAGTAGGTCCAGTCGGCCACCCAGAGCGGGTCGCTCCCGAAGTCGCCCGCCCCGAAGCCGTCCCAGAGGCCCGGGCTCGTGTAGATCACGGTCTGCCGGCCGGTCTTGGCCGCGATCTCGGCGATGAAGGCCCGCGCGTTCGCCGCCGCCGTCCCGCCCGAGACGTTGTCGGTCACCTCCCAGTCGAGCATCGGCGGCAGGCTGCCCGAAAGCGACCCCACGAACGCGAGGTAGTAGTCCGCCTGGGCCTTGCCGGAGACGCCCGGGTGGAAGAAGTGGTAGGCGCCGCGGGCGATGCCATGGGCCTGCATCCCCGACCAGTTGCCGTGGAAGGTCGGATCCTGCCAATCGGTCGATTCGGTGGCCTTCGCGTAGGCCCATCGGATGCCGGCGCCGGCGACGGCGCCCCAGTCGATGCTCCCCTGGTAGGTCGATACGTCCACGCCGGGGAGCGTGCCATTCTTGGCGCAGACGGAGAGAAACTCGGAGAGGGTCGCGTAGTCGCGAACGCCGGTCCCGGGGTGATCGGTGGCCGGCCCGCAAGCGGGGGCGAGGAAGACGGCGGCGAGGACGAGGCGGCGGGAGGGGCGCATGGGCGTCTGAAGGCAACGCAGGATTCGCGCCAACCCTACGGGGAGGGCCACTCCGCGTGATTACGTGTGGTTACATCGCTCCGAGCCTGTTACGAACGTTGACAACCGCCCCACCGAAGCTCCGGGTGGCGCATCGACGCTCCACCTCGGCCGACCCACCCGCCACGAACCCCCTCGTTCGCGAGCAACAGGCGACTTCCAGCCCTCGCAGGCCCCTCGTCGCGGGTCCCCTTCGTGCAGCGCACAAAAAAAAGGGCCAGGCAGGTTGCCCTGCCCGGCCCCGTGGACCCAGAGGGGGAGGGGGGGGACCCCTGGGCCCAACTCCGTGGAAGCCGCTTGCTCCCGACCTTGACGAACCAACGTCGCCCGTTATTCATTCCCTGGCGCGCGGGCCTCTTCGCCACGGTCTTTCAGCTTCCTAAACCCAGTATAGGCCAGGGGTCCGCAAGAAGCAAGTAACCGGGCGAGTGATCGGCCTCGGGGGTGAGGATGGTAGGGCCTTCCTGGACCTCGCCGCGCACGCCCGAACTTTTGATACACTCCCCGCCGTGTCAGAGGCCTACACCCCGGCCCACTTCGAGTCCGCCGTGGCCCGCTCGGCCCGCGCGCTGCTGCCTCCGGGCAGCCGCGTGCTCTGCGCGACCTCCGGAGGGCCCGACTCGGCCGCCCTCGCCGCCGCCCTCTCCCGCCTGGCGGGCCGGCTGCGCCTCGCGGATCTCGTCCTCGCGCACGTGAACCATCAGCTCCGTCCCTCCTCCGCCGAGGACGCCCGGACGGCCGGCCGGCTCGCCGAGAAGCTCGGCCTGCCCATCCTCGTCCGGTCCGTGACGGTCGCGGGCGGCGACGGCGTCGAGGACGGCGCCCGCCGCGCGCGCTACGGGGCCCTCGCCGAGATGGCCCGCGAGACCGGCGCCACCCACGTCGCGGCCGCCCATACCCGCACCGATCAGGCCGAGACGGTCCTCCTTCGGCTCCTGCGGGGCGCCGGCCCCCGCGGCCTCTCGGCGATGGCCGCCTCCCGTGCCCTGGACGGCACGCTGCGGCTCGTCCGGCCTCTGCTCTCCTTGCCGCGCGCGCGGGTCCACGCCTACGTGGCGGCCCTCGCCCTCCCCTCCTGCCGCGACCCGACGAACGACGACCTGCGCTTCCGCCGGAACGCCTTGCGCGAGAAGATCTGGCCGGCGCTGCTCGCCCTCTCGCCGGCGCTGGAGCGGCGGCTCTCCGACCTCGCCGAGATCGCGCGCGCGGACGAGGCGGCGCTCGATGCCCTCGCGGCGGCGGCGATGGAGACGCTCGACGACCCCGGCGGCGTACCAGCCCGCGCGCTCGCGGCGCTCCCCCCCGCGGTGGCCCGGCGCGTCGTCCGCAGGCTCGCCGCCGCGGCCGGAGGCGGCCCCCCGGCCGCGCGCGAGACGGCGCGCGTGCTCGCCCTGCTCCCGCGCGGCGGGACGGTGCATCTGCCGGGCGACCTCGCGGCGACCGTGAGGCGGGGCCGGCTCACGGTGGGGAAGAGGAGGAGGGGGCGGGAAGATGGGTAGGTCGAGCCTGCTCGAAGAGAGCTGCGCGGCCCGCGCTCCAACGTCCTCTCGCCCTCCCACCCGAACGCCCCGCCTCCCGGCCCGAGACTCCCGGAAGTCGTAAACCCGTTGCAGTCTCCCTCCCGCCGATTACAACAACCCCGCCATGAGACGGCGCGACAGGCTCTCCTTCCCGCGCTCCTTGCGGCGCTCCTCGCGCTTCTGTTACAGTTTTCCCGTGGTCCTCGCCTCCCCTCGAGGTATTCGTTGAGACAGCTTTACAAGAACGTGCTGCTCTGGGCCGTCATCCTCGTGATGTTCGTGGCCTTTTACCAGTTCTTCAACAACCGCCAGCAGCCGATCCGCGACCTCACCTACGGCGAGTTCCTCACCTACGTCGATCAGGGGCGCGTCAAGGATCTCACGATCAAGGGGCAGACCTACGACGGCCACCTGAAGGACAACGGCGCCGAGTTCAAGGTGACCGGCAACACCCCCTCGGACGTCCTGCTCGACCGCCTCCACAACCACGGGGTCGACTTCAAGATCGACCGGGAGGACCAGAACGGGATCTGGCTCTCCATCCTCGTCCAGGGGCTGCCCGTCGCCCTGCTCGTGCTGCTCTTCTTCCTCTTCCTGCGCCAGGTCCAGGGGACCGGCGGCAAGGCGATGAGCTTCGGCAAGTCGAAGGCGAAGCTCCTCTCCGAGAACCACAACAAGGTGACCTTCTCGGACGTGGCGGGCATCGACGAGGCGAAGGGCGAGCTCGAGGAGATCATCGACTTCCTCAAGGACCCGAAGAAGTTCACCCGCCTCGGGGGCCGGATCCCGAAGGGCGTCCTGCTCATGGGGCCTCCGGGCACGGGCAAGACCCTGCTCGCCCGCGCGATCGCCGGCGAGGCCGGCGTACCGTTCTTCTCCATCTCCGGGTCGGATTTCGTGGAGATGTTCGTGGGCGTCGGCGCCTCCCGCGTCCGCGACCTCTTCGAGCAGGGCAAGAAGAACGCCCCGTGCATCGTCTTCATCGACGAGATCGACGCCGTCGGCCGCCACCGCGGGGCCGGCCTCGGGGGCGGCCACGACGAGCGCGAGCAGACCCTCAACCAGCTCCTCGTCGAGATGGACGGCTTCGAGAGCAACGACGGGGTGATCCTGATCGCCGCGACCAACCGCCCCGACGTGCTGGACCCCGCGCTCCTGCGGCCAGGCCGCTTCGACCGGCGGATCGTCGTACCGAGGCCCGACGTGCAGGGGCGGCTCGGCATCCTGAACGTCCACACGAAGAAGACGCCCCTCGGCTCCGACGTCAACCTCGACCAGATCGCCCGCGGGACGCCGGGGTTCTCCGGCGCGGACCTCGAGAACCTGGTGAACGAGGCGGCGCTGCTCGCCGCCCGCAACAACAAGGAGAAGGTCGAGATCGCGGACTTCGAGTTCGCCAAGGACAAGGTGCTGATGGGCGTCGAGCGGCGGTCGATGATCATCAGCGAGAAGGAGAAGAAGGTCACGGCGGTCCACGAGGCCGGCCACACGCTGGTCGCGAAGATGCTCCCCGAATCCGACCCGGTCCACAAGGTGACCATCATCCCCCGCGGCCCCGCGCTCGGCCTCACCCAGCAGCTCCCGGCCGAGGACCGCTACAACGCGAGCCGCGAGTTCGCCTTGAACCGGATCGCCATCGCGCTCGGCGGGCGCATCGCCGAGGAGCTGACCTTCCGCGAGAAGACCAGCGGGGCGTCCAACGACATCGAGCAGGCGACCGACCTCGCGCGCAAGATGGTCTGCGAGTGGGGGATGAGCGAGCTGCTCGGGCCGCTCTCCTTCGGCAAGCGCGAGGAGCAGATCTTCCTCGGCCGCGAGATCGCGAGCCACCAGGACTACAGCGAGGAGACCGCGCGGCAGATCGACTCCGAGGTGCGGCGGATCGTGACCGAGCAGTACCAGCGCGCGCGACAGATCCTCTCCGACAACCTCGACAAGCTCGGCCGGCTCACCAGCGCGCTCCTCGAGTACGAGACGCTCGACGGGCCGGAGATCGAGACGGTGCTCACCGGCGGGTCGATCACCCGCGAGAAGCCGGTGAAGCCGGCGCCCGCGGCGGTGAAGGCGAGCCCGGAGAAGAAGGAGAAGAAGAAGATCCTCGACGCGCTCGAGGGGCTGGGGAAGCTCTCGGAGCCGACGAAAGCCTAGGAGGCTGCTGGTCCATGGCTGCCTACTGCGAGAGCCTGTACCTTCGCTGCGACGGGCGGCCTCGTCCCGCAACGAGTACGTTTCCGCTGCGGCTCCCTCGGGCGCCCGCCTCGCTTCGGTCTCGACTTTCTCGCGACGGCACCCATTGGACACCGGTCTCCTAACGACATGAGCGACGGGACGACGGGGCTCGCGGGTCCGGGGGCGCGTCCCTCGGGGGAACCCCTGGCCCCGTCCGTCGCCCCTCGCGGGGAGCTCCCCGCTCCCGGGCCGAGGAGAGCGCCTGACCTCGCCACCGGCGGGGGAGAGGGCACCTCCAGCGGCAGCCCGGTCTCTCCGTGGCCCGCCGGGCCCGCGATCGTCGGCATCCTCAACGTCACCCCCGACAGCTTCTCCGACGGGGGGCTCTTCCTCGACGTGCTCTCCGCCATCGAGCACGGCTGCCGGATGGCCGGCGAGGGCGCCGCCGCGATCGACGTCGGCGGGGAGAGCACGCGCCCATCCGGCAGCCTCTACGGGACCGGGCGGCGGGCCATCTCCGCCACCGAGGAGATCGCCCGCGTCGTGCCGGTCGTTCGGGCGTTGCGCCGGCGGGTCTCCGTGCCCATCTCCATCGACACGCGCAAGGCGGCGGTCGCGAGGGCCGCGCTGGACGCCGGCGCCGACTGGATCAACGACGTGAGCGGGGGAACCTTCGACCCGGAGATGCTGCCGCTCGTCGCGCGGCGCCGAGCGCCGATCGTGCTCATGCACATGCGCGGCACGCCCGAGACCATGGCCTCCCTCTCCACGTACTCCGAGGTGGTCGGCGAGGTGGTAGAGGAGCTGCGCGCGCGCGTCCGGGCGGCGCTCGGCGCGGGGGTCGCCCCGGAGGCGATCGCCGTGGACCCGGGGCTCGGGTTCGCGAAGACGCCGGCGCAGAGCCGGGCGCTCCTCGCGGGGCTGCCGGCGATCGTCGCGCTCGGCCACCCGGTGATGGTCGGGGCGTCGCGCAAGTCGTTCCTCGTCGAGGCGCCCTGGGAGACCCCGCCCGCGCGGCGGCGGTCCGAATCGGTCGCCGCGGCGGCCGCGGCAGCGCGGGCCGGCGCCCGCCTCGTCCGGGTCCACGACGTCGCGGCCACGGCCGCGGCGCTCGCGGCGGCGGAGGCGTAGGACGTGGAGCTCTGGCAGACCCTCCACGGCCAGGCCGTGTCGCAGGTCGCGGCCGCGGTGGCCGACGTCCTGCTCGTCGCCTACGCGATCTACCGCGTGCTCTTGCTCATCCGCGGCACGCGGGCCGTCTCCGTCCTCGCGGGCCTCTTCCTGCTCGTCGCCGTGGACCTCGTCGCCCGGCTGCTCGGGCTTTCGACCCTCGACTGGCTGGTCGGGAGCTTCCTCACCTACGGCCTCGCCTTCGGGCTCGTCGTCGTCTTCCAGGACGAGATCCGGCGCGGCCTCGCGAGGCTCGGCAACAACCGTCTCTTCGGCCGGCTCGACCGCGCCGCGGGGATGGACGCGATCGATGACGTGGTGCGGGCCGCCGAGGCGATGGCCGCGCGGCGGATCGGCGCCCTCATCGTGCTCGAGCGGACGGCGGACCTCGCCGACTACGCGGACACGGGGGTGCGCATCGACGCGCGGCTGTCGCGGGAGCTGCTCGAGTCGGTCTTCCAGCCCGGCGGGACGCTGCACGACGGCGCGGCCATCGTCGCGGGCAACCGCCTCGTCGCCGCCCGCTGCATCCTCCCCTCCGCCTGGCGCCCCTCCGAGCGGCAGCTCGGCACCCGCCACCTCGCCGCGCTCGGCCTCTCCGAGGAGGTGGACGCGCCGGCGGTCGTGGTCTCCGAGGAGCGGGGCGAGATGGCGCTCGCGGTCGGCGGGAGGCTCCACCGGCCGCTCGACGGGACCTCGCTGCGCCGCTTCCTCCACCGTCTCTTCGCGCCGCCGCCGCGGGCGGGAACGAGCTTCTGGCGGCCGCGCAAGAGGCCGGCGTCGATCCCCCCCGAGCCCGCCCCCTCCCCCGCCGGGGCGCCCGCCGCGAGCGCCCCCGCGCCCGCGGCGAGCGTCCCAGCGCCCGCGGCGAGCGTCCCCGCGCCCGCGGCGAGCGTCCAATGATGCGGCGCCTGCTCGCGGAGAACTGGGGCATGAAGCTCCTCTCCCTCGTGCTGGCCGTCCTCCTCTACGTCTTCGTCCGGAGCGGCCGGCACGAGACGCGGCCCCCGGTCCCTCGGGCCCACGCCGGGCTCGCCCGCTAAGCCCGTCTGATTCACGGTCCGGCTGCTGCGGCGTCCGATCCCGCGCCTGCGAAGGGGGGGCTTGCCACCCCTACTAACGACATGGGGGGGTGTGCTCGCTCCTTCCTCCTGCGGGGGGCTTGCCCCCCCTACAACGACTTGGGGGGAGGTGCTTCAGCACGCCTCGTCGGTCGTCGCTGCGCTTGCCCTTCTCGGCTGCGGTCTCGAACGCCTCGCTACGCCGTACCGTGAATCAGACGGGCTAAGACGCTTCCCCCATTGGGGCCGGCGGACCTAGAATAGCGCCGCATGGAGAGACCGGAGACCGCCCGCAAGCTGTTCGGGACCGACGGGGTACGTGGGGTCGCGAACGTCCACCCGATGACCGCCGAGGTCGCGATGCAGCTCGGCCGCGCGCTCGCCCACGTCAT
>JAKAPL010000097.1 GCA_021807105.1 Myxococcales bacterium | reverse complement strand
CGACGACCGACGAGGCGTCGCGTAAAGCACCTCCCCCCGAAGTCGTTTGGAGGGTGGCAAGCCCCCCGCGAGGAGGTACGGAGCGAGCACACCCCCCCATGTCGTTGTAGGGGTGGCAAGCCCCCCCCTTCGGGAGGCGCGGGATCGGACGCCGCCGCAGCCGGACCGTGAATAAGACGGGGTAAGCAGCCTCGCCACGCGCCCGCTCCCCTCCTGCCGGGGATGTACATGGGGGCCCTGCCGCTGAGGGCCGGGGTGGCGAACCGGCGCGTGAACTCCTTCATGGCGGATTAGGGCCTGCGACCTCGACTTGACACCGCCACGGGCGCCGAGGATGCTCGCGGCGCCCCATGCCCTTTTGCTGCCCCACCTGCGGCGCCGACATCCCCCTCCGGCACGTGGGGGTGGCGCTCTTCGTCTGTCCGTACTGCCGCGCCACCTGCGTCCTCGCCGAGGGCGGGCTCGTTCCGGGCGAGGTGCACGCCGCGCTCCTCGAATCCGACGGGCCGTTCCAGGTCGGAGGAACGTGCCGGCTCCCCCGGAACCTCGGGGGCGCGACCTTCGAGGTGACCGGACAGGCGCGCTACGCCACCGGCGACGGAGGCTGGGACGAGTGGCTCCTCACCCGGGACGACGGGAGCTTCGTCGTCGCCGAACGCTCGGAGGGGACGTTCATCGTCTTCGAGCGCCGCCGCCTCGTGGCCCCCGTCGATCTCTCCAGCGCCCGCCCTGGCGGCACCGTCACCTCGATCGGGGAGACCGTGCTCGTGAGCGAGGCCGGAACCGCTCGGCTGATCGCTGGTCGCGGCGGGCTCTCCGCGCCCTTCCCCGCCGGCGCATCGTTCCTCTATGTCTGCGGCAGCTCCGACCGCCACGTCGTCAAGGTGGCGAGCAACGGCGGCCGCGCGGTGGTCTCCTCCGGAGAGCCCGTGGAGCTCGATGACCTCGGGATCGCCTGATGCCGGCGGCCCCTCGCGAACGCGCCCTCACGTGCACGGTCTGTGGTGCCCCGCTCACGCTTCGTTCGGAGCGGGCCAGGACGGTGGTCTGCGACTCCTGCGGCGCGCAGCTCGACCTCGATTCGCCCGCGTACGCGGCGTTCGCCCAACTCCGCCGGCGGCCCGACGACGCCCCCTTGCGCGTCGGGCTCTCGGGGAAGCTCGACGGCTTCGATTACACCGTCGCGGGCTTCCTGCGCTGGCGCGATCCGGACTCTCCGGCCTCCCACTGGGACGACTGGTTCCTCGTAGCCACCGGGGGACGGACCGGCTGGCTTCGCTGGGACGGCACCGCCTGGCTGCTCTGCCACGTCGTCCGGCCGGAGGACGCCGAACCCATTCATCTGCAGAAGCTCGATCCGGCGAGCCAGTACGTGACCCTGGACGGCGAGCGGCACCTCGTCCTCGACCGGAGCCGCGCGGCCGTCGAGTACCTCGAAGGCGAGCTGCTCTGGAAGGCGACCGCGGGCGAGACCGTGGTCCGGCTCCACTGCGATCCGGATATCAGCGTCGAGGTCGGCCCCAGCCGCGTCCGCTACTTCCGCTGGTCGCCCGTGCCCTGGCAGAACGTCGCCGAGGCCTTCGGCGTATCCGACGAGGCGGTGGAGCCCCCGCCATTGCCCCAACCGCCCAAGCCGAGGAAACACGTCGAGACCACCCCCGAGGCGAGCTACGACGTCCCGGGGTTCGTGCCGCCCGCCGACGAGGAGCCTCCGCCCGTCTGGAACCGCACCCTCTTCCGGATCGTCGCGAGCCTCTTCCTCGCGTTGGCGATCGCCACGACCCACCGCTGGCTCCCCTGGATCCTGCGGCTGCGCGCCGGGCCGTAGCCGCCACCCTTGTCTTTGTAACCCGACCGTCGTAGAGAGCCGCAACTCTTCAAGCTCGGAGAACCCATGCCCGCAGAGCGCACCCTGTCCCTCATCAAGCCCGACGGCCTCGAGAAGGGGCTCATCGGCCAGATCGTCGCCCGCTTCGAGCACGCCGGCCTCAAGCCCGTGGCCATGACGCTCGTCCACCTCTCCCAGGCGCAGGCCGAGGGCTTCTATGCGGTCCACCGCGAGCGGCCGTTCTTCCAGTCCCTCGTCCAGTTCATGACGAGCGGGCCGATTCTCGCCATGGTGCTCGAGGGCGAGGACGCGGTGGCGAAGAACCGCGAGATCATGGGCGCAACCGACCCGGCCAAGGCCGCGGCCGGGACTCTCCGCAGGGACTTCGCGACCAGCATCGAAAAGAACACGGTCCACGGGTCGGACTCGCGCGAGAACGCCGCCATCGAGATCGCCTACTTCTTCGGCCAGCTCGAGATCCACCCCTACGGCTGGAAGAAGTAGCCCGAGCGAGGACCGGAACCGTACGATGGTTGTACGGTGAGGACCGCAGCGACCGAGCATCCCCGAGCTTCACTCTTGGCCCCAGAAGTCGATGCGCCCTTGATCGACGGATCAGGGTCGCCGCCCCGCCTCTTGACGGAAGAGGCGGGCATCGTTACGAGTGGCGCGAGAAGCACGTGGCGAGCTACCGCGACACCATCAGGAAGAAGCTCGCGGCGTTCTACGCCGCCCACCCGATGCTCGCCCGGCGGATCGAGCTGCGCGCGCTCTCGGGTCAGGTCCGGACGAGCGTCGGCGACTTGGTCCATCGTAACCGGGCGATCATCCTCCGCGAGGTCCGCGAAGGGCGGGACTTGACCACCTCGCTCGCCCTGCTCGCGCGCGGCGGCACGCTCAATCCAGAGCAGCGCCGCCGGCTGCGCGGCCAGCTCATCGACCTCGCGAAGACCGTCCCCAGCCTCGCGGTCGCGGCCGCGCCCGGCGGATTCCTCCTCCTGCTCGCGCTGGTGAAGGTCCTGCCGCCCAGCTTGCTGCCCTCGGCCCTCGTCGAGCCGGAAGCGCCGTCCGACGAGACCCGCCGGGCGGGCTAGGAGGCTCATGTGAAATGGCTGCCTGCTGCGAAAGCCGATCCCTTCGCTCGCGACGGGCGGCCTCGTCGCTTCGCTGCAAAACGTACTGCAAAGAGTACGTTTGACGCGGTTCACTCCTCGGGCGCCCGTCTCAACTTAGCCCGTCTTATTCACGGTACGGCGTAGCGAGGCGTTCGAGACCGCAGCCGAGAAGGGCAAGCGCAGCAACGACCGACGAGGCGTGCGTAAAGCACGCCGCAGGAGGAAGGAGCGAGCACGCCCTTCGCAGGCGCGGGATCGGACGCCGCAGCAGCCGGACCGTGAATAAGACGGGCTTAGCTCTCGGCGCTCTCGCGACGGCACCCATTTCACATGAGCCTCCTAGCTCGCCCGGGCCAGCTTCTCGAGCTTCGCCGCCAGCCGCTTCAGATCCTCGTCGATCTTGATGTAGTAGAGCTTGCCTTCCTCGTCCGTCAGGATCTGGTCCAGGCGATTCACCGCCGCCTTCGCCTGCGCCTTGCCGGCCGCGCTCCCCGAGACGAGCCAACCGATCGCAGTGTTCTCCGCGAACCGGGCGTCGAGGTCGTCGTCCTTGAGTGCGGCGAGCAGGGGCGAGATCGCCTTGGGATCGCCGAGCCGGCCCAACTCGAACGCCGCCCGCTCCCGCACCGGCCCCTGCGGGTCCTTGAGCTTCCCGATCCAGCAATCGACGCTCTTCCCACACGCCTTCACCGCCTCGAGCCGCGCGAGGTGCCCCTCGAGGATCTTGAGGTGCTTGTCGAGCGCCGTCTTGCAGGCCGCAGCCTCGTTACCGTCGTCCGCGCACTCCTTCATCCACCGGGCGGGCTCGTCGCTCACGAGCTTCTGAAGGAAGGCAATCTCCTTCTCGGTCCCGAGGTTGCTCAGCGCGTGCATGGACGACTCGCGCGCATCCCAGCTCCCGACCGCGCAGGCCTTCTCCAACTCGGGGAGCACCTCCGGCGAGCCGATGAGCACGAGCGCCTGCCCGTACATGTCGCGCACGTTGCCCTCCGGTTCCGGCAGCAGCGCGGCCACCGCCTTGGCCGCCTTGGCGTCCCGCATCCGCCCGAGCGCCTGGGCCGCCTTGGCCCGGACGAGCAGCTTGTAGTCCGACGGGCTCTCGTACTTGAGCTTCTCGAGGAGGATCGGCTCCGCCCTCGGGTCCCCCACGTCCCCGAGCACCTCCGCCGTCTTGGCGTAAACCGCCTCCGGAAGGATGGAGTTGTCTTGAGCCCACTTCTCCATCGCCGGGTCCTTGCCCGCGAGCAAGGTGAGCAGCGGGCTCACGGCCGGCTCGCCCACCTCGAACACCGCGAAGCTCGCCTCCGGGTAGAAGCTCACGCCCTTGCGCTCCATGAAGAGCATCTTCTCGATCGCCGGCACGGCGCGCGGATCGGCGATCCTCCCGAGCGCGATGACGGCCTTCTTGGCGATGAACGGCTCGACGTTCTCGTCCGTGGCGATGGCCATGAGCGGCTCGACCGCCGCGGGGGCGCGGAGTTGGCCGAGTGCTTCGACCGCCGCGAGCTTCACGAAGTGGTCACGGGAGCGCAGGAGCTTGAGCACGGACGGGACAGCCCTCGGATCACCCAGCGCCCCGAGCGCCTGCACGATCGCCCCGTTCGCCTCATTGATGGCCCGCGTCTCGCGGTCGGTTCCGCCCCCCACGGAGAAGTCGATGGCGTCGTCGAGCGCGGGCACGGCATCCTTGATCCCCAGCTCGCCGAGCGCCTCGGCGGCCGCTTGCCGGACGCGCGGATCCTCGTCCTTGGCGAGCGGGACGATCTTCTCCCCGTCGGCGGCGTCCTTCATGAGGCGCAGGTGGCGGCAAGCGTCCACCCGCTGCTGGACGCTGCGGGAGGTGAGGCGGTCGACCCAGTAGGCGGGTTTGCTCGGATCGGTGTTGCAGGCCGCGAAGCTCGCGGCCAGCAGAAGAAGGACAGCGTTTCGCATGGGCGGCTCCTTGGCACGACACGCCAACGGGCCCCCAAGGCGCGCCGGCGGATGGTCGCGGCATAGCACCACCGGGGGAGGGGTGCAAACCCTATCTGCTCGCCCTAACCCATCATCCATCCGTGAGCAGCCTCATCCCGTGCGAGGCGCGGCCCTAGCCGACGAGGAGGGTGCCGATCCCAACTTCGCTCTTGGCCCCGAGAAGTCGAGGCGCCCTCATCGACGGTTCAGGGGCTCGACCCCGGGGCCCGAACGGGTGGCTTTCGGGATGGCTCTTTCTGGTTGGATTCTGCGCGCGCATCGTCTAGGCTGCCCGGCTGCCCGTTCCTCATGGAGGCATCCTGGAGATTCGGATACATGGCCGCGGCGGCCAGGGGGGGGTGACCGGAGCGAAGATCATCGCCGCGACCTTCGCGCGCCTCGGCAGGCACGTCCAGACGTTCGGCGACTACGCGGCGGAGCGGGCCGGCGCGCCCGTCCGCGCCTACACGCGCGTCGGCGATGCTCCGATCGAGAACCGCAACAAGGTCTACCGGCCCGACCACCTCGTGATCCTCGACGCGGCGCTCCTCGATGAGGAGGCGACGGCGGGGCTCGCGGCGGGTGGCTTCATCCTCGTCAACACGCCGCAGCCGCCGGAGGCGCTCGCCCACCGCTTCCCAGCCTTTCGGCTCGCGACCGTGGACGCGACCGCCATCGCGCGAAGCCACGACATCGGCACCCGCGCGGTGGTCATCGTCAACACGACCATCGCGGGCGCCTTCGCGCGGCTGCTCGACCTCCCGCTGGCCGCGCTCACCGCCGCGTACGGGGACCTCGGCTTCTCGCGGGACCTCCCCTCCGCGCGCGCGGCGCACGAGGCGGTCGCCCTGGGCCCCGCGCCCGTCGATTCGGCAGCGCCGGCGCCGCCCCCGCGCCCGAGGATGAGCGTCCTCTCGCTGCTCGCGCACCGGGAGGGGCGGCCGACCGGGACCCGCACAGGAAGCTGGCGCACGCAGACGCCCCGCTATGTCACCGTCACCGCCCCGTGCAGCGGGGCCTGCCCCGCGGGCAACGACGTCGTCGGCTTCGTCCAGGCGGTCGCGACCGCGGGCGAGGAGGCGGCGGCGGAGATCCTCGGGCGGACGACGCCGCTCTCGGCGGTCTGCGGCCGCGTCTGTCCCGCCCCCTGCATGGGTTCCTGCAGCCGCGCCGCCCTCGATGGAGCGGTCGACGTGCGCGGGCTGGAGCGCCACGTGGCCTCCCGCGCGTCCGTCGCGGTCCGCGAGCGCGGCGCGACGCCGACGCCGCGCCGGATCGCGATCGTCGGCGGCGGCCCGGCGGGCCTCTCGGCCGCCTATGAGCTCGCGAAATCGGGCCACGCGCCCACGCTCTTCGACGCCGAGGGTGCGCTCGGCGGCGTGCTCCACACCGGGATCCCCGCGTTTCGCCTGCCGCGCGCGCCGCTCGCCAGGGAGATCGCGGACGTCGTGGCGCTCGGCGTCACGACGCGCCTGGGGAAGGCGCTCTCCCGCCGCGAGATCGGCGAGCTGCCGCGCGCCTTCGACGCGGTGATCCTCGCGCTCGGCCTCCAGAAGCCTCGCGACCTCCCGGTCAGCGGCCGCGAGCTGTCCGGAATCGAGCAGGGCCTCGCCTTCCTGCATCGCCGGAACGTCGAGGGCGGGGCGCGGATCGCGGGCCGCGTGGTCGTCCTCGGCGGCGGGAACACCGCCATCGACTGCGCGCGCAGCGCGTTGCGGGCGGGCGCGTCGGGCGTGACCCTCGCATACCGCCGGTCGCGGGCGGAGATGCCGGCCATCGCCGACGAGGTCGAGGCCGCGGAGCGGGAGGGCGTCGCCTTCGCGTTCCTCCGCGCGCCGGTGGCCTTCTCCGGCAACGGCCGGGTCGCGGGCGTGGTGCTCGCCGAGGTCGAGCCGGGACCGCTCGACGCCTCCGGGCGCCCGTCGCCGGTGACGACGGACCGGCGGGCGACCCTCGCGTGCGACGCCGTTCTCCTCGCCCTCGGGCAGAGCGCCGACGATTCCGTCTTGCCCGAGGGATGGACGATGCGCGACGGGCGCGTCCACGCGGCCGGAGCGCCGCTCCCAGTCTTCGCGGCCGGCGATCTCGCCACCGGCGAGGGGACCGTGGCGGCCGCCATCGGCGACGGCCGCCGCTGCGCGCGACGTGCCATCGCCGTCCTCGAAGGGCGGGAGGAGGAGGCGGCGCCGCCCGAGCGGACCGTGAAGCCCTCCGAGATCCGCTTCCACCACTTCGACCGGCGGCCCCCCACCCCGCACGTTCCGCCGGCCAGCGCGGCGGCCATCGCCCTCGCCGAGGAGGACGCCGGTCTCCCCGATGGCTCCGAGGCCGCCCGATGCCTCTCCTGCGGCCGTTGCACCCGCTGCGACACCTGCCTCGTCTACTGCCCCGACGGCGTCATCGCCCGCGACGGAGCCGGCTACGTGATCGACCTCGACTACTGCAAGGGCTGCGGCCTGTGCGCCGCCGAGTGTCCTCGCGGGGCGATGGAGATGGGAGCATGAGCGAGGAGCTCGTCAGCGGCAACCACGCCGCCGCCCTCGCCGCGACATTGGCCGCGCGCGCGAACCGCGGCGGCCGCGGCTTCGGCAGCGGCGTCTACCCCATCACGCCGCAGACCGAGTGCGTCGAACTGCTCTGCCGGCTGCCCATCGAGAAGGGGCACGTCGTCCGCGTCGAGAGCGAGCACTCGGCGATGGCCGTCTGCATGGGCTTCTCCTTCGCCGGCGCGCGCACCTTCACCGCCTCCTCGTCCAACGGCCTCGCTTACATGGCGGAGAACGTCTTCTCCGCCGGCCTCTACCGGCTGCCGATCGTGATGATGGCCGTCAACCGCACGCTCGGGCCGCCTTGGAACATCTGGGCGGAGCACGGAGACACGCTCATGCTGCGCGACGCGGGCTGGATCCAACTCTACTGCGAGGACAACCAGGAGGTCGCCGACACGATCCTCGCCGCCTACCGGCTCGCCGAGGACCGGCGCATCCTCCTGCCCGCGCTCGTCTGCCAGGACGCCTTCTTCCTCTCGCACGCGATGGCCCGAACCTCGCTGCCCGAGCAGGCGGCGGTCGATGCCTTCCTGCCGCCCCTCGATCTGCCGCACCGGCTCCTCCCCGATGTCCCCCGGACCATCGGCGGGCTCGACTGGCCGCGCGAGAACGAGGTCCACCGCCGGGAGCTCCATGAGGCGCTCGCGCGGGTCGAGGAGGTCTACGGCGAGGTGCAGGCGGCCTTCGCGAAGAGCTTCGGCCGCGCCCTCGCCGACCCGATCGTGCCCTACCGCCTCGACGACGCCGAGATCGTCCTCGTCTCCATGGGCACGACCGCGGCGACCGTGCGGGCGGCGGTCGACGAGGCCCGTTCCCGCGGGATCCGCGCCGGCGCGCTGCGCGTCCGCCTCTTCCGGCCGTTCCCCGAGAGACGGCTCGCGGCCGCGCTCGCGGGACGGAAGATCGGCGTCCTCGACCGCGACCTCTGCCCGGGCCTCGGGGGGATCCTGTGGGCCGAGCTGCGCGGCGTCCCCGGCATCAGCCCGGCACAAGGGTACGTCGCGGGCCTCGGCGGCGGGGACATCCGTCCCGAGCACGTCGCCGGGATCCTCGACGATCTGCGCGCCCGGTCGAAGGCCACCGAGCCCGTCTTCGTGGAGGTGGGATGAGCGCCGAGCCGCTGCTATCCGGCCTGCCCCACTCCGCGCTCGACCGGGCCGAGCCGATCCTGCGCGCCGGGAACACGAACTGCGGCGGCTGCGGCATGTCCGTGGGCCTCCAGCTCCTGCGCCACGCGATCGCCGGCCGTCCGGTCCAGATCGTGATCCCCGCCTCCTGCGCCATCGTCGCCCCCGGGGCCTTTCCCTTCTCCGCCTACGGCGCGCCCGTGATCGCCTCCACGTTCGCGTCCGCGGCCGCGATGGCGACGGGCCTCGCCCACGCGGCGCGGCTCAACGGGGAGGCGACGCGCGTCATCTGCTGGGCGGGGGACGGCGGCACCTACGACATCGGGATGGCCACGCTCTCGGCGGCGGCCGAACGGGACGAGGATCTCCTGTACGTCTGCTACGACAACGAGATTTACGGCAACACCGGCGGGCAGCGCTCGTCGGCGACGCCCCGCTTCGCCGCGACGACCACGACGCCCGAAGGCAAGCCGGTGGACAAGAAGGACATCATCGCCATCCTGGCCGCGCACCGGGTGCCTTACGCCGCGACCCTCTCGCTCGCCCACCCCGAGGACGCCGTCCGCAAGTTCGCCTTCGCGCTCGCCGAGACGGGCTTCCGCTTCCTCCACCTGCTCTCGCCCTGCCCCACCGGCTGGAAGTCGGAGTCGGCCGACAGCGTCGAGCTGGTGCGGCTGGCGGTGCGGTCCGGGCTGTTCCCGGTTCTGGAGGTCTTCGGGGGGCGGCGGACGGTCGTCAACGTCGAGCCGGACTTCTCGGCCGAGGCGCTCGAACGCTACCTCGCGCTCCAGGGCCGCTTCCGCAAGGCCCCGCCCGACACGGGCGTGTTGCGGGCGGCCGTGCTCGCACGTTGGGAAGAGCTCCGGCGGAAGGCGCGAGACCCGGCATGAGCCCCGCCGGCCGCTGGGACGAGCTCACGGTTTTCTGCCGGCGGCTGCGCATCCGGCGCGCGATCCCCGACCACCTCGCCTGCCCCTACTGCTTCGGGAGCGCCGGCGACGTGAAGACCGGCGTCCGCGCCCGCTTCTGTGACTTCCAGCCCGGCGTCGACCCGATCGTGTTTGGCTTCCCGGACGGTCTGCGCCGCGACCGCTGAACCGGGAGAGCACAGCCGCGCCGAAGACTTTCTCCCGGGCCGTCCCCATCGCTTCGCCGGCTCGCGCCTGGGCTTCGGGGCGCGAGGGGGAGGAGGGCCATAGGCGAGCGGAGGCTCACGGTCTCGCGACGTGCCCCGCCCCACCAGGGTCCCGGCAACGTCGACCGCGGCTGACCGCCCGCTCCCGCGGCCGAGAAGGGCAAGCGAGACGGGCGTAAAGCCCGCCGCAGGAGCGGGGGAGCGAGCACCCCCCCATGTCGTTGTACGGGTGGCAAGCCCCCCTTCGGGAGGCGCGGGATCGGACGCCGCAGCAGCCGGGCCGTGAATAAGACGGGGTGAGAGCCGGCGGCCAATCCCTCGTCGCGCCCGACGGCGCCGTGCAGGACGATGACCGATCGATCCTCAGCCGCGATCGATCGATGTCGTGGGACAAACGATCCAACAGCCGCGACCGATCCCGCTCGCGCAGGATCTCCCGCAGGACCGGCGCCCTCTTCACGATCTGCTTGCCGCGTCGCAGCAGGGCCGCGGATGGCTGATCCAGGGAGCGCAAGGCCGGCGGGCCGTACCAGACGGCAGTACCCGGTCAACTCGCCGGCCGCGCGGGCGGCGAGCGTCCCCTCACCCCCCCTTGCCGCCCGCCTTCGCCCTGTTCTTGCCCTTGCCTCGAGCGAGGAACGCCGCGAGGCCGCCGAGGGAGGCGCCCATCTCGCTCGCGCGGGCGAAGGCGGCGGCGATCGCGGGCCAGACGGCCGCGGGCGGCATCTGCAGCACGTCCGCCGCGGCGGAGACGACCGAATCGGCGTGCTCCCTCCTCGTCGAGTCGGCGGC
>JAKAPL010000096.1 GCA_021807105.1 Myxococcales bacterium | reverse complement strand
GCTCGGCCCCGTCACCTCCAGGCTCGGCCCCGTCACCTCCAGGCTCGGCCCCGTCACCTCCAGGCTCGGCCCCGTCACCTCCAGGCTCGGCCCCGTCACCTCCAGGCTCGGCCCCGCGACCTCCAGGCTCGGCCCCGTCACCTCCAGGCTCGGCCCCGCGTCCCTCATCGTCCGCCCTCGGTTCCTCGTCGAGGAGGTTCGGAGGCTGGCGATGGGGGGCCCGCTGCTCATCGTGGAGGACGCGAGGCCGATGACGGGCTGGCTCGGTCGGGGGGGGGCGTTCAGAAGCTCTCGCCTCCCCTGCCGGAGGAGCGCCACGAGGCGGTCCGTAGGTCGCGGCCTGGGAAATCCCCTTGGCCACGTTCGGCCATCGGCCGTCAAAGGCCGCGCGGTGCGCCGGCGAACGGGCCGGCCGCGAGGGTCACCGCGCGGTCGGCGAGGGTGGCGATGTCCGTGGCGGGGGCGGAGAGCTTGACCGCGCAGGCGCGGGCCGCGGGGTCGGCGGTCACCTCGTCCGCGGCGGCGTCGAGCAACGGGCTGTCCTCGACTCCGAGCGCGTCGCGGATCGCGCGCTCCTCGGCCACGCCCGTGTCCGGCCCCGGGGCCGCGGCGCGCTCTGCCGCGACGATCCGGACGGCCGCGAGGGCCGCGACGGCCTCGCGCAGCGGCGCCGGGGCGTCGGGTCTCCTCACGGCCAAGACGGCGGCGGTCTTCCTCGCGAGGTCGGCGGCGCAGGGGCCCGAGGTGGCGGACATCCGGACGGACGCGGCACGCAGGCCGTCGAGGACGAGGGCGAGATCGTCGGGGAGCGCGGCGCGGGCGGCGGGGGCGGCGGCGGGCCCGCGAGCGATCGCGAGCACGGCGGCAGCTTCGCGCGGGACGAGCGCGGCGGTCCAGGGGGCGGAGGGATCGACCTCGGGCGGGGACTGCACGGCGGCGGCGAGGGCGGCGGTGATGCGATCGGAGGCTGCGTTCACCGGCTCCCCGACCTCCTCCTTCCCTCTCGCTCTCCGGGAGGGAGGGTTCGAGCCCTCCGGGAGCTTCGCGCGGGACGGCCCCTCCTCCCTCGAAGAGAGCGGCGGGGTGAGGGGACCCCGGCTGGGCGCCGAGCTCGGAGGGGGCGTCTCGCCGGGGCCTCGGACGTCGGGCTCGGGAGAGGGCTTCGTCTTCGCCAGGTCGAACGGGCCGGGGCCATCGATCGTCTCGGCGACGACGCGGTCCTCCCACCGGGCCCGCAGCTCGTGGGGTCCCGGGCTGGCGGCGAGCCTCGTCGTCCCCGCCTCGACGGGGCAGCCGTCGAGGGCGAGCGCGGCCTCGGGCGGGGCGGAGATCTCGATGGCGACCGTCCCCGCGGGCGGCGGCGAAGCCCGGGTCAGGGCGGCTGCCCTCGCCGCGTCCACGCAGCCGTCCTCGGGGAACGTCGCGGCCGCGGTCGGGGCGGCGGGCGCGGCGAAGATCGCCGCGAGCACGACCGAGCCGGCCGCGGACAGGGCGAGCCCCCTCCAGAGCGAGGCGGCGCGCAGCGAGGAGAGAAAGTCGAGGAGGTCGGCGCTGGACGCGCGGGCCGGCAGGCCGCGCGCCTTCCACCGGGCGATCGTCCTCTCGGCGCGCCGGCGGAAGGCGACCCACGGGCCCGGCCGGAGGCGGGCGACGCCCGAGGTGGCAGCCGCGTCGAGCGCCTGGATCGCGTCGAGGGCCTCGGCCGCGGTCGCGAAGGCTGGCTCGCGGCCGAGCCCCTGGCAACGGCGCATCCAGCCGACGAACGAGGAGGACTGGGCCGGCACGGACAGCGGCGCCCACGCCCCGAGCGGCGGTCCGCCGCGCAAGAGCGCCTCGGCGATCTGGCCGACGGCGTACACGTCGTCGCGGGGCTCGGGGTCGCGGGAGGCCGCCCCGGGCGGGCGGTACGCCTTGCGCGGGTCCGCGCCCGCCGTCGGGCCGAGGACCGCGAAGGCCGCGAGGTCCACGACGCGAACCTCCCGCGTTTGGACGTCGAGGATGAGGTTCCCCGGGTGGAGGCGGCCGTGGGCGCGGCCAGCGGCATGGAGCGAGGCGAGCCCCCGGAGCGCCTGCGCCGCGACGCCGCCGGCGACGGGGGCAGGCTGCGCAGAGAGCAGGAGGTGCTCGACGGTGGGCCCCAGGGCCAGCTCGCTCGCGACCGCGACGGACCCCGCGGAGGATTCGACGCGCAGGAGGCGGGCGAGGCTGCCCGCGGGCCCGGCGGGGAACGGCGCCGCGGGCAAGGAGCGCGGCCCCGAGAGGAAGAAGCGCAGGGCCACGGTTGCGCCGGAGCGCAGGTCCACGGCGAGGCGCACCTCACCCGTGGGGGAGCGACGCGCGAGGAGCGGCCCGACGGCAAAGTCACGCCAGCGCATGGACAGGGCGGCCACCTCCCAGGCTCCGCGCGCGCCCCACCCCCGTTAGCGACTGGCCTGGGGAATCCCCTGTTCGAACTTCGGCAGCTCGTCCAGGTTCGGCTGGACCGTGACCTCGATCCGGCGGTTCTGGGCCTTCCCTTCGACCGTGTCGTTGGCGGCGACCGGGTCGTACTGGCCATAACCCGCCGCCGAGAGCCGCTGCGGCGGCATCCCGTCCCGGATCATGAGGTTCACGACCTCGACCGCGCGGGCGGTCGAGAGGTACCAGTTCGAGGGGAAGCGAGCCGTGCGGATCGGCGTGTCGTCGGTGTAGCCGGCGACCTGAAAGTTGCGGTTCGGGATGGCGGCGAGGACGCCGGTGAGCTGCTCGATCGCGTCCTTGCCGGCGGACTTGATCCGCGTCTGGCCGGGATCGAAGAGGACGTTGTCGGGGAGCTTCACCACCATCTTGCCGTTGCGGATCTCGACCTGGAGCTTGCCCGCGTCGATCATGCTCTTGAGCTGGTTCATCAGCTTCTGGAAGAGCGCGGCGCGGTCCCGCTCCGCCTGCTCCTCGCGGACGAGCTCGGCGAGCTGTCCCTGGAGCTTCCTCATGCTCGCCGTGAGGTTCCCCTTCTCCCCCGCGAGCTGGGCGTTCTCCTTGCCCGCGGCGGAGAGCTCCATCGACTCCTTCTCCGCGAGCGCGGTCGCGGCCGCGAGCTTCGCGGTCAGATCGGCCTCCGCCTTCTCGAGCGCCGCGATCCGGGCGGAGAGCGACGCCTTCATGTCCGCGGCGTCCTTCCGGCAGGCGGAGAGCTCGTTCTCCTTGGCCACCAACTCGCTCTTCCAGACCACGCACCCCGAGGACAACAGCGCCAGCGCCGCCACCAGGCCCGAAAGTCTCAAGTTCGTCTCCTTTTAATAGGGCAGAGAATAGGGCAGAGAAAACGGCCCCGATTTACCTCGCGCGCGGGGCCGGCGCAACTGCACCGCGGAGCCTCTCCCGAAGCTGCGCGAGCAGCGGCTCCGTCGAGAGGCCGGAATCACCGGCCGCGCGGGCAACCTCGTCCACGGAGAGGCGGTTACCCTCCCGCCAGAGGGCGATGAGCGCCTCGCCCGCCTCCTTGCGGTCCCACCAGCGGGGGCCGAAGCGGCGGACGAGGCTCGCCTCGATCTGCGCGGCGAGGAACCAGGCGCGAAAGTAGTCGGCCGAGTAGAAGAAGTCGTCGTGGTCCACCAGGAAGCGATCGGCGTCCGCGTCGGACAGCGGGAAGAGGTAGGCGCGGGCCATCTCCTTCCGGTAGAGCGCCCGCGGGTCCCTCGCCCCCGCGTGCCAGGCGATCTCGAAGAGGAGTTTGCCCGCGTAACGGCGGAGCAGGTAGAGCTTCCGGGTGGCCGCGCCACGGGCGAACGCGGCAGCCTCCGCGGCGGGCATGCCGGTCTTCTCGACGAGCCATTCCGGCTCCGCGACGAGGTCTTCGAGGACGAAGGCGTAGGCCTCGGTGGTCGTCGCGTCCCCGAGCTCACGGAACTCGAAGAAAGGGGTCTGGGCGTGCGCGTAATGCTCGGCGTGTCCCGCCTCGTGGAAGAGCGCCTGCCAGTCGGCGGCACCGCCCATGGGCTTGACCGAGAGTCGGATGTCGCCCGGCACGGCGACCGGGAAGCAGACCGCGCGGGGGTTCTTCCCCGGCAGCGGCGCGTCGTCGATGCGGATGTTCGGCTGGCGCGCGAGATCGATCCCCAGGCCGGCGAGCGTCGCCGCGAGCGCCGGGACCATCTTGCCCGCCGGGAAGTACGCGTCGGCGGCGGTCGCGCGGTCCAGCCGTGGGATGTCGGCGCGGCGGAGGGCGGACAGGCCGACGCCCAGCACCCCGCGCGCCTCGCGGTCCATGGCCGTCCGGTAGAGCGGCTCGGTGTCGTCGAGCAGCAGGCCGGCGAGCCGCGCCAGCGCGGAGAGGTCCACCTGCCGCAGCGCCGCCCCGAACGCCGCGTAGGAAGGGAAGCCCATCCGCGCCAGGGCGTCCCGCGCGAGCAGCTCCCGGCTCTCCAGCGGAACGGCGAGCTTGACCAGCACGGGCACGGCCGCGTCGGAGATCTCGCCGCGAAGCTGGTAGTTGACCTCGCTCGCGAGCAGCCGGTTCAGCTCGCGGTAGGGGCGCTCCCCGTCGCCGGGCACGGTGATCGTCGCGTCGACCTCGATGTTGGCCGCCGCGTCGGAGAACGGAGCGACGGCGCGGCCGACCGCCTCGCCGACGAGGTAGAGGCGGAAGTATTCCAGGGCTCGCTTCCCGGTCGGGTCGGCGACCTCCGACGCGAGGCGCGCGACGAGGTCGACCGATCGCTTCTCGAAGAGCGCCTCATGCCCCTGGTACGTCGCCGCGATGTCGATCCGGTCGCCGTAGACCCAGTTTCGCCAGTACTGCTCCGCCTGGACGGCGAGGAGCTTCTCGGCCTCCGCCCGCATGGCCTGCACGCGGGCGACCAGCGCGGGCTCCGGAGCTTGGGGTTTCGCCACCTGGGCGGGGACCTGTCTGGGGATGGGCCGGGCCACCGCGCAGCCGCCGAGCAGCGCGAGGAGCGCGGCCCGGGCCGCCGAGCGATGCCGTCTCACCCGCTACTTCACCGCGAGGACGCCGCCGACCATGCCCATGCCGCAGGTGTAGCGCAGCTCCCCGGCCTGCTTCGGGGTGAAGGTCACCGTCACCGGCTGATCGAGCGGGAGGTCGGCACGGACGCCCACGTCCTTGATCACGATCGCCTTGGCGCAGGTGCTGTCCGTCTTGCGCGTGATGGTGAGCCGGACCGGGCGATCCTTCTGGACGGCGAGGCCCGAGGGCTCGAAGCCTTTCTCCGTCACGGTCATCGACAGATCGAGCGGCGTGGCGGCCGGGCCCGGGGCGGGAACGACCGCGGCCTTGCCGGCGACGGCCGCCATCGGCCCCGGCGGGACGGCCATCCGGAGGAGCGGCTTCGGCGCCGCGGGGGGCGGAGCGGCCGTCTTTTCACACGCGGCGAGGAGAAGGACGGAGAGGACGAACGAGCGGACCATGGCGAAACCTCCGGTTGGGGGCGCCACCATAGCACACATCTCCGCTGCACGAGCCCGCTCGCCCGCTTGCCTTCCGGACCTCACGGACCTATTAGAGCCAGTGACCTCACGGAGGAGAGCCATGGAAACGTACCGCGACCTTTCGACCCTCGCCGCCCGCTGGAAGTCCGCCGTCGTCTGGGACGGGGCGGCGCCGCTGCGCGTCACCCACGAGGCCGCGCTGCGCGGGCCGGCGATGGACGAGCTCGCGTTCAACGCCGTCTTCGCCCCGTCCGAGGAGGTCAGGGGCGGCGCGAGAGCGCTCATCGCCGCCGCGGCGACGGCCACGGGCGCGAAGCTCGCGTCCATCCAGGGGCTCTACGCGGCGCGGGGACGGGGCGAGATCCACGGCTTCACCGTCCCGGCGGTCAACCTGCGCTGCCTCACCTATGACATCGCGCGCGCGATCTTCCGCGTGGCGAAGCGGATGGATTGCGCGGCGATGATCTTCGAGATCGCCCGGAGCGAGATGGGCTACACCTTCCAGCGCCCGGCCGAGTACTCGGCCAGCGTGCTCGCGGCGGCGCTGCGCGAGGGGTGGAGGGGGCCGGTCTTCATCCAGGGGGACCACTTCCAGGTCGCGGCCAAGAAGTACGCGAAGCCGGAGGCGCGCGGGCCAGAGCTGCAGGCCATCCGCGACCTGATCGCCGAGGCCATCGCGGCGGGCTTCTGGAACATCGACATCGACACCTCGACGCTCGTCGACCTGTCGAAGCCCACGATCGACGAGCAGCAGCGGGCGAACTACGAGCGATGCGCCGAGTACACCAAGCTCATCCGCGAGCGGGAGCCACGAGGGGTGACCGTCTCCGTCGGCGGTGAGATCGGCGAGGTGGGGACGAAGAACTCGACGGTCGAGGAGTTCACCGCCTACATGCAGGGCTACCGGCGCGCGCTCGGCGACGGGGTCGAGGGGATCAGCAAGATCAGCGTCCAGACCGGGACGAGCCACGGCGGCGTGCCGCTCCCCGGCGGCGGCGTCGCGCAGGTGAAGCTCGACTTCGGCGTGCTCGAGGCGATCTCGAAGAACGCGCGGGAGAAGTGGGGGATGGCGGGCGCGGTCCAGCACGGCGCCTCGACCCTGCCGGCCGAGCTGTTCCACCACTTCCCGAAGGCCGGCGCCGCGGAGATCCACCTCGCGACCGAGTTCCAGAACATGGTCATCGACCACCCGGCCTTCCCGGCGTCCCTGCGGGAGGAGATGGCCGCCTGGACGCGGGAGCACTGCAAGGACGAGCAGAAGGAAGGCCAGACCGACAGCCAGTTCTTCTACAAGACGCGCAAGAAGGCATGGGGGCCGTTCAAGCAGCAGGTCTGGACGCTCGCCGACAAGGGCGTCATCCTCGAGGATCTGGAGAAGAGGTTCGAGTTCCTCTGGCAGCAGCTCGCGGTCGGCGGCACGCGCGCGACGGTGGAGGAGCATGTCCGCCCGCCGGACTACGTGCCCGCGGTCCCCGCCGGGCTCAAGATCGGGTAGCGACGGGTCTGCCCGGGTTGCCGGGGGGGGCGCCCCGCCGCCACGGCGGGGTTACGAGCTGCCCTGCTTGATCCAGCGGTCGACGACGCCGTCGCCGTCCGTGTCGATGCCGATCCGGTCGAGCTTGCCGTTCTCGTAGTACTCCCAGGTGTCGACCTTCCCCGTCCCCTTGGTATCGCGCTCCACCCGGACGAGCTTGCCCTTCTCGTAGAACTTCCAGACGTCCGGCTTACCCTTGAAGTTGAGCGCGAGATCCTTCTTGACCGGTTCGCCCTTCTCGTCGAAGTGGATGACCTCGTCGACCTTGCCATCGAAGTCGAGATCGAGCGCCTCCTTGATGACGTGTTCCTTGTCGTCGTACCAGCGCCAGACGTCGACCTTGCCGTCGTCGTTCAGGTCCATCTCCTTGCGTACGAGCCGCTGCACCGGCTTGCCGTCGGGGCCGGGGACGGTCGCGTAGTACTCCCAGACGTCCGGGTGGCCCTCGTGGAAGAGGTCGAAGGTCCTCACCTGGAGGTTCCCCTCCTGCTTGACCGAGACCCCCGTAAGGCTGTCGAGGCTCTGCTTGGGGCCGGTCTTGGGCCCTGCGGCCGTGGAGCTGCCGCACGCGGCGGTCAGGAGGAGCAAGAGGAGCGAGCGGCGATTCATGGGGACCTCCGATCCGCCGAGCGTATCCAGCTTGCGCGACGACGTCAACTTCGGGTACATCCGGCGAGGGCCTCGGTCAAAGTCGCGGCGCGCGAACCTTGGCTATGAGGAATCCAGGAAACCAGGAGGTTTTCTTCCTGCCTTCCTGGTTTCCTCATCCAATTTTCGCTCGCTGCACGACTTGGCCGGGATCCTGACATCCGGCGGCGACTTCCTTAAGGAGAGCGCGTGGCGAACACGAAGCGGTCAGTGGTCCTGGGCGGAGCAGGCTTCCTCGGTTCCCACCTCTGCGAGGCGCTCCTCGCCCGCGGCGGCGAGGTCGTCTGCGCCGACAACTTCCTCACCGGCGCGCGCCAGAACGTCGCCCACCTCGACGGCCGGCCGGGCTTTTCCCTCCTCGAGACGGACATCACCGAGCGACTCGATCTGGACGGGCCGGTCGACGAGGTCCTCGACTTCGCCTCTCCCGCCTCCCCCATCGACTACGCGCGCCACCCGATCGAGACGCTGCGCGCCGGAAGCGCGGGCACCGAGAACGGCCTGAAGCTCGCGGCGCGGAAGGGGGCCGTCTTCTTCCTGGCCTCGACGAGCGAGGTCTACGGCGACCCGACCGAGCACCCGCAGCGCGAGGAGTACTTCGGCAATGTGAACCCGATCGGGCCGCGGAGCTGCTACGACGAGGCCAAGCGCTACGCCGAGGCGCTCACCATGGCCTACTCCCGCGCGCGGGGGGTCGACATCCGGATCGTCCGCATCTTCAACACGTACGGGCCCCGGATGCGCCTCTCCGACGGCCGCGTCGTCCCCGCGTTCGTCGGCCAGATGCTGCGCGGCGAGGACTTCACCGTCTTCGGCGACGGCCGGCAGACTCGCAGCTTCTGTTACGTCGAGGACGAGGTGGCGGGCATCCTCGCCCTGCTCGCCTCCGACTGGAAGACGCCGATGAACGTCGGCAACCCGGCGGAGATCACCATCCTCGAGTTCGCCGAGGCGGTCCGGCGGGCGGCGCGCGCGCTCGGCCTGCCCGGCGCGGACGCGAAGATCGTCTTCCGGCCGTTCCCGGAGAACGACCCGAAGCAGCGGCGGCCGGACATCACGAAGGCGCGCAGGATCCTCGGCTGGGAGCCGAAGGTCCCGCTCGACGAAGGGATCCGCCGGACGCTCGCCTGGTTCAAGGAGCATGCCTAGCTTCGCTGCCACCCTGCATCTTCAGGATGCCGGGCGGAGGAGAGGACGAATCATGAAGATCCTGGTCACTGGCGGCGCGGGGTTCATCGGCTCGAACGTGGCAGACGCCTTCGCCGCCGCCGGCCACGAGGTCGTGGCGGTCGATGACCTCTCCTCGGGGAGGCCGGAGAACGTCTCGAAGGGGATCCGGCTCGTCGAGGCCGACGTGCGCGACCCCCGGATCGCGGCCATCCTCTCCGCGGAGCGACCGCAGGCCGTCTGCCACCACGCCGCGCAGATCGACGTGCGCAAGAGCGTCGCCGACCCCGCCCGGGACGCCGACGTCAACCTCATCGGCCTGCTCCGCCTCCTGGAGGCCTGCGTGGCGTCCGGGGTGAAGAAGTTCCTCTTCGCCTCCTCCGGCGGCGCCTGCTACGGCGAGCAGGAGCGCTTCCCCGCCCCCGAGAGCCACCCGACGCGCCCCGTCTCGCCCTATGGCGTCGCCAAGGCGGCGAGCGAGCTCTACCTCGGCTACTACCGCGCCCAGCACGGCCTCCCCTACGTCGCCCTCCGGTACGCCAACGTCTACGGCCCCCGCCAGAACCCGCACGGCGAGGCGGGCGTCGTCGCGATCTTCGCGAGGAAGCTCCTCTCCGGCGAGCCCTGCACGATCTACGGCGACGGCGGCCAGACCCGCGACTTCGTCTATGTCGGCGACGTCGCGCGGGCGAACCTCCTCGCGCTCGGCGCGGACTACGCGGGGCCGGTCAACATCGGGACGGGGCGCGAGACGCCGATCGCCGATCTCTACGACCAGCTCGCCTCTCTCGCGGGCGCCGTCCGCCCTGCCCGGCGCGAGCCCGGCAAGCCCGGCGAGCAGCGCCGCTCGGTCATCGATCCCGCCCTCGCCGCCCGCGTCCTCGGCTGGAGGCCGGAGGTCACGCTCGAAGAGGGGCTCGCGCGCACGCTCGAGTACTTCCGCCGCCGGGCGTGAGCCTCGGAGCGATCCGGCCGCGGCTCCTACGGCAGCGGGGTCACGTAGACGCCGTCCTGGGAGGTGAACGGCGCAGGCGTGCCACGGCGGACCGAGACCAGCGCGCCGTTGCCGGCGAAAGCGAAAGACTGGGCGCCGAGGTCGTAGTCGACGTAGTCGTTGATCTCGACGGGCGAGCCGGGACTCGCCACCCCGACGAGCTCCAGCGCGCCGGTCTGGCCAGTCCAGTTCGTAACGAACGCGATCCGGCTGCCGTCCGGCGAAAACTGGAGGAAGTCCGAGTACACGCCCGTCGCGACCTGGACGGGCGAGCCGGGATTCGCAACCGCGGCCAGTTCGAGCGTGCCGGTCTGGCCAATCCGGTTCGTGAAGAACGCGAGGTGGCTGCCGTCCGGCGAAAACTGGGGGAACAGGTACACGCCCGTCGCGACCTGGACGGGCGAGCCGGGACTCGCCACCCCGACCAGCTCCAGCGCGCCGGTCTGGCCAGTCCAGTTCGTAACGAACGCGATCCGGCTGCCGTCCGGCGAAAACTGGAGGAGCGGGAACACGCCCGTCGCGACCTGGACGGGCGAGCCCGGATTCGCCACCGCGGCCAGTTCGAGCGTGCCGGTCTCGCCAGTCAAGTTCGTGAAGAACGCGAGGTGGCTGCCGTCCGGCGAAAACTGGAGGAAGTTCGAGGACACGCCCGTCGCGACCTGGACGGGCGAGCCCGGATTCGCCACCGCGGCCAGTTCGAGCGCGCCTGCGTTCGTTACGAACGCGAGGTGGCTGC
>JAKAPL010000095.1 GCA_021807105.1 Myxococcales bacterium | reverse complement strand
GGTTCCCCGCGAAGGAGGCGAGCGGACCGGTGCGCCCGCTCGACGCGCCGTCCTCGCGTTCGAGGACTTGGCGGATACGGGCGACGATCTCCTTGATATAAATGGGCTTCGTCAGGTAGTCGTCCGCGCCGGCTTCGAGGCCCCGGATCTTGTCCGCGATCGTCCGCTGGCGGGTCAGGAAGACGAACGGCATCCGCTCCAGCTTCTCCTGGGACCGAACGCGTCGGCACAGGTCGAAGCCGTCCATGTCGGGGAGCTTCGTGTCGGCGAGGAGCAGGTCCGGAATCTGCGCGGCCAGCTTGTTCAGTGCATCCTGTCCGTCGGTCGCCCCGGTGACCGAGAACCCCGCGTCGCGCAGGCTGACCTCCATGACGGCGAGGCTCCTCTTGTCTGCGTCGACGACGAGTAGTTGCGTCTTGGGCATGGGTTCTCCGCGGCGGGTTCGGACCCGCCACTCTAGCAGAGTCCGCGTGCGGTGAAAGGGGGTCTTCGGTGGTTCGAGCCGCGCACCCGTTTACTTTCTCGACGGGGTGCACTACAACCGACCGGCTCGCCGTTCCCGTGGCCTATCGAGGTGCCCATGAACCCACTCTTCCGCTTGGTCCTGCTGCTCGCCGCCGTCATCGGTCTCGGCGGGTACGTCCTGCGCGAGTACCTGGGCGAGAAGGCCGGTTACGAAGCGCGCATCGACCTCGACCGGATCGAGAGGACCTTCGACGAGCGCGCGCCCGCGGCGCGCGAGCTCGGTTCGTCGCAAGACTATGGCGACGAGATGCGCGGGCTCCTCCGCTGGTACTTCGGTGCGCTGCGTGAGCACGACAACCGGTTCCCCGATTTCAAGAACCACGAGCAGCACTGGCGGCAGATCGAGCATGAGCACGCGACCGGCAGGATCAAGGGGCCGGAGTTCGAAGCGTACCAGGCGAACCACACGGCCGTGGAGGATGCATACAAGGCCCTGACCACGGATTATGATCCGCCGCTCTCCGCGAGCAGCGCTGGGCAGCACTTCGACTTCTGGCGGATCGAACGGGTGCAGAAGGACGGCAAGCCGAAGATCCGGCTCGACTTCGCCTGGTGGGGACCCCAGCGCAAGGACGAGGCGGCGGAGCGGGCCGACAGCACGACCGTCGTGCACCACCTCATCGTCAATGCCGCCGTGACCGGCTTCGACATCACCCTGCTCGGCGACGAACCGGCCGTGCCGCTCGGCCGAAAGAAGAAGGCCGACGACGCACCGGCGCAGTTCCATGCCGAGATGCACGGAGACGAGCCGGAGGTGAAGATTCCGGACCCCGACCACTATGTCGATCTGTTCCCGGCCAACGTCGTCCTGGGGACCTACTACCTGGATCTCTTCCCCCACGAGGCGACGCACCTGCACATCCAGCTCGGGGCGGTTACGCGGACGGTCGAGGGGCACGAGCTGCCCGCCACGTTTGTCTGGGACGTCCCGATCAAGGAGGACTGGAAGCTTGCCCAGGGTCAGGCATGGGAGGGCGCGACGGTGGAGACCCGCGACCCGGACGAGGAAGGGGGCGGGGAGGGCAGCGGCGCCGAGAGGCCCGCCATCGCCCGGGGGCATCGGTAGGGGGACGTTACCAGGAGGTAGCCCATGTTCCGTCTCGCCGTCCTGCTCGTGTCCGTGCTGATGGCCTCCCCGGCCTTCGCCTCGCCGCCGCGCAGGCACGCGCCAGCGCGGAAGCACGCGACGGCGCACCGGCGCCACCGCAGGTCGCGCAAGAAGCGGCGCGAGAAGATCAAGACGGCGCAGGCCGCTCCGGCGGCGGTTCCCGCGCCGGAGCCGAACGTGCGCCATCCCATCACCCACTCGGTGGTCAGACCCGAGGACGAGGCCGACCCGATTCGCTAGCCGGCGGCTGCTTGCAGCCGCCGGCGGGCTGTGGTTCTCTCTGCCGCGCCCAGGAATCCGGCGGCCGGGGCGGCAGTTTTCGAGGAGCACGGACTGGACGAGCGGCCCCCCGCCGGGTCGGCCGCGGGTCGTGGAGTTTCCCATGCGCACCGGCGTTCTCGACATCCTGATGGGGGCGAGCTTGGCCTCGCTCCTCGGCTGCAAGGCCCCCGGGCCTCCCGCCTTCACGACCGGGGGCGGCCCGGTCGTCGCGACCGTCGGCGGAGGCGCCATCACCCGCGCTCAGTTCGAGCAGCATCTGAAGGAACAATCGCCGTTCATCCGCGCTCGCTACACGACGCTCGATCGGAAGAAGGAGTTCCTCGACGGGATGATCCGGTTCCGCCTGCTCGCCGACGAGGCCCGCCACGAAGGGTTGGACAAGGATCCGGAGGTCGTCTCGACCCTCGACAAGCTCATCGTGCAGAAGCTCGTTCACCTCAAGTTCGGCGAGGAGGGAGCCCAGGCCCTGCCGGAGGCCGACCTGCGCGGCTACTACCAGCAGCACCTCGACGAGTTCGTGAAGCCCGAACGGCTCCGCCTCCAGATCATCGAGCTCGCCGACGCGCGGGAGGCCGCCCGGGCGCGCGACAGGCTGGCCACCGCCGCCAGGAAGCACGACCTCTCCGCCTTCGGCACCTACGCGTCGGCCCACTCGCTGGACGCGGCCACCCGAGCCCGCAACGGCGACACCGAGTTCCAGACCCTACCCGAGATCGCGGCGACGTACGGCCAGGCGGTCGCTGACGCCGCGGCGAAGCTCACCGGACAGGACGAGATGTCCGGAGTGGTCGAGGGCAAGGGGGGCGCCTACCTGGTGCGGATCATCGGGCGGCAGGCGGCGCTCTCCGAGACCTTCGAGCAGGCCCGGCCCGCGCTGCAGAGTCGGCTCTGGCACGAGCGCCAGAATAAGGCCTTCGAGACCTACGTGCAGCAGCTCCGCGAGCAGGCTCATGTCACGGTCGACGATGCGGAACTCGCCAAGGCCGACGCCACGGCGCCGGATCTCTCTGGCAACGGCGCCGGTCTCCGCATGCCCATGCGCACCCCGGTCGCGCCCCCGGTCGCCGCGACTCCCCCCGGAGCCTGGGATCGCCGGCGCCTTCGCCAGCTTCCGCCCGGGTATCATCCGCCTTCGGCTCCGCCTCCCGGCGGCCAGATGGTCCGGTGAGGTACAGACGACCGCCCAGGATCGAAATCCTGGAGGGCAAGCCCCGAATCGGCGAACCCTCACGGGGCTTGTCAGGGGCGCGCGCCTCCCTACCATGCCGCGACCGCGCCGGGGTCTTACCGCGGTCCTCGGCCTGCTGCTTTCGGGCTGCCCGCGCGGCGCCCCGGGCACGCCGGCCGTGATCGCGCGGGTGAACGGGGAGGCGATCACCGCCCTCGACTTCCGCAAGGACCTCGCGATGTCTCGCCGTGGGAGCGAAGGGCTCGGCCCGCGCAGCGAAGAGGAGCTGCGGTCGTACCAGAAGGATGAGCTGCGCCGGCTGATCCAGCGGACCGAGCTGCTCCAAGTCGCGCGTCGGTACGGGATCGTTGCCACCGACGTCGAGGTCGACAAGGAGTTCCTGTCCATGAGGGCCGACTACCCGGGGACGAGCTTCGACGAGCTGCTCGCCGACGAGGAGATCTCGCCGGTGGACCTCCGAACCCGGCTTCGAGAGCAGCTCACCGTCCAGAAGCTGTTCACGCGGGAGGTCTTCAGCCGCGTGGTCGTGACTGAGCCGGAGATCGAGAGGTACGAGGCCACGCACGCCGCCGATCTCGCCCGGCCGGATCAGGTCCACGCCGAGCAGATCGTCGTCAAGACCGACGAGGAAGCCCAGGCGCTGCGGGCGGCCATCGAGGCCGGCAAGCTCTCCTTCGCGGAGGCGGCGAAGAAGCACAGCCTCTCCCCTGACGCCCGCGAGGGCGGCGACCTCGGCTGGTTCAGTCACGGCATGATGCCCCCGGTCTTCGAGGAGGTCTGTTTCGGGCTGCCGGTCGGGGTGCTCTCGGAGGTGATCCCGTCGAGCTATGGGTTCCACCTGTTCCGAGTCCTCGAGCGCCGGCCGGCGGGCGCACTGACCCCGGCGGAGGCCCACGCGCGGATCGAGGCGACGCTGCGGGAGGAGAAGAACGCGCTGGCCGAGGCCGCTTTTCTCGCCGACCTCGCGTCCAAGGGGCACGTGACGGTGGACGAAGCGGCCGCGGCGAGGGTCCAGTGATCGCGCTGCTCCCCGCGCTCCTCTTCGCTGTCGCCCCGGCGCAGGGGGGCGTGCTCGATCGGATCGCCGCGGTCGTGGACGACAGCCCCATCCTCCTCTCCGAGGTCGAGCGGCGCGCCGGTCCGGAGATCCGCCGCCTCGCGGCCGAGGGGACGGACGAGCCGGAGATGTCCCGGAGGCGCTGGGAAATCCTGAGGACCACGCTCCAGATGCTCATCGACGAGCGGCTGCTCGCCGAACAGCTCAAGTCGGCCAACGTCACGGTCAGCGACGACGATCTCGACAAGGCCGTCGCGGACGTCAAGCGGCTCAACGGCATCTCTGACGACCAGCAATTCGCCCAGGCGCTTGCCCACGAGGGCCTGACCCTCGAATCGTACCGTGCCGCCCTGCGCCGCCAGCTCGAGAAGATGAAGCTCATCAACCTCCGCGTCCGATCGCAGTTCAAGGTGACCGACGCCGAGATCCAGGACGAGTACCAGCGCGAGTACATCGCCTCGGGCGGCGAGGAGGAGGTCCGCGCCCGGCACATCCTGGTCGCGGTCAAGAAGGGGGCGGGCAACGCCGAACGCGAGCAGGCTCTCGACCGGGCGCAGGCGCTCTCCCAGCGGGCGCGGGCGGGCGAGGACTTCGCCGAGCTCGCGCGCAAGTACAGCGAGGGGCCCTCGGCGCAGGACGGTGGAGATCTCGGTTGGTTCAAGCGCGGGGTGATGGTCCCCGAGTTCGAGAGAGCCGCCTTCGCCCTCCCGGAGGGCGCGGTCAGCGACCCGGTCTTGACCCAGTTCGGCTACCACGTGATCGAGGTCACGGGCCGACGCCGGGCGGCGCCCCCCCCCCTCGACAAGGTGAAAGAGCAGATCCGCCAGAAGCTCACCCAGCAGGAGACCGAGCGGCTCACCGCGGATTACCTCAAGGGCCTGCGCAAGGACGCCTCGATCCAGATCGACGTGCCGGAGCTGAAGCCGCGCTGACTCGCCTCCCCCGGTGGCCAGAGGGTCTCCAACGTGGCAAGAGGATCTCTGATGAAGGCAGGAGGACGCGCGGGGCTCCAGGCAGACCGTCTCCGGTTTGTAACCGTTTGCGGGTCGGATCCGCGTTCCCCGCGACCGGTGCTCGTGGAAGCCATGAAGGCAGGGGAAGAGCAGCCGATCCCTGCCTCCTGTCTTCCTGGTCTCCCTAGGAGGCTGGTGTGAAATGGCTGCCTGCTGCGAAAGCCGATCCCTTCGCTCGCGACGGGCGGCCTCGTCGCTTCGCTGCAAAACGTACTGGAAAGAGCACGTTTGACGCGGTTCACTCCTCGGGCGCCCGTCTCGCCTTAGGTCTCGGTTTTCTCGCGACGGCACCCATTTCACACGAGCCTCCTGGGGGCATTGCCTTCCCGGGCGGTGAACGGTTGCTCCGGCTTTGTGGCCTTCGTTGGGGCCCCGGGGCCCCCGTCGCCGATGGTCGCCCTCGCTGAAACCATGTCTCGGCCGACGGTAGGGGTGACGATGGGCGACCCGTGGGGGGTGGGCCCCGAACTGCTCGCCGAGGCCGCGGCGCGGCCGTCGGTGCGGCGGGCCTGCCGGTTGCTCGTCTTCGGCGACGCGGCCGTCCTGTCCCGGGGTGCCGCCCTCCGGCACGTGCGCCTGCCCGCGGATCTCGAGATCGTCCCGATCGGAAGAATCTCCGGCCGGTTTGCCTTCGGGCATCCGCCGCGTGGAGGCGGCGCCCTTCCGTTCGCCTGCCTCGTGGCCGCCGTGGAAGCGGCGCGGGGCCGGCGGATCGACGCCCTGTGCACCGGCCCGGTGAACAAGGCTCTCATCGCCCGCTCGGCCCCCGGCTTCACCGGCCACACCGGCTGGCTCGCCGATCGCCTCGGCGCGAGACGGGTCTTGATGCTGCTCGCCGGACCGACGCTGCGGGTCGCGCTCGCGACGGTCCACGTGCCGCTGTCGCGGGTCTGCGGCCTGCTGTCCACCGGGGGGGTCGCCGCCGACCTCGCGCTGCTCGACCGGGGCTTGCGCCGCTTCTTCGGCGCCCGCCAGCCGCGCATCGCGGTCTGCGGGGTGAACCCACACGCCGGAGAAGGGGGCCTGCTCGGCCGGGAGGAGACCGCGGTCATCGCGCCGGCCATCCGCCGCGCTCGGCGTGCCGGGATCGACGCCGAGGGCCCGTTCCCGGCGGATTCGCTCTTCGCGCGCGCCGTGCGCAGCCGGCGCTGGGACGCGATCCTGGCGATGAACCACGACCAGGGGCTCGGGCCGCTCAAGGCCGTGGATTTCGAGCGCGCGGTCAATGTGACCCTCGGCTTGCCGCTGCCCCGCACCTCGCCCGACCATGGGGTCGCCTATGACATCGCTGGCCGCGGGATCGCGGACCCGACGAGCTTCGTCGAGGCGCTCCGGCTCGCCGCGAGCATGGCCGGCGCCTCGGGCGGTGGTCGGCCTTGACGGCTCCCGTCGCGTCGTTGCTCGCGGCGGTGGACGCCGCCGGCGCCAAGCATCTCGCGACGCTCCCGGCCGGCGAGCGTCGCCGGCACGGCGTCTTCTATACGCCCGCCGACCTCGCCGCACAGCTCGTGGACGCCGCGTTTGCCGAGGTCCCCGCGGGTCGCCCGCTCTCGGCCTGCGAGCCGGCGTGCGGCGCGGGCGCGTTCGCCGTCCCGCTCGCCCAGGCGCTCCGGGAACGGCCCGGGTCCGAGCTGACCCTCGCCGATCGCGATCCGTCCGCGGTCGAGATCGCGCGCGGGCTCGCCGAGCAGGTGGGCGGCGTCCGGGTCCGGGCCGTCGTCGGGGACGCGCTCGCGGACGCGGCGCCGGCCGTCTGGCGGCGCCACGACATCGTCGCCGGCAATCCGCCGTTCGCCGCCGCGCCGCGCGGTCTCCCGCTCCCGGCGAGAAACCTCGCCGCCGGCTTCCTCGCCCGCGCGGTCGAGAGCCTCGCTCCGGACGGCGTCCTCTGCTTCGTCCTGCCGCGGCCGCTTGCCTACATCGCCCGCTGGCGGCCGGTGCGAGATCTCCTCTGGCGCGAGGGACGGATCGAACAGGTGGTCGAGATCCACCGGACGATCGACGTGGGGATGGAGCAGATCGGGCTGGTCTTCCGGCGCGCGCCGGCGGCCATTGGGCACGTGGTCCGCGTCCGTGCCGCCGGCCCCACGGGGCTCGTCCCGCGCCACGAGGTCCCGGCGATCCTGTCGCGAGGTCCGACGCTCGCGGTCTCGATGGACCGGCTCGCCCGCCGCGTCGTCGCCGCCGTGGAGCGGCGTTCGGTTCCGCTCGCCTCGGCGCATCCCCGGGTCTTCCGCGGCCTGATCGTCCAGCGCCACCTCAGCCCCGCCCGGAACGGGGAGAGCCGCTGGATCGGCCGCCGGGAGATCGACCACTACGCCTTCACCGGGGAGCCCCGCACGCTGCCCGAGGGCGTGGCCCGCGCGGTGGCCGAGAGGGCCGGCCGGCAGGAGGGCGTCAAGATCCTCGCCCAGCGCCGCGTCTCCCGCAAGGTCCACCCGCACCACCTCGTCACACGAGCCGCGCTCGACCTGGCCGGGGACTTGCGCGCGGTGGACACGGCGCTCGTCGTCCGGATCGAAGACGAGGCGGCCCGCTGGCTCGCGTTGCTCGTGCTGAACTCGGCCCTGGGTGCGTACTTCCTCGAGAAGGTCGCCTTCGACGGCAACACGCGGACGACGCCGGACCTCGATCGTGAGTACCTGCTTCGCCTGTTCCTGCCCGACGTCCGGGGCGAGCCGCTCACCCGGATGATCGACGCCGCACGCCGGGGCGATCGCCCCCGAGGAGACCAACTCCTCGGGGAACACTTCGATCTGCCGCCCGACCTCCTCCGGCGCGCGGGCGGCGGGTGATGGCGCCGGGCAAGCCGCGTCTGCGGCGAACCGCGGCGGGGATCACCGGCGCAGGAGGACGTAGACCGCGCCGTAGCCCCCGTCGTGGGGCCTCGCGGTGCAGAAGGCGAGCACCGGGGCGTGGGCGAGCCATTCGGGAAGCCTCGGCTTGATCACCGGACCGTCGCCGTGGCCGCGGCCGTGGACGATGAGGACGCAGCGGTGGCCGAGGCTCCGCTCGGCGGCAAGGAAGCCGGCGAGGCTCTCGCGCGCCTCTCCCATCGTCTGACCGTGGAGGTCGAGCGTCCCCTCGATCGAATAGTCGCCTCGCCGCAGGCGGCGTCGGGTCCGGCCGTCGAGGTCCGCGACCGAACCTTCGAGCGACTCCCCCCAGGCTTCGACGCAAAAGCCCGCCTCCCCGGTAGCCTGGACGGCTGGGACTTGCCTGGCTGATCTGGGCGGTGGCGCGGGAGGAACCCGGCGGGGGCCGGGGGGCAGGGGCGTGACGCCGGCCATCACTCTCCGGAACAGGTCGACCTCTTCCTCGGCGGTCGGGGAGGGCGGCGGCTCGCTCCGCGATTCCGACTTCCGCTTCGCGTGCATACCGGTTAGAATAGACGAGGTTTCCTGGAAACCCCAGAGGGTCTTTGGGGCCCAAGGAAAGGTACCGGAGGTCGAGCGTGGCACGCGGCAAGATCAAGTGGTTCAACGACGGCAAGGGATTCGGGTTCATTTCGCGCGAGGACGGAGACGACGTGTTCGTCCACCATACGGCGATCCAGATGGAAGGCTTCCGCAGCCTCGCCGAAGGCGACCTCGTGGAGTTCGACATCGTCCAGGGGCCGAAGGGGCTCCAGGCGGCGAATGTCCGCAAGCTCTAGGAGGCTGGCGTCCAACGGGTGCCCTCGCACGAAAGCCGAGACCTAAGGCGAGACGGGCGCCCGAGGAGTGAGCAGCGTCAAACGTACTCTTTGCAGTACCAGTACGTTGACCCGCGAAGCGACGAGGCCGCCCGTCACAGCGAAGGGATCGGTTTTCGCGTTAGGCAGCCATTTCACACCAGCTTCCTGGCTCTCATGGGGCTTGCGCTCCGCGGGGTCCGCTCCCGCGATACGTGAGAGGGAGAGGAGCGTTTGCCGCGGTCGGTCTTGCCCGGAGCGAGGGCCCCCGGTCCGTGCCTTCCCTTGCCAACGCGGACGGGCTGGTCTAGAAAACGGCTCCTCCACGAACCTAAGGAGCCGTTACCCCCGATGGCAACCGCCGAGACGAAGAGTCCCCCCCGCAAGAAGAGTTCCCCCGCCGCCAAGGCGGCGGGCAAGAAGACCTGCACCGTCGCCGGCTGCAAGCGCGGTTACCGTGCCAAGGGCTACTGTTTCTTCCATTACAAGAAGTGGCGCCACGGGGAGCTGCCGCATGGGCGTTACAAGACCTGCTCGGCCGCCGACTGTCGCAAGCCCGCCGTCCTCCACGGCCGCTGCGAGGTCCACGCGCCCGGGGCGGGCAAGGCCGGGGCGAAGCCCACGCCCGCGGCGGCCGCGCCGGCGGCTTAGCCAAGGCGGCCATGGACACGGTCGAGAAGATCCTCAACGAGAGGTACGCCGCCCAGCCTGCCTGCTGCCGGAAGGTGCTGATCGAGCTCGCGCGCGAGGGGCGGACGGGGGCGCGCAACTGCGAGAAGGGGCACCTCGTCCGCGCGCTTGCCGTCCCGGGCACGGCCGGCACGCCCGTGAAGCGCTGATCGCCGGCCAGGGATCTTCGCGCCGTCCGAGCGTTCCGGCAGGCCTTGGATCCCGTCCTGCCCCCCGCTGCATGGGATCAGGCGAGGCCCGGTGAGACGAGCCGGGCGAGGCCAAAGAGCGCGCCCCAGTCGAGCCCGAGGAATCGGACCGCGAGGCCGCCTCGCTCGCGCCGCACGATGCGGGCGTCGCAAGTCACCGCCTCCCCTCCCGCGGGGACCACGAACACGAGGCTCACCGTGTCGCTCTCGACGGCTCGTAGCGTCTCGACGAAGCAGCCGGCCATGGAGAGGTCGCGCGCCCTGCAGTGGAGCTGGATCTCGCCGGAATGGACGAGGACCTCGGCCGGCGAGGCCACGCGTGGGTGTTGCCGGGGCTTTTCCATGTCGGCTCCTCCAATAGGACTACGGACCACAGTAGCCCTGGAGCGCGATCGGTCAAGAAAACGGACCCGTCGAAGAAGCAGCGTGGCTCCTCTCGCTTCTTCGGAGCAGCCCCGGCCATCTTCGCCGGCTGCCGCGGAGGGTTGCTGCCCCGGCGAGGCACGCCGAGATCGCGCAACAGCCCGTAACCAATCGAGGACCCGAAGGTCCGTCCCTCCCGTCGTCGCGGCGTGGGCCGCAGGTGCGCCGCTACGAGGCTGTCGGGGGAAAGCCCAAATCGTCAGTTTCACGGGTCCTCCTCACCCCCACCCGAACTGAAATAATCGATCCTGGGGCGAATGCGTGCGTTCAACCCGTCTGATTCACGGTCCGGCTGCTGGGGGTCCGATCCCGCGCCTCCCGAAGGGGGGGCTTGCCACCCCTACAACGACATGGGGGGGTGTGCTCGCTCCGTACCTCCTCGCGGGGGGCTTGCCACCCTCCAAACGACTTCGGGGGGAGGTGCTTTACGCGACGCCTCGTCGGTCGTCGCTCCCGCTTGCCCTTCTCGGCTCGCGGTCTAAAAACGCCTCGCTACGCCGTACCGTGAATAAGACGGGTTCAAAG
>JAKAPL010000027.1 GCA_021807105.1 Myxococcales bacterium | reverse complement strand
TGCGAAGGGGGGGGGGCTTGCCACCCTCCAAACGACTTGGGGGGAGGTGCTTTACGCGACGCCTCGTCGACGGTCACCCGCTACCCGCCCCACGCCGGGCCGGGGTAGTACGCGAAGACCCTCGGGCCCAGCGCGTCGCCGAGCGCGGCGAACCCCGAGAGGAGCCCCCCGGCGGGCTTGTCCGCGAAGACGCGCAGCCTGGGCGGCGCCTCGGGGAGGCCGGCGGCGGAGGCGGCCGCGCGGACCGCGTCCGTGAAGCCGCCGGTCGCGTCGACGAGCCCCGCGGCGAGGGCCCTGGCGCCCGTGTAGATGCGGCCGCCCGCGAGGGGGCGGATCTCGGCGACGCTCTTCGCGCGCCCGGCGGCGACGGCCCCGAGGAAGTCCGCGTAGATGGCCTCCACGAGCCGATTCGCCGCGGCCGCCTCCGGAGCGGTCATCGGCCGGAGCGGGTGGGCGAGCCCCCCGCTCGCGCCGCGCGTCATGACCTCACGCCGGATGCCGAGCTTCGCGAGCGCGCCCGAGATCTCGAAGCGCCCCCAGAAGACGCCGATCGAGCCGACGATCGACAGGGGCGCGGCGACGATGCGGGAGGCCCCGCAGGCCGCGAAGTAGCCGCCGCTCGCCGCGACCGAGTCCACGTAGGCGACGACCGGCTTCTGCCTCCCCGTGCGCGTGACCTCGTGCCAGATGAGGTCGGAGGCCGCGGCCGAGCCCCCGCGGGAGTCGACGTAGAGCACCACCGCGCGGATCCGCCGGTCGCCCCGCGCGCGGGCGAGCGCGGCCGCGATGGACTCGGATCCACAGAAGCGGCCCGAGGGGAGACGCGCGCTCTTGCCCTCACGGATGAGGCCGCGCAACGGGACGATCGCGACCTCCGGGGGCGGGCGGAGCGGGCGGAGGCCCAGGGGGGCGACGCGGCCGCGCTCGAGCGCGCGTTCGGAGGGGAGGGAAGGCTCGCCGCGGGAGAGGCCGCGGCGGGAGGCCGCAGCCCCGCGCCCGGGCGACGTCCCCGGGCCCCCGCGACCGGCCGGGTCGCGGAGCCTCGCGTGGAAGAACGGGAGCCGGGAATGGCCCGAGTCCCGGACCAGCTCGGCCACCAGCTCGTCGTAGTAGATCGCGGAATCGATGAGCCCGGCCGCCGCGGCCTGCCGCCCGAGGTAAGGACCGCCGTCGATCCGCGCGCTTGCCTCGGCCGCCGTCAGGCCCCGGCCGGCAAGCCGCTGGGTGAGCGCGGCGGCGGCCTCGTCGAGGAGGGCGGCAGCCGTCTCCCGCTGGATCGCGGTCGGGGCGAACGCGGTGAAGAGCTCGGGCGCCGTCTTGTGGGCCTCGCGGCGAATGAACTCGGGGCGGATCCCCGCGGCGGCGAGCGCGGCGCCGGCGGCCGTCAGCTCGATCGCGACGCCGGTGAGATCGAGGCTCCCCCCGGGGGGCAGGTGCAGGCGGGTCGCGCCGCAGAGCGCGGCGTACAGCCGCGCCGGGAGGTTGTCCGCGTACACGACCACCTGCTTGCCGGCCGCGCGCAGCGAGGCGACGAGGGCGGAGAGCGCGTCCAGGCGCGCCTGGCTCGCTTCGACGGCGCCGGCGCGCAGGACGAGGCCGCGGCACGATCGGGCCCGGGCGACTCGTTCGAAGACCTCGCGAAGGTCGGACAGCACGCGGCCCCGGGGCCCGCGGCCGAGGCGAAGGAGCCCCCGGGGGAGACGGCCGGCGAAGTCGTCGAGCGGCCCGTCGAGCCGGACGACGACCCAGGCGGGCGGGCGGCGCCCGAGAAGCAGGTGGACGAGGGCACGGGCAGGCCAGGAGGCGGCGGCGGCGAGGTTGCCGAGAGCACGGAGGAAGAGACGCACGACGCCCGGCATGGTAACATTCCCCGGATGCGAGGGATCGCCCTCATCGCCGCGCTCGTCGCGGCCGTGCCCGCCGCGGCCTCGGACCCGTCCGTGATCGTCCGGGCCGGAGACCTGAAGATCACCGCCTTCCCCGACGCGGTGAAGCCGCCGCCCTCGCGGGTCACGCCGCCGCCCGCCCCCGTCGAGGTCCAGGGGCTCGCGCCGGCGCCCCCGCTGCGGCAGGCAGGACCTCCGCAGACCTACGCCGAGACCCGGGAGAAGAGCGGCGAGCTCTTCCACGAGGTCGTCTACTACGCCGCGTTGCTGCTCCTGGTCGTCGGCACGGTGGGGCTCGCCTACAAGTGGCTCGCCGACCAATACGCGCTCGACCCCGTGCCGGAGCTCGCGATGGGCCCGCCCGAGGACGGGATCGCCGAGGCGGAGGCAAGGCCCGCCGCCCGGCCTGCTCCCGGGACCGGTCCGTCCGATCCCCGCGCCCGCGCGCAGCGGCTCGCGAGCGCGGCGGCCGACGCCCTGGCCGGGGGCGAGTGGAGGACGGCGGAGGAGATCGCCGGGCTCATCGGCAGCGACGAGGAGACCGCCGCCACCCTGCTCGATCGCCTCGTCGACGGCGGGCAGGCCGAGGAGGCCCGCGCCGGAGACGGGCGAACTTTGTACCGAGCTTCTCCCGCGTGAGGTGGAACGAACAACCGTGATGGCCACGACCCGCAAGACGATCGCCGCCGCCGCCCTCCTCGCCCTGATGGCCTCGGCGAGGCAGGGGCGGGCCGAGCTGGCGCCCGACTGGTACGCGAGCCTGATCTCCGATCAGGGGATCGAGCTGTCGGCGGACACGCGGATCTTCGCCCTGTTCTCGGCCTGGAACGCCCTGGGCTACGACGCCGGCCCGCTGGCGCGCCGCGATCCGATCCCCAGGCCGGAGCTCTCCGCCGCGCGCGCGACCGTCCGGCAGAGGGCCACGATGTCGCCGGAGCTGGCCGGGCTCTTCCAGGCGTTCATGGATGCCCACCCGCTGCCGCGGCGGGCGTACGTGGCCTACGCCGTCGCCCTGGGGCCCGCGCCCACCTTCGCCCGGGGGGCGGTGCCCTCCGAGAGCGCGCCGCTCGCGGGCTTCGAGACCCTGCTCGCGCGCTGGTGGGCCGAGGGGAAGCTGGACCGGTTGTACGCCGAGACGCTGCCGCAATACCGCGCCGCCTTGAAGGGTTACCTTCCCCGGCTGGACGCCGCGTTCGCGCAGGCCGATCGGATGCTCGAGAGCCCACACGCCGAGAAGCCGCCGCCGCCAACGGTGGTCGTGAACCTCCTCGACGGCGCCGGGCTCGGCTACGGCGTCCGGTGGGGCGCGGGGAGCGTGCTCGTGGTCGGCCCCGGGGCGGGCGGCGACCCGGACGACCTGCGCGCGGTGATGGCCGCCTACGCGAGCGTCCGCGCGGGGCCGCTCCTCGGCGAACGGGCGGCGGCCGTCAAGGGGCTGCCGGAGCTCGTGGAGCACGTGCGGCGGCTCGGCCTGCCCGACGGGGCGCTCTCGCCCGCCCAGTACCTGACGCGCTGCTTCTCGCTCGCGGTCGCGGCCGAGGCGCTGCCGGCCGAGCGCGACGAGGAGCTGGCCGGCGCCGTGAAGTCGGGCTGTTGGCTCACCGCCGAGCTGGACCGGACGCTCCGGGAGCCGCCCGGCGGCGGCGAGGGCTCGGCGCTGGAACGGACCGCCACCGCCCTGGGAACGCTGGACGCCCGCAAGGTCGGCCCGGGCGAAGAGGCGGCGGCGGGGCCCCGCCGCCGATGAGGACAAGAGAACCTTGAGCCTGTTCATCCGCCAGATGCTCATCACGCACGGGGCGCTCGCCTACCCGCTGGTCTTCGGCCTCCTCATCGCCTGCGGCCTCGGGCTGCCGCTGCCCGAGGACGTGGCGCTCGTCACGGGCGGCTACCTCATCTACGCCGGCTACGCGAACCTCTGGGTGATGCTCGGCTGCGCCCTCACGGGCATCCTCGGCGGCGATCTCCTCGTCTTCGGGGCCGGTCGCCGCTACGCCCAGCGGATCGCCCACACGCACTGGCTCCATCGCCACCTGACCGACGCGAAGCTGCAGAAGGTCGAGGGTCAGTTCGCCCGGCACGGCGAGGGCATCGTCTTCGCGGCCCGCTTCCTGCCCGGCATCCGCGTGGTCACCTTCTTCACCGCCGGCGGGATCTCCATGAACCTCTGGAAATTCCTCCTCTTCGACGCGGTGGCCGCCTGCGTCTCGGCCCCCTTCTGGATCCTGACGGGCCGCGGCTTCGGACGCCACCTCGCCGCCTCGCTCGTCTGGGTCGAGAGGACCCGCTGGGTGGTGTTCGGGCTCGCCGCCCTGGTGGGCGCCGCGATCTTCGTCTTCTTCTGGCGGCGCAACGGAGAGACGGCCGAGGCGTCGCCCGCCGCCCCGGAGAACGGCGCGGCGGCGGAGGCGCTCCCCGTCCGGCGGCGCCAGACCGGCTCGGAGTAGCCGGGCGCGCCCTACTTCGCCGCCGTCGGGGCGGGAGCCGCGGCGGGGGCCGCGCCGCCGAGGCGGAGGATCTGGTAGGACGCCTGCCCGCCCTTGAAGGAGAGGACGGCCGCCATCCCCTTCGCGCGGCTGCCGTCGTTCATCGCCCACGGGACGGTGTCGCCGGCGCCCGGGTTCAGGTAGAGCTCGCTCGCCCAGGTCCCCGGTGGGATCGTCTTGTCGCCATGGAGGTCCGTCGCCTTTCCGCCGGCCTCGATGATGTTCGCGAAGATCCCGAAGGGGATATGCGCGGAGGCGAGGAGGGTCGTGAGGTTGGGGTCGCCCACGTTGGCCGCGGGACTCTCGACCCGGTCGAGCGCGGCCGGCCCCTCGCCCTTCGGCGGGCCGTGCGAGACGAGCACGAGGCTCCCCGTGAGCCCCTTGGCGAGGGTCGCGAGCGCCTGGACATCGTCGCGATGGTAGAGGCAGCCGTCCTTGCCCGCCAGGAGGTAGCGCGGGTCATGGTAGCCGGGCAGCGTGAGGAGCTTCACGTCGCCCACGTCGACCTCGCGGATCCGGCTCGCGTTGAAGACGTTCGGAAACTCCTTGGCCGCCGCGGCCACGCCGGCGAGGAACGCGCCCTTGGGCTCGCGGTTGCCGATCTGCGCGAGCACGGGCACGCCGCCCTTCGCGAGCGAGCCGAGGACGCCCTGGATGGCCGCCGCCGTGTCGCCGCTGTCGCCGTCCACGACGATGACCTGGGCGCCGTTCGCCTTGAAGAAGGCCTCGTAGGCGCCGAGCGCCGCGAGGTTCTCGGGGCTCGCCTCGTCGGCGTTGGCGACGACGCCGACGGTCACCGGCGCGCCGGCCGGCACGTCGAGGACGAGCTTGTAGCCCGCGATCGTCCACGAGCGGCCGCCGGCGGAGAGGGTCTGCGGCGGCGCGGACGTCAGGGGTCCGACACACTCGGGATCGCTCGTCCCGGCGATCGAGGCGGTCACGTCCGGCGGGGCGGCCGGCTTCGCGGCGGGAGGCGCGGGGGCCGGCGGCGGCGCGGGCGGGGACTTCTGACAGGCCACCAGGGCCAGGGCGAGAGAGCCGAACGACGCGAGAGCGACACGCATGGCAGACCTCGGAGCGATCAGAGATTTCAGCGCGCGGACTATAGAGGCTTCACCCCCGCCGGGCAAGCAGGAGGCGGTGGAGCCGACCCGCTCTTTACGGAGCGGGAGAGGAAGAGAGCGGTCAGCCCCGGGGGGCGGAGCTCTGCGCCGCCCGCGCGATCGCGTCGCGGCTGTCGCCGAGGGCGCGGCCGAGCTGCTGGGCGATCGCCCTCATGAGCTTCACGCAGGCCTGCGGCTTCTCCGCCTGGAGCCGCGTGAAGTCCCGCGCCCGAAGCTCGAGGACGACGGTCGGCTCGGCGGCGATGGCGGTGACGAGCCGCACGCCGCCCGGCTGGAGCAGCGCCATCTGCCCCAGGGTCTCGTTGGGGCCGATCCGCCCCAGCTCGGTCTGCCCCCCCTGTGCGTCCCTCATCTCGACGCGCAGCTCGCCCGACTCCACGACGTAGAGCGCGTCGGAGGCCATCCCCTCGACGAAGAGCGGCGCGCCCGCCGGCACGGGACGTTCGCCCACGATCCCGGCGAAGATGGCGAGGCCGGTCGGCGTGAAGTCCTCGAAGAGCGCGCAGCGCGCCAGCACCTGGGCCTTGCCTTCCAGCGCCATGGCGCCATCCTCCCCGGCCGCCGCCCGGGCTGTCAATCAACCGCGCAGCCGCGCGCCGAGCTTCTCCCGCGCGGCGGCGACGATGGCCGCGTGGACCGCCGCGACCTCCGCGTCGGTGAGCGTCCGATCCGCCGCGCGGAAGCGGAGCGAGTACGCGAGGCTCCGGTGGCCCTCCGGCAGGGGCGGCCCGGCGTACAGGTCGAAGAGCACGGCCGCCTCGAGCAGCGCCCCGCCCGCCTCCCGCAGCGCCGCCTCGACCTGGGCCGCGGTCACGTCCCCGGCGACCACGAGCGCGAGATCGCGCAGGACCGCCGGGAACTTCGGGACGCCCGAGAAGCGCGGGGGGCGATACGCCGCCAGCAGCAGATCCGCCGAGAGCTCCGCGACGAAGACGCCCCGCGGCAGCTCGAACCGCTCGGCCAGGTCCGGGTGGAGCTCGCCGAGCACGCCAGCCTCCCGGCCGCCGATCGTCAGGCTCGCCGCCTGGCGGGGGTGGAGCCAGGGCGACGCGGAGGGGGCGAAGGCGGCGGGCAGCCCCAGCGCCTCGGCCAGCCCCTCCACGAGCCCCTTCATGTCGAAGAAATCGACCGGCTCCCCGCCCCGCCCGCGCCCCCAGTCCACCGGGCTCCGGGGCCCGTAGGCGAGGCAGGAGAGCCTCCATCGCTCCCTGGCCGGCCCCGTGGTCCGTTCATCGGCCGCCGGCCAGCCGTAGGTCCGCCCGCTCTCGTAGAGGCGGACCGCAGGCGGACGCCCCGCCACCTGCGGCAGGTGCGCGAGGGCACGCCGGAGGCTCCCGCAGAGGCCGGGCAGGAGCGAGCCGCGCAGCGCCGCCTGCTCGTCCCCCAACGGGTTTTCGAGCTCGACCGGGGCGGCGGGGTCGCCGTCCCCCCGCGAGACGAAGCTGTAGTGGACGGCCTCGTGGAAGCCATGGGCCGAGAAGACGGCGCGCGCGAGGGCGAGCGGCCGCTGCCAGGCCGGGGCGGCGGGCGGCCTCCCGCTCCCCGGGAGCGACGGCGCGATCCGGTCGTAGCCACGGAGCCGCGCGATCTCCTCGACGAGATCGACCTCGCCGTCGACGTCGAACCGCCAGCTCGGGACGGCGAGCTCGACCTCGCGCTCGTCGCGCCGCTCCTCCACGAAGCCGAGCGCGCCGAGCCATCGTCTCGACTCCTCGGCCGGGACCTCGGCGCCGAGCAGCCGCCCCACGCGCGCGAAGCGGAGCACGACCGGCCGGCGCGAAGGCAGCCTCCCCTCGGCCGCCTGGGGCGGGGCGGCGGTGAGGCCGGCCACCGCCCCGAAGAGCAGCCGCACCGCCCGCTCGAGCGCCCTCTCCGGGAGCTTCGGATCCACGCCGCGCTCGAACCGGTGGGAGGACTCCGTGTGCAGGGAGAGCCGCCGCGCCGTCCGCCGGATCCCCTCCGGCGCGAACCACGCCGCCTCGAGGTAGAGCGCAGAGCTCTCCTCCGTCACGGCGCTCGCTTCCCCGCCCATCACCCCGGCGAGCGCGATCGGCCGCTCTCCGTCGCAGATGAGGAGGTCCCCGGGGACGAGCCGCGGGGCGTTCCCGTCGAGGGTCCGGAGCCGCTCCCCCTCGCGCGAGGTCCTCACGACGATGGCTTGCACGGCCGAGAGGTCGAAGGCGTGGAGCGGCTGCCCCAGCTCCAGCATCACGTAGTTGGTCACGTCGACGGCGAGGCCGATCGGCCTCACCCCGCAGGCGGCGAGCCTCGCCTGCATCCAGGGAGGGGACGGCGCCGCGAAGGCGCCCTTCCCCGGCGCCGCGATCGCCTGGCCGAGGTAGCGGCCGCACCGGTCGGGCGCGTCGATGCGCGGGGGCGCGGGGACGCGCGCGAGCCACGCCGGCAAGCTCCCGGGCCCCGCTTCCCCGGCCCCGTCGCCCGCGCCCCGAGAGACGGGGGACGCTCCTGCTGGAGCGCGGGGAAGGAGATCCCCTCCCCTGCCGGCGGAGAGGGCCTGCTGGGGTCCCGGAAAAGCCCGCGGGAGGGACCCGCGCGGCGGCGCGCGCAGCGGGGCGCCGATCCGCGCCGAGACCTCGCGCGCGATGCCGAGGTGCGAGAGGCAGTCGGCGCGGTTGGGCGTGACGTTGATCTCGAAGACCGTGTCGTCCCCGACCTCCTCGATCCGCTCGACCTCGAGCCCCGCGAAGGTCAGCCCCTCCGCGAGCTCCGCGGCGGGCGGCAGCGCGACGAGATCCGCGAGCCAGGCGAGCGAGATCCGCACGTTACGCCTGCTCCAGGAAGCGCAGGTCGTTCTCGAAGAAGAGGCGCAGGTCGTCGATTCCCGAGCGGAGCATCGCCAGCCGGTCGATGCCGCAGCCGAAGGCGAACCCCGAGACCTCCTCAGGATCGTAGCCGACGGCCCGCAGCACGCGCGGGTGGACGAGCCCCGCGCCGAGCACCTCGACGAACCCGCTCCCCTTGCAGGTCCGGCAGCCCTTCCCGAGACAGAACGTGCAGGTCACGTCCACCTCCGCCCCTGGCTCGACGAACGGGAAGTAGCTCGGCCGCAGCCGCACGCGGAAGTCCTCGCCGAAGAAGCCCCGCACGAAGGCATCGAGCGTCCCGGCGAGGTGGCCGAACGTGATGTCCCGGTCGACGCAGAGGACCTCGATCTGGTGGAACATCGGGCTGTGGGTCGGGTCGTCGTCCCGCCGGTAGACCTTGCCCGGTGAGCAGATGCGCACGGGCGGCGGACGGGCGAGCATGGTCCGGATCTGGACCGGGCTCGTGTGGGTCCGCAGGAGGATGGGCCCCGCGGTCCGCGCTCCGGCGGGCGGCCGGACGTAGAAGGTGTCCTGCATGTCGCGGGCCGGATGGTCCGGCGGCATGTTGAGCGCCTCGAAGTTGTAGTAGTCCAGCTCGATCTCGGGCCCCTCGGCGACCTCGTACCCCATGCGCGCGAGGATCTCGACGAGATCGTCCTGGGCCTCGGAGACGGGGTGGCGCCGGCCCCGCGCCGCGATCCGGCGGCCGGGCAGGGTCACGTCGATCGGCGCCCCGCCCAGCTCCGCCGCGCGCGCCTCCCGGAGGATCGCCTCCCGCCGCGCCGTGAGGAGCGCCTCGATCTCGTCGCGGGCGGCGTTGACCGCCGCGCCGGCGGCCGGCCGTTCGCCCGCAGGGAGCGCGCCCATCCCCCGCAGGAGCGCGGACAGCTCGCCCTTCCTGCCGAGCAGCCGGACCCGCTGCGCCTCCAGCTCATCCGCGCCCGCCGCCGGGATCTCCCGGCGCGCGCGCTCGAGGAGGTCCCCGAGGAGGAGCTGCGGCTGACCCGCGGTCACCATCGAGGGCCCCGGGGGGAGGCGGGATCAGGCGGGGACGGGGATCGCGCGCGCTGGTGGGACGAGGGACCGGGCGGCCGGGCTCGGTCCAACGGTTCATCCCCGCGCCCCCGGCCCCGAAGGTCGTGGGGCCGGCGCGTGGCACGGGCCGTCATCGCCGCGACCCGACGCGGTCGAGGGGCTTGCCCGCGCTACGTCTTCCGGACCGCCGGGCGGCGGTCCGCCGGCTGGGGGAGCCCAGATCCCCCCGCTCCCCCCATCGCCCCTCGCCTCCGGAAGAGCCTCCCAAAATCTTTGCGCGGCGAGAGCATTCTCGCAAGCAGGAGCTCAGGCCGCGCCCTTCGCGACGGCGGCGATGGCCTGGAACCCCTTCGGGTCGCGCACCGCGAGGTCGGCCATGATCTTCCGGTCGATCGCCACGCCCGCCCGCGAGAGCCCGTGGATCAGCTTCCCGTAGGTCGTCCCGATGAGCCGCGCGGCCGCGTTGATCCGGACGATCCAGAGCGCCCGCAGGTCCCGCTTCTTCACCCTCCGGTCGCGGGTCGCGAAGTCGAGGCTCCGCTCCACCGCCTGGTTCGCCCGCTTGTAGCAGTTCTTCCTGCGGCCCCGGAACCCCTTGGCCAGCTTCAATACCCGATTGCGCCGCCGGCGCGCCTTGACGCCTCGCTTGACTCTCATGTCCGCTCCTTGTCCGCCTCAGCGGGAGTAGGGGAACAGCTCCTTCACCTTCTTCTCGTCCCGCAGCTTGAGTCCGGCCTGCCCGCGCAGGCGGAGCTTGCGCTTCTGGTTCTTCGACCCGGCGTTGTGCCGGACACCCCGCTGCTTGTGGGAGATCCGGCCGCTCTTGCGCATCTTGAAGCGCTTCTTCGCGCCCCCGTTCGTCTTCAGTTTGTATCCCACGTCGTCTCCTCCGTTCTAGCTCTTGGCCGGCGCGGCCAGCGGGCTCACCGGCGCCGCCGCGGGCGGCCGCGGCGGGACCGGCGGTCTGCCCGCCGGCGAGGGTGGGGCCGCGGGGCGCGCCTTCATCTTCGGGCTCGGCGCGATGACCATGAACATCTGCCGCCCCTCCATCCTCGGCACCTGCTCGATCACCGCGATGTCGCGGACATGCTCCACGACCCGCATCAGGATCTTCTGTCCGATGTCCTTGTGGACGATCTCGCGGCCCCGGAACATGATCGTCACCTTCGACTTGTTGCCCTCCTCGATGAACCGGCGGATGGCCTTGAGCTTGAAGTCGTAGTCGTGCTCGTTGGTCTTCGGGCGGAGCTTCACCTCCTTGACCTGGACCACGACCTGCTTCTTCCTCGCCTGGGCCGCCCGCTTCTTCTCATCATACTTGAACTTGCCGTAATTCATGATCTTGCAGACCGGCGGCTGCGCGGTCGGCGAGATCTCGACGAGGTCGAGGCCCGCCTTCTGGGCCGTGGACAGCGCGACGTCGGTCGGCAGGATCCCGAGCTGCTCCCCGTTGCTCCCGATCACTCGGACCTCTCGGGCACGGATACGGCGGTTCGTTCTGGCGTCTCGGATAGGCTTTCTCTCCTTCAAAAAAAGCGGCCTGGCGCGCGGGACCGTTCCCGTGCCGGCCGCCGGTTCATGTCCTTACGGCGCGCAGTAGGATAGAGATTACCCAGAGAATGTCAACGGGCGGGATGTCAGGAGCCCCCCCTTTTGCAACCGTTCACGGTACGGCTCCGCATGACCCGCGGGGAATGCTCATGCTGAATCGACGGCCCCGGCTGCTCCGTCACGGCGCGCCGAACGGGGGCCTCGTCTCGACCACGAGCCGCTCGATGAAGGCCGCGAGCGCCATCGCGCCGAGATCGCCCTCCCCGTGGCGGCGGACCGCGATCGCCCCGCCCGCCTGCTCCTTCTCCCCGATCACCCCGATGTACGGGACCTTCGCGATCTCCGCCTCCCGGATCTTCGCCCCGAGCTTCCCCTCGGCCTCGTCGATCTCGACGCGCAGGGAGCGTCCCCGCATCGCCGCCGCGGCCTGCCGGGCGTAGGGCAGGAAGCGGTCGGCGACGGTCACGAGCCGCGCCTGCACGGGCGCGAGCCACGGCGGGAAAGCACCGCCGAAGTGCTCGATCAGGATGGCGAGGAACCGCTCGAACGAGCCGTAGATCGCCCGGTGGATGGCGACGGGCGTGTGTTCGGCGTTGTCCTCCCCGACGAAGGCGAGCTCGAACCGGCGCGGCATGAAGAAGTCGAGCTGGATCGTGGCGCACTGCCAGCGGCGGGCGAGCGAGTCGGTCACGTCGAAGTCGATCTTCGGGCCGTAGAAGGCCCCCTCGCCCGGCGCGGTCGTGAACGCGATCCCCTGCGCGGTGAGCGCGGCCGCGAGCGCCGCCTCGGCCCGGTCCCAGAGCGCCGGCTCCCCCGCGAACTCGTTCGGCCGCGTGGAGAGCTTGGCCGTCTGCGCGAGGCCGAAGGCGTCATAGACGCGCCGGACGAGCGCGATGATCCGCGCCACCTCCTCGCCGACCTGCTCCTCGGCGAGGAAGACGTGCGCGTCGTCCTGCGCGAACTGCCGCACCCGCGTCAGCCCGCCGAGCGTCCCCGACGCCTCGTTGCGGTGGAGGACGTCCTGCGTCGCGAGCCTCATCGGCAGCTCGCGGTAGCTTCGCCGCCGCCGGCCGAAGATCAGCATGTGGCTCGGGCAGTTCATCGGCTTGAGCGAGAAGGTCTGCTCCTCGCTCTCGAAGGTGAACATCGCCTGCCGGTAGTGCTCCCAGTGGCCGCTCTTCTCCCAGAGGGCCTTGTTGAAGACGAGCGGGGTCTTCACCTCGAGGTAGCCCTCGGCGGCGAGCAGCCGCCGCATGCAGTCCGCGAGCGTCTGCCAGAGGAGCGTCCCCTTCGGGAGCCAGAAGGCGGCCCCCGGGGCCCAGGGGTGGGTCATGAAGAGCTCGAGTTCTTTGCCGAGCTTCCGGTGGTCGCGCCGCTTCGCCTCCTCGATCCTCTCGAGGTGGGCGGCGAGCGCCGCCCGGTCGAAGAACGCCGTCCCGTAGATCCGCTGGAGCATCGGGTTCTTCGCGTCGCCGCGCCAGTACGCGCCCGCCACGCTCGTCAGCTTCACCACCCCGATCCGTCCGGTCGACGGGCCGTGCGGCCCCAGGCAGAAGTCCACCCAGCCCCCGTGCCGGTAGAGCGTCAGGGTCTTCGCCCCGCGCGCGACGATGTCGTGGACGATCTCCACCTTGTACGTCTCGCCCTTCTCGGCGAAGAGGCGGATCGCCTCCTCGGGCGAGACCTCCTCGCGGATGAAGGGCTCGTCCGCCCGAATCTCCTCGGCGACGCCCTGCTCGATCCGCGCGAGGTCCTCGGGGGTGAACGGCTCGTCCCGGGCGAAGTCGTAGTAGAAGCCGTCCTCGATCGTCGGGCCGATCGTCACCTGCGTGCCGGGGAAGAGGCGCTGCACGACGCTCGCGACGACGTGGGCGGCGTCGTGGCGGGCGACCTCGAGCGCCTCGGGGCTCTTCGCGGTGAGGATCTCGAGCGCGCAGTCCGTCGTGAGGCGGCGCGAGAGGTCCACGAGCGCGCCGTCCACGCGCGCGACGAGCGCCGCCTTCGCGAGCCCGCGCCCGATGGACTGCGCGACGAATTGCGCGATGGTCGTCCCGCGGGGGGCGGTCTTCACGCTGCCATCCGGCAGCTTCACCTGGATCGGGTCGTCCATTGAGGAGGCGGGAGAATCCGAAGAAACGGAGCGGTTGTCAACGACGAGCGTGGGGCCCGCGTCCGTGCGCCGCGTGATAAGAGCAGCGCATGCGGCTGCGCGTCCTCGATCTCCCCTCCGGTCTCGACGAACCAACCTCGGCGGTCCTCGCGAGGGCCGCCGAGAGGCTCGGCGTCTCGCCCGAGAGGCTCGGCGACGCGCGGATCGTCCGGAGGACGCTCGACGCGCGCAAGAAGGGCCACCCGCGCTGGATCCTCGCCGTCGAGGCGAGCCTGCCGGACGACGCCCGCGTCGGGCCGCTGCCCAGGGGAGTCGTGCCCGTCGAGCCCGCGCCCCTCCCGCCGGCGCCCGTCCGTCCGCGGGGCGCGCCGCCCGTCATCGTCGGCGCGGGCCCCGCCGGCCTCTTCGCCGCGCTCGGGCTCCTGGAGCGGGGGATCCCGTCGATCCTCGTCGATCGCGGCAAGCCCGTGGCGCCGCGCCGGCTCGACGTCGCCGCGCTCCTGCGCGACGGCACGCTCGACGCCGAGAGCAACTTCAACTTCGGCGAAGGGGGCGCGGGCGCCTACACGGACGGCAAGCTCGGGACCCGGATCGGCCACCCCCTGGTCCGCAACGTCGTCGAGACCTTCGCCCTCCACGGCCGCGAGAAGGGGCTGGATCGGATCCTCACCGAGGGGAAGCCGCACGTCGGGAGCGATCTGCTGCCCGCGGCGGTCGAGGGGCTGCGTGAGAGGCTGACCGCCGGGGGCGTCGCCGCCCGCTTCTCGACGCGGGTCGAGGATCTCCTGCTCGACTCGCGCGGGCGCGTCGCGGGCGTCCGGCTCGCGGGCGGCGCCACGATCGAGACCAGCCGCGTGATCCTCGCGCCGGGGGGGAGCGGGCGGGAGATCTTCGAGCTGTTCGCGCGGCGCGGATGGGGGCTCCAGGCGAAGCCGTTCGCCGCGGGCTTTCGCGTCGAGCATCCCCAGGCGCTCGTCGACCGGATCCAGTACGGGGCGGCCGCCGGCCGGGAGGGCTTGCCGCCCGCGGACTATCGCCTCGCCGAGAACCCGCGGGTGGACGGCCAGAAGCGGGGCGTCTGGTCGTTCTGCATGTGCCCCGGGGGGGTCATCGTTCCGACGCCGACCGAGGCGGGGCTCCTGTGCACCAACGGGATGTCGAGCTCGGCGCGCGGCGGGAAGCGGGCGAACGCGGGGCTCGTCGTCGCCGTCGGGATCGAGGACTTCGCGCGGGAGGGGTTCGAGGGGCCGCTCGCGGGGCTCGCCTGGCAGCGCAAGTGGGAGCAGGCCGCGGCGAGCCTCGGCGGCGGGGCGTGCCGCGCGCCGGCGATGCGCCTCTCCGACTTCGCGGCCGGCCGGAGCCGCGCGGGGGCGTTGCCCGCGTCGAGCTACCGGCCGGGCCTTACGGCCGCGGACCTCTCGGCGCTCTTCCCCGAGGCGGTCCGCGCGGGGCTGCGGGCGGCGCTCGAGGGGTTCGAGCGGAAGATGCGGGGGTTCGTGACGGAGGAGGCGCTGCTCGTCGGCGTCGAGACCCGGACGTCGAGCCCGGTGAGGATCGCGCGGGGGCCGGGCCTCCAGTCGGACGCGCTCCCCGGCCTCTATCCCTGCGGCGAGGGGGCCGGCTGGGCGGGCGGCATCGTCAGCTCCGCGGTAGACGGCCTGCGCGTGGCGGAGGCGATCGCGGCGGAGATGGGCTGAGGCGGCCGGCGCGGGAGGCGCGCCCTTCCCCGCCGTGGTTGACGCGGCCGGCGCGCGCGCACTACATCGGCCCGGTGAAGTACGAGGTCAAGTCCGCGGGCGGGCAGCTCACCTTCGGCTCGATGGTCGAATTGCGCCGCCTCTACGAGCAGGGGTTCGTCACCGCCGACGACCTCGTCCGCGCGGTGGGGTCACAGGCCTGGGTGCCGGCGGGGCGGATCGCCTCGCTGCGGGGCGCGAAGTCGAGGTCGCGGGTGGAGACGCGCATGGCCGCGCTCCTGTCGCTCGCGCTCGCCTTCTCCGTCGTTGTCGGCGCCGCCGCTTTCGGCTACAAGAAGATCGCCCTCGCCGGGCTGGTGGCCATCGCGGTGATCGTGCCGCTGGCCACCTACCGCCGGCGATAGACTGAGGAGAGCATGCAGGCCACCGCGACGATCCAGGGAGCCGTCTGCGAGGTCCGGGTCACCCGCGACCTCGCGGACAACTATGCGGTCGAGGTGCTGCCCGCCGGCGCGCGCCGCCGGCTGCCGAACGTCCGCGTCGCCTCGCTCTACCTCTACAAGCTGACGGCGGAGAACTGGCAGGCCGCGGCCTGGGCGGTCCTCGAGGAGCTGAAGAAGACGGGGAAGATCCAGGCCTTCGAGTGCGAGCCGGTCCCGCCGAAGCCAGTGAAGGCCGGGGCGGCGGTGGCGGAGAAGTCGGACTGACGCGGGGGGGCGGCCGCCGGCCGTCACGGGCAGAACGTCGTGCTCGCCGTGTCGGTGCACGTCTGCGTCTTGCTCGCGCACGCTCCGGCCTCGCATTCCACCGCCGACCATGTGTCCGACGAGTTCGCGCACGGGCAGCAGACGGCCAGGCAGTCGGTGTCGGCGTTCGCGCAAGGCGCGCCCGTGGTCCCCGCCCCCGTCATCGCCGGGCTCCCGTTGCATCCGGCGACGGCGTCGCGAGTCGTCGGCGGAGGGGCGGGACAGAACGTCGCGCTCGCCGTGTCGGTGCAGGCCTGCTCCGCGGTCGTGCAGGCCCCGCCCTTGCATTCCGCGGCCGCCCACTGGTGGCCGCTGCCGTCGCCGCAAGGACAGCAGGCCGGCGCGCAATCCGTCTTGGCGCTCGCGCAGGACGACCCGGTCGTCCCCGTGCCGGTCAGGGCCGGGACCGTAGGACAGCCGAGCGCCGGGCTCTGGTCGGTCGCCGTCGTCGTGGAGGGCGGTGGACAGAGGGTCGCGGTCTCTGTATCCGCGCAGGCCTTCGAGCCGCCCGCGCAGGCGCCGCCCGCGCATTCCGCCGCGGCCCAGGCGTTGCCGTCGCCGTTCGGGCAGGTGCAGCAGACCGGCGCGCAATCGACGTCGGCCTCGAGGCAGGCGTCCCCCGACTGGCCGGAGCCGGTGATCTTCGCCGAGGGGACCGGACAGCCGGCCGCGACCTGGTCCGTCGCCGTCGTCGGCGTCGCGGGGGTGACCTTGACGTTGCAGCCGGCGGTGAGCCAGGCCGCCGCGAGGACGGGGGTGAGCCTCTTCATGACCTTCTCCTCCACTCAGGCGGCGCGCCTGGGGAAGCACACCTTACCCTGGCCGGCGAAGAGGGTCCAGGGCTCGCGGGGACCCTAATCCGTCCGTAAGAACCCCAACGGCGTGAGGGTCTCCGTGCGTGGCCGCCCTCAGCAGCTCTGCCGGCGTGATCAGAAGCTCTCTCGGCCCGATCGGAAGCTTTGTCGGCGCGATCAGAAGCTATGTCGGAGCCGTCATAAGCTTTGTCAGCCCGATCAGAAGCTTTGTCGGAGCCGTCATAAGCTTTGTCGGAGCCGTCATAAGCTTTGTCGGCACGATCAGAAGCTATGTCGGAGCCGTCATTAGCTTTGTCGGGGCCGTCAGAAGCTCTGTCAGCACGATCAGAAGCCTTGTCGGCACCGTCATAGGCTTTGTCGGCACCGTCATAGGCTTGGTCGGCACCGTCATAGGCTTTGTCGGCATCGTCAGAAGCTCTGTCGGCGCCGTCAGAAGCTTTGTCAGCGCCGTCATAGGCTTTGTCGGCACCGTCATAGGCTTTGTCGGCATCGTCAGAAGCTCTGTCGGCGCCGTCAGAAGCTTTGTCGGAGCCGTCATAAGCTCTGTCGGCGCCGTCAGAAGCTTTGTCGGCGCCGTCAGAAGCTTTGTCAGCGCCGTCAGAAGCTTTGTCGGCACCGTCATAGGCTTTGTCGGCATCGTCAGAAGCTCTGTCGGCGCCGTCAGAAGCTTTGTCAGCGCCGTCATAAGCTTTGTCGGCATCGTCAGAAGCTCTGTCGGCGCCGTCATAAGCTTTGTCAGCGCCGTCATAAGCTTTGTCGGCACCGTCATAGGCTTTGTCGGCACCGTCATAGGCTTTGTCGGCATCGTCAGAAGCTCTGTCGGCACCGTCAGAAGCTTTGTCAGCGCCGTCGGAAGCTCGGTCGGGCCGCTCAAAAGCTCGGTCGGGGCGATCAGAAGCTCTGTCGGCGCGATCGGAGCTTCAGACGGCGCGATCGAAGCGCCCGATCGGCCGATCGCAGCCTCCGGCTGCGCCCGGACAGACGACCCTGCTCCGTCGATAAAGGAGCATGGCATCGACTTGCGGGGCCAAGAGCGAAGCTTGAGGAGCTGTACCCTTCTCGCCGGCCACGGGCGCGCCTCACACGAGGTGAGGCTCCTTACGGACGGATTATGGGGGGGGGAAGCGCTTCGCCTAGATGAGCCCGCGAGCGCGCCGGATCTGGTCGACGACCTTCTGGTACTCGACGTCCCAGACCGCGGTCCCCTCCTGGAGGTGCTTGAGCCGGGCGCGAACCTCGCGATCGACCTCTTCGTCGATCTCCAGATGCCGCCTCATCACCCCGTGGATCTTCTTGCGCAGGACGTTGTCCTCCGCGTAGACCTCCTCCACGTTGCGCGAAACCATGAGGAACTCGATCATCTGGCCGATGATGTACTCGACGCCCTCGTCGCCCATCTTGAAGCCGCGGACGTCGGCCATCTCGCGCTTGACCTGGGTGAACTTCGTCTGGTCGTAGCCGCGCCTCTCCAGCGCCTCGCGCGTCGCCTGGTTCACCCTCTCCTCGGCGGCCAGGTACTCCTTCATGATCGCCGCCAAGTCCATCTCGGCGTCGCCGACCCGAAGCGGTTCGACTTCGATGTCGCTGTCCTTGGTCAGGCGATCGACAATCTCGCGGGCGATGCCCGGGATCAACTTGGGATAGAGCCTCATGGGGGCATGCCTATAGAACACCCCTCCCCGCCCCGCAAGAAAAAACGACATCGAGGGCGGCTCGACGCCGCTGCCGGGAAGCTAGCGATCCGGCGGGTTCGCCGGGAGGGGGGGCGCGGCGAGCGCGGCGAGGATCCGTTCGGCGAGCGCGCGGCCGACCCCCGCGATCTCGCAGAGCTCCTCCGGCCGGGCCGCCCGCACGCCCGCGACGCTCCCGAAACGGGCGAGCAGCGCCCGCCGCCGCGCGGGGCCGACCCCCGGGACGGCGTCGAGCGCCGACCGGAGCGTCCGGCGGCGGCGCAGCGTCCGGTGGTACGTGATCGCGAAGCGGTGCGCCTCGTCGCGCAACCGTTGCAGGAGGAACAGCTCGGAGGTGTTCGGGCGGAGCACCACCGGCTCCTTGACCCCGGGGAGGAAGACCCGCTCCGGCGAATGGGCGGCGGGTCCGGTCGCCCCCGGCGCGAGGACGCGGCTCTTGGCCAGGGAGACGACCGGGGTGGAGAGGCCCGCGTCCGCGAGCGCCGCCTCGGCCACCGCGAGCTGACCCTTGCCGCCGTCGATGACGAGGAGGTCCGGGAGCTCGTCCCGCTCGCCCGCCCGCGCGAGCCGCCGCCTTAGGACCTCATAGAGGGCGGCGAAGTCGTCCTGCCCGGCGACGCCCTTCAGGCGAAAGCGACGGTAGCCGGCCTTCTCCGGCCGGCCGTCGCGGAAGCGGACCTTCGAGCCGACGATCTCCGCCCCCTGCAGGTTCGAGATGTCGAAGCACTCGAGCGTGTGGGGCGCCGCCGGCAGCGACAACGCGCGCTGGAGCCGGGCGAGCGTCTCCTCCAGGTCCGCGCCGCGGGCCTGGTGGTCGCGCAGCGCCTGCGCCGCGTTCGCCTCCGCCGTCTCGACGAGTCGCCGCTTCCCGCCCCACCGGGGGACGCGGAGCCTCACGGTCCGGCCCGACCGGTCGGAGAGCCACTCGGCGAGCGCGCCCTCGCCCTCGATCCGCAGCGGCAGGAGGATCTCCTTCGGGGGCGCGGCCGGCCCGTCGTAGTAGAGACCGAGGAAGCTTCCGAGCAGCTCCTCGGTGGGAAACTCCTGCCGGCTGAAGTCGAAGACGTGCCTCTCCTGGAGGCGTCCCCGGCGGACGGCGAGGACCACGACCGAGAGGTGGGCCCCGCCGCGCGCGACGCCGAAGACGTCCTGGTCGACCTTGTCCGACTGGACCATCCGCTGCCGCTCCAGGCTCCGCTCGATCGCGCCGATCTGGTCGCGCAGGCGGGCCGCCTCCTCGAAGCGCTCGGCGGCGGCGGCCTCGCCCATGCGGGACCGGAGGCGCGCGAGCAGCTCGTCGCTGCGGCCGGAGAGGAAGAGCTCGGCCTCGCGCACGCTCCGGGCGTAGACCTCCGGCGGCACGTCGAGCCAGCAAGGCGCCGGCGCGCGGCCGAGGTGCCACTCGGGGCATGGGCGCGAGCGGTCCAGCAGCTCGCGATCCGAGCAGGTCCGCAGCCGGAAGTGGCGGTTCACGAGCCGCACCGTCTCCCGGATGGCGGCGGCCGAGATGTACGGGCCGAAGTAGACGACCCGCCCGTCCTTCTCGGTCCCCGGCCCGTGGCGCCGGACGATCTCCAGCTTCGGGTAGGGCCGGGTCTTGTCGAGCCGGAGCGAGATGAAGCTCTTGTCGTCGCGAAGGACGACGTTGAAGCGGGGCCGGTAGCGCTGAATCAGGGTGCTCTCGAGGATCAGGGCCTCCTTCTCGCTGCCGACGAGGATGGTCTCCACGTCGCCCAGGAGCCCCGAGAGCAGCGGCACGAACGCCCGGTCGTCGCCGCTCCGGTTGAAGTAGCTCCGGACGCGCGAGCGGAGGTTCACCGCCTTGCCGACGTAGACGACCTCCCCCGTCCGGTCCCTCATCAGATAGACGCCGGGGCCGGAGGGGAGGAGATCGAGCTTCGCCTGCAGCTCGGGAGTCACGGCCCGCCATCATACGACCGCGCGGGCCCGGCGGCGCGCGTCGCGGCCGCTACCGCACCGCGTAGAGCTGGCCGTTGTCCGACACGAAGAAGACCGTGCCGTCCGGGCCGATGGCCGGCGAGGAGGAGATCTTGCCGGTCGTCTTGACCTGGAAGCGCTGCTTGCCGGACGAATCGACGGCGAAGAAGGTCCCGTCGGCGGTGCCGAAGAAGATCGTCCCGTCGCTCCCGATGGCCGCCGCCGACACGACGTCCGACGGCGTCTTGAACGTCCAGCGAATCGCGCCGGTCTGGCCGTTCAGGGCGTAGAGGCCATCCACGTTGCCGACGTAGACCGTGCCGTCGGAGGCGGCGATCGCCGGCGCGGAGTTGCCCACGTCGGAGTTGAAGATCCCCTGCTCGGTCGCCGGATCCCAGGAGGACGGCGTCGGTCCAGAGGGGAGCGGCGTGTCCCACTTGGTCTGTCCGTTGGTCGGGTCCATCGCCACGATCTCCGTCGACCCGGTGGATCCGTTCTGCGTCCCCGCCTCGACCATGAGCCAGCCGGTGTGGTTCGCGTCGAACGCGAGGTCCGAGTTGATCCAGTTCGTCAGGCCGCCGAGGATTCCCCCCACCCCGCCCGCCTTGCCGATCGGCGCGCCGCCCGACGGCCAGCCGGGCATGACGGTGAAGCCGTTCGCGGGCGAGGTCACCCCGAAGCAGATGTTCAGGCTGCACCAGTAGCTGTTGTCGTCCTGGTCGAGCGCCACGGCCACCCGCTCCCCCATCCAGCTCAGGATCACGTGGTTCGTCTCGGGGAAGGCGCCGCCGGCGCCCGGGGTGTAGACCACCGTCTGGCCGAAGTCGTCGCCGTCGAAGAGGAGCCCGTCGTTGCCGATGGAAGGGTTCACGTCGAAGCCGTCGGCGCCGCCGCCCCACGCCGTGCTGTCGGAATCACAGTTGGGAGGACAGGCCGGCGGCGGCACGCTGGCCAGGATCTTCCCGGTCGCCGCGTCGAGGTGGTAGAGGAGCCCGCCGTTGCCGCCCGCGCCCGACCCGTCGCAGCCGGTCTCGACGTAGATCGTGTTGTCGGCGGCGATGATCGGGGTCGCCGGGTGCTCGTCCGGGTTCGGCGCCGAGAGCATCACGCTCCAGACCTTGTTCCCACCCGAATCGATCGCCCAGAACGTCCCGTCCATCCCGAGCTGGTAGACGGTGCCCGAACCATCGACCACCGGGGAGTTCATGTACGTCGGGTTGGGATCGACCATCCCCAGCATCCCGCCCGCGCTCTGCGGGACGCCCACCCGCCACCGCCAGAGAATCGTCCCGTTGTTGGCCGAGGTGTCGGTCTGGCTCTGCCCCTCGTCGGTGTTGTCCGCGTGCCACTTCGGCCAGCCGTCCGCGTACGGACCGTGACCTTTGACGTAGGCGGAGAGCGGCACGACGGCGCTCGGCCGGTTCGTGTCGTTGCTCTGGAAGACGAGCGTGCCGCGGTGGTAGAGCGGCGGGTTGGACGAAGCGATGTCGCAGGAGACCGTGATCGTCCCGTTCGCGTTCGGCGGGAGGGAGAGGCTCGCCGGGGCGCCGGCGGGGAGGCTGAACGCCGAGTCCGTGCCCGGCCCCATCCCGATGCCCTTCACGTCGCAGACCTGCTGGCCGAGGTTCGTGAGCGTCACCGTCATCTGCACCGCGGTCCCGATCGCCGGGTTGCCGAAGTTGAGCGCGGGCGGCGAGACCTGGAGGCTGCACGGACTCGCCTGCCCGTTCCCGACGAGCGGGTCGTCCGCCTCCTCGGGGAGCACGTCCACCGGCTTGCCCTGATCATCGAGCGGCTGCGCCAGGGCGACGAGGACGTCCTGATCGTTGCCCGCCACCGAGGCGGTGTAGTTGACCACCACCTGGGTCGAACCACCGGGGTCGAGGACCGACCCCGTGGCCGGTGGATTCGACAGCGAGAACGGGCTCGGGACCCCCTTGATCGCGAGCGAGGTGAGGGAGACCTTCGCGAGCCCCATGTTCGCGATCCCGATCGTCTTGGACTTCGTCTGCCCCTGCGGCACCTTGTTCACGCAGCCGAAGCAGGCCGGGTCGGGGTCGAAGACGAGATCGCCGTCCACGCCCACGCCTTGGAGCGTGATGGGCGTCGGCGTGCACGTGGGGCACTGGAGATACTCGACGAGCGCGGTGTCCGGCCCCTGCGGAGCGGCCGGGGTGAACGTCACCTGGAGGGTGAAGGACTGCCCCGGCCCCAACGGCTCGGGCGTCCCGGTCCAGCCGAAGTCGGCCGCCTGCGTGCCGGTCGGCTTGGCGACCTGGATCGCGTCGGAGGTGTCCGTTCCCTGGTTCGTGAACGTCACGGGCAACGTCTTATACGTCCCGATCTGAACGTTGCCGAAGTCGAGGACGGTCGGGGCCACCGAGATCGACACGTTGGTCGCGTCGCCACGGATCGGCACGTCGTACTCGGGCGTCGCGTTGCTGTTCGACTGGATCACGAGCGTCGCCGTCTGCTCGCCCCCGCGCGACGGCTGGAAGGAGAGATAGGCGATGGCCGAGGACCCTTGCGGGATCGTGTCGCCGAACGGCGCGCGGGCGTTGCTCACCTCGGTGAACGAAAACTCCGGGGCGCCGCTCTGCCCCTGCCGGAGCGTCGTGCTCGCGATCGACAGGGACAGCGAGCCGGCGTTGGCGAGCTTGATGGGCACGACCTTCCTGCCGCCGATGGGAACCGTTCCGTAGTCCACGGGCGGCGCCGACCAGGCGGCGCCGGCCTGGGCCTGCCAGGTGGCCGCCGGCGTCGCGTCCTCCCCGACGATGGTGCCGGGGCCCGGTGCGCTCCCCCGGTGCTGGCAGTTGCATGCCTGGAGGGGAAAGAGGGCGAGGACGAGCCAGCGGGCGTTGTTCATGGTGCGACCTCCTGGGTTGGCGGATCCGGCGGTGATCCCCTATCGGATTGCGTAGAGCTGCCCGTCGTCCGAGACGACGAAGACCGTGCCGTCCGGGCCGATGGCCGGCGACGAGGAGATCTTCCCTTGCGTCGCGACCTTGAAGCGAAGCTGGCCATCCTGGTTGAGCGCGTAGAAGGTCCCATCGGCGGTGCCGAAGAAGATGGCGTCGTCACCGGCGACGCTCCCGTCACCGCCGATCGCCGGCGCCGAGACGACGTCCGAGGTCGTCGGGAAGCTCCACTTGATCTGGCCGCCCCTCCCGTCCAGCGCGTAGAGGCCGTCGACGTTGCCGACGTACACCGTGCCGTCCGCGCCGATGGCCGGCGCGGAGTTGCCCACGTCCGACCCGAAGAGACCCTGATCGGTCGCGAAGTTGAACGAGCCCGGCGTATTCCCCGAGGGGAGCTGCCGGTCCCAGTGGAGCGAGCCGTTCTGGGGATCCATGGCCACGACCTCGGTGGAGCCGGTGCCGCCCACCTGGTAACCGGCCTCGACCATCAGCCAGCCGGTGTGGTCGGCGTCGAAGGCGAGATCGGAGTTGACGAATCCGTTCATGCTGGAGGCCCCCGGCGTCTTCCCGATGCGGACGCCGTTCGCCGACCAGCCCGGGATGACCGTGAATCCGGCCGCGGGCGAGCTGACGCCCACGCAAACGTTGAGGCAGCACCAGTAGCTGTTGTCGTCCCCGTCGAGCGCGACCGCCACCCGCTCGCCGAACCAGGGGAGGATCACGTGGCTCGTCTCGGTGAACGTCCCGCCGCTCGCCGGGGTGTAGACGACCGTCTGCCCGAAGTCGTCGCCGTCGAAGAGGAGGTTGTCGTTGCCGATGGACGGGTTCACGTCGAAGCCGTCCGCCGTGTCGCACTGCCCGGTCGACGGGTCGGTGCGGCAGTCGGCGGGCGGGTTCATCTGGCCGAGGATCGCGCCGGTCTGCGAATCGATCCGGTAGAGGAGCCCAGGACTGCCGCCCAACCCGGCCGCCCCGTCGCAGCCGGTCTCGACGTAGATCGTGCCGTCGGCCGCGATGATCGGCGTCGCGGGGTGCTCGTCCGGGTTCGGGGGGAGGAGCTTCTGCTGCCAGAGGATCTTCGCCCCGGGATCGAGCCCCCAGAACGTCCCGTCCATCCCGAGCTGGTAGACGTTGCCGTCCTTGTCGACGACCGGGGAGTTCATGTAGGTCGGGTTCGGGTCGACCGCGCCGGAGGGTCCCGCGGCGGTCTGCGGGACGCCCACCCGGAACTTCCAGAGGATCGTCCCGACGTTCGCCGAGGTGTCGGCCTTGGTCCTCCCCTGGTCCGCGTTGTCCGCGTGCCACTTCGGCCAGCCGTCTTCGTAAGGCCCGGTGCCCTTGACATAGGCGGACAGCGGGATCGCGGCGCTCGGGCGGTTGACGTCGTTGCTCCGGAAGACGAGCGTGCCCCGGTGGTAGAGGGGGGGATTGGTCGAGTTGATGTCGCACGAGACCGCGACGGCGTTCGTGGTTTGCCCCGCCTTGATCGTCAGACTCGTGGGGGCCCCGGCCGGCAACGAGAACGCGGGATCGGTTCCGGGGCCCGTCCCGATGCCGGTCAGGTTGCAGTCCTGTTGGCCCGCGTTCGTCAGGGTCAGGGACTTCTGGACCGGGGTCCCCACCGACGGGGTGCCGAAGTTCAAAGACGGAGGGGTGATCTGCAGGCTGCACGGGCTGGCCGTGCCGTTGCCATCGAGCGGGTCGGTCGCCTCCTCCTGGGGGACGTTGACCTGTTGTCCCTTGCCGTCCAGCGGGTTCATGAACACGACGAGCGTGTCCTGGTCGTTCGCCGCCCCGGAGGCCGTATAGCTGACCACGACCGAGGTCGAGCCTCCCGGCGCGAGCGTGTACGGCAGCGACGGCCCGCTGGTCAGCGCGAACGGGCTCGGCGCCGCCTCGGTCGCGAGGTAGCCGAGCGAACAGCTCGCGAGCCCCATGTTCGTCATCGCGACCGGCAGCGTCGTCGTGGATCCCTGGGGAGTTTGCGGGAAGGTCGCAGGGTCGGGGTCGAAGACCAAGTCGCAATCGACGCCGACGCCCTGCAAGGTGATCGACGATGGGTTGTTGCACGACGTACACGGGAGGTAGGGCAGCAGCGCCGCCGCCGGTCCTTGCGGCTTCGCCGGCGTGAACGTCACGTCGAGGGTGAAGGACTTGCCCGGCGCGAGCGCGCCCGGCGCCCCGGTCCAGCCGAAGTCGGCCGCCTGGGTGCCGATGATCTTCTCCACCTGGATCGGGTCCGAGGTGTCGGTCCCCTGGTTCGTGAAGGTGACCTGCATCATCTTCTGCGTCCCGATCTGCACGTTCCCGAAGTCGAGCACGGTCGGCGCGACGCTGATCGAGACGTTGGTCCCGTATCCCCGGATCGGCACGTCGTACTCCGGCGTCGTCGAGCTGTTCGAGCGAATCACCAGCGTCGCCGTCTGTTCACCGCCGCGGGCGGGCTGGAACGCGAGATAGGCGACCGCCGAGGTTCCCTGCGGGACGCTGGCGCCGAACGGGGCTCCTCCGTTCGTCGGCGGCGCGAAGAGGAACTCGGGCGCGCCGCTCTGCCCCTGCTGGAGCGCGACGCTCTGGATGTCCAGATCCAAGGATCCGGCGTTGGCGAGCTTGATGGGCAGCACCTTCTTGCCGCCGATCGGGATCTTGCCGAAGTCGATCGGAGCCGCTCCCCACCCGGCGCCCTCCGTCGCCTGCCAGGTGGCGACCGGCGTCGAGTCGAGCGATTGCAAGGGCCCCGGTCCCCCCCCGTTGCGGTGGCAGTTGCAGCCGGCGAACGGGAGCAGAGCCAGCGCGAGCCAGCGGGTCTTGGGCATGGAGCGATCCTCGATCATGGGTGCCGGGCCGAAGATGCTGGCACATCGCGCGCTCGCCCGCAAGGAGTCGAAGCGCGTGAAAGGTAGGACGGCGTGCGACCGTGCCCGACGAAGGATGGCACGGGGATGGGGGCCAACGTCGGCTCGTCCGACCGCCGGCGAAGCCATTGTGGCGCGGGAACGGAGACTGGACGATGCTCGCGGACGGGCGCTAAGATATTCGACCGCGAACCGCCGGGAGGCAAACATGCAGAGCGTCCCTATACCCTCGACCCCCGCCTCGAACCCTTCCCCGCCGTTGGACGCGGATCTCGAGGCTCGCAAGGCGTTCATCGGCTTCGGGCCGGATGACGAGCGGCTCCTAGCCCGGTACGCCGCCGCATCCTCGACGAGACGGGAGCCGTTCCTCGAACAGCTCCAGCGCCACCTGCTCTCCTTCGAGCCGGTGCGCCGTCTCTTCGAGCCCGACGGGGCGGCGCATCGCCTCCGTGCCCTCGGCCACTACGACAGCCTCTTCTCGGGCGATTACGGCCCGGCGTTCGCGCAGGAGCGGCGGCGCGTCGGCGAGGACCACCAGCGGCAGCGGGTCGAGCCCCGCTGGTACCTGGGCGCCTCGGCGACCTACCTGCGCTTCCTGCTGACCGACGTCTGGGAGAGCGAAGGCGCGGACCTGCCGCTCGTCGCGGCGCTCATCAAGCTCTTCTATCTCGACGCGGGGCTCACGCTCGACGCTTACTGGGAGGCCGAAGCCCGGCGGTCCACCGCCGCCGGGCTCCAGGCGAGCGCCGCGATGGCCGGGCGCGAGCAGGCCGAGGATGCGCTGCGCCGGAGCGAGGAGAGCTTCCGCGGGCTGATCGAGGAGATCCCCGAGGCGGTCGTCGTCCACCGCGGGGGGCGCTTCGTTTACGTGAACCCGCGGGCGGCGAAGCTCTTTGGAGTCGCGGGCCCCTCCGCGCTCGTGGGGACCAACGTCCTCGATGTCGTCCACCCCGACGACCGGCAGCTCGTCGCCAGCCGCCTGCAAACCGCGAGGTCGTCCCCCCCGGTCGAGGAGCGCTTCGTCCGCGCCGACGGCGGCGTCGTCACGGCGGAGGTGACCTCCTTCGCGATCCCGTTCGACGGGCAGCTCTCGCACGTCGCCGTGGCCCGGGACGTCACCAACCGCAGGGATATGACCGCCCGGATGATGCAGCTCGATCGGGCCATCGCCATCGGGACGCTCGCCGCGGGGGTGGCCCACGAGATCAACAACCCACTGGCCTTCGTCATGGCCAACCTCCAGTACGTCGCGGAGACCTTCGAATCCTTCTCGTCGAAGGCGTTGGCCTCGGCGCCGCCGGAGCTGGCGGCGAAGATCGGCGAGCTGGTCGAGGTCATCGGCGAAGCCCGCGGAGGGGCCGAGCGGATCCGGGCGATCGTCCGCGACCTCAAGACCTTCTCGCCCAGCGAGCATGACCGGCGCACGCTCCTCGACCCCAGGCGCGTCGTCGAGGCGGCGGTGAACCTCTCGTGGAACGAGATCAAGCACCGCGCGCAGCTCGTCAAGGAGCTGTCGCCCGCGCCGCCGGTCGAGGCCAACGAGGCGCAGCTCGGCCAGGTCCTCGTGAACCTGCTCGTCAACGCGGCCCAGGCGATCGTGGAGGGCGCCGCCGAGAAGAACCGAATCACGGTCGCCACCCAGACCGACCCGGACGGGCGCGCGGTCGTCGAGGTGCGCGACACCGGCAGTGGGATTACCCCCGAGACGCTCGGACGAATCTTCGACCCGTTCTTCACGACCAAGCCGGTGGGCCAGGGCACCGGCCTCGGACTCTCCGTCTGCCAGCAGATCGTCCGGAGCCTCGGCGGCGAGATCACCGTCCAGAGCAAGCTGGGGGTGGGGACGACGTTCCGGATCCTCCTGCCGCCCGCCGCCCAGGCCGCGCCGGTCCCGCCCACGGCGGCGCCGGCCGCGGCCGCGCCGCCGGCGAAGCCCAGGATCCTCATCGTCGACGACGAGCCGCTGGTCGGGAAGGCACTCGCGCGGCTGCTCGGCGCGAGCCGGGAGGTCGTCAGCGTGACCCGGGCGGCCGACGCGCTGGAACGTCTGGGCCGCGGCGAGCAGTTCGATCTCGTCTTCTGCGACCTCATGATGCCCGAGATCGGTGGGCCGGACCTGTACGTCCGGATCCGGGCGCGCAGCCCGGCGCTCGCCGAGAGGATGGTCTTCATGACCGGCGGCGCCTTCACCCCCGCGGCGCAGGACTTCCTCGCCCAGGTCCCGAACCGGCGGCTCGACAAGCCCGTCGACCGCGAGAGTCTCGACGCGGTGGTGAAGGAGATGCTCGGCCGCTAAGCCCGTCTTATTCACGGTCCGGCTGCTGCGGCGTCCGATCCCGCGCCTGCGAAGGGGGGGCTTGCCACCCCTACAACGACATGGGGGGGTGTGCTCGCTCCTTCCTCCTGCGGCGTGCTTCAGCACGCCTCGTCGGTCGTCGCTGCGCTTGCCCTTCTCGGCTGCGGTCTCGAACGCCTCGCTACGCCGTACCGTGAATAAGACGGGCTAAGCCCCCCCGCTCCTGCCGGCGGCGGGCGGTCTCGCCTCCAGCCATTCGCGAAGCTGCGAGGAGGCGGCGAGGAGCACCGCGACCGCGGGGACGGCGAACAGCGCGCCGAGGATGCCGAAGTCGTGCTCACCGGCGAGCAGCGCGAGGAGGATGAGGAGCGGGTGGATGTGGGAGGCGCCGCCCATGACCTTGGGGTTGAGCACGTACGCCTCGATCGCGTGCACGCCGAGGATCCAGAGGAACAGGGCGAACCCGACGTGAAACCCTTGCGAGAGTCCGGCGATCACGATCGGGACCGAGGAGACGAACGTCCCGAAGATCGGGATGAAGGCGAGGAGCGCGGCGAGCAGGGCGAGGCCGTAGGCGAAGGGGACGCGGAAGAGCAGCAGGCCGGCGAAGGTCAGGACGCCGTTGACGAGGCAGATGATGAGCTGCCCGCGCACGACGCCCGCGAGGCCGTCGTCGATCCTCCCGCCGAGCGCGCGCAGACCGGGACGCCACGCGGCGGGGAAGAGCCCCTCGAACGCATGGGCGATCCGCCCGGGGTCCGAGAGGACCAGGGCGGCGATGACGACCACGAGCAGCGCGCCGAAGATCGACGAGACGACGCCGGCGACGAGCCGCGGCCCGAGGCCGAGCAGCTCCGCGAGGTGGGCCCGCAGCAGATCGCCCAGGGAGGCCCCCGCCGCCCGCAGCGTCGCGGCGAGGTCGATGCCGAAGCGCCCTCCGCCGCCGGGGCCGAAGGGCAGCCCATGGGCGGCGAGCCAGGCCGTCGCGGCCTCTCCCGCGCGCGAGACCCGCTCGGGCGTCAGGCCAGCGGCGAGATCCTGGGCACGGGCCGAGAGGCGCGCGGCCTCGCGGACCAGGTGCGGCAGGGCGAGCGATACCGCGGTGAAGAGGAGCGCGGCGCCGAAGACGTACAGGACGAGGATGGCCGCCCAGCGGGGGAGCCGCCGGCCGGAGATTCGCACCGATTGCAAGCGGGCGATGGCCGGCGCGAGCAGGTAGGCGAGCGCGGCGCCCCCGAGAAAGGGGAGCAGCACGCCGCGCAGCAGGAACGCCGCGGCGAGGAGGGCGGCCCAGAGGGCGAGGAACGCCGCCTGGCGTGGCCGGTCGGCTGCCGGCGGGGCGGAAGGGCCGGGGAGGGGCAGCGGCGCGAGCGGCACGGGGCCATCCTATCGCGAAAGGGCCCCTTCGCCGCTGGCGTGGCCCGGGGAGGCTGAGCCCGTCTTATTCACGGTACGGCGTAGCGAGGCGTTCGAGACCGCAGCCGAGAAGGGCAAGCGAGAGCGACGACCGACGAGGCGTGCGTAAAGCACCTCCCCCCAAGTCGTTTGGAGGGTGGCAAGCCCCCCGCAGGAGGAAGGAGCGAGCACGCCCTTCGCAGGCGCGGGATCGGACGCCGCAGCAGCCGGACCGTGAATAAGACGGGCTGAGGTGCGAGGGGGGCGTGGTTCTCCCCCCCTGCACGAGGACCGCCGTGAGGCGATCCGGATGTCGCGGCGTGGCCGCGTTGGGTGCTCGGTCTCCGAGAAGGCCGCGCCGTGGTCGCTGAATAACGTGGACCGCGCCGCCGTCTCCTTGGCGGTGCACCCCGGGCTGCTCTATGCTGCCTCCCATGCGATTTCGCCCACTCCTCTTGGCCGCGCTGCTCTTCTTCGCCCCGCGGGCGTTCGCCTACACCGGCCTCCATTACTTCGCGGGCGTCGCGGGCGGGGGCGCCTTCGAGCCCGTCGCGGTCAACCCGTACGGCGACCGGGCGACGCTGGGCCTCGGCGCCGTCGGCCTGGAAGCGGGGATCGACTCCGAGCTGGGCTGGCAGATGGTCCTCCAGGGCTTCGTGCTCCCCCCGCTCCCCGGGCTGATCAGCGCCCAGCTCGGCGGCGTGCTCCAGGGCCGTTACGTGCTGTTCACCCCGACGCCGAGCCTCCAGCCGTACGTGGACCTCGGCTTGGGCGCCGAGGGCGGCGCGGACCTCGTCGGCCGGTTCATCGCGCCGATCGTCGAGGTGGGCTTCGGGATCCGCTGGCGCATCCTCGGCATCTTCTATATCGGAACCGAGGTCCAATGGATCGACCTGTCGTCCGGTTCCCTCGCCGGAATGGCCGGCGTCGAGTTCTGATCGACGACTCCGCGGCGTCGCGCGGGCCCCTGAACGAGGCGATCCGACCGGAGGCAGGGACGACCCAGCGGGCTCAGCCCTGACGTGCCCCGTGGGCGCGGGCTCTCCTCCTCTATCCTCCACGCCGCCAATTCCGTTGACGCGGCCGCCTACGAATGCTAGAGGAGGCGCGCCTCGAACGGCCGACGGTCCCGGACGGAACGGTTCCTTCCGGGATGTGCGGTCGCCGGGGCGCGTCATGGTGGAGGATGCGGGCCGCGGCTCGGACAGGAAGAAGGGCCAAGGCGCCGGGCCAGACTTTCGCTACCTCGACGCGGGCTGGGCGATGCTGGGCTCCGTCGGCGGCGGACTCCTGGGCGGCTGGCTTCTGGACCGCTGGCTGCACACGGGTCCCTGGCTGATGGTCGTCGGAGCCATGGCCGGCATCGCGACCGGGATGTTCCAGCTCATCCGGCTGGCGACGAAGAAAGGGTAACGGCGGAGCATGGCGCGGCGGCATCTGGTCTTGATGGTCTTCGGCTACCTCGCCGCCGGCGCAGCCTGCGCCCTCGCGCGCGGCCCCTTCCGCGTCGGGATGTGGGGTGGCTGGGCGACCGCGGGACTCTCCGGAGCCGTGACGATCGGCCTGCTCTCCTGGACCCTCCGCGGCCCGCCGCTCGCCCTCGTCAAGGCGATCTCCTTGGGCTTCCTCGTTCGCCTGCTCTTCCTCGTCGCGGGCCTGTTCTTGACCGTCAAGGGGGCGGGGGGGGCGCCGATCGGCTTTGGGGCGGGCTTCTTCGCGGTCTACCTCCCGCTGCAGGCATGGGAGATCCTCGCGTTCGGGCCGCGCAGCCGCTCGGAGGCGCGGACGTGATCGCCGCCCTTCCCCTGCTCGCGAGCCTCGCCCTGGGCTCCGGCCCGCCCTCCGTCTCCGAGGCGGTCAAGGACGTGGTCTTCGAGCACGTCACGGACAGCCGGGTCATCGAGATCCAGCTCCCCTTCATGCACGAGCCGATCGTCGAGTGGCACCTGCCGTCCTTTCCGGTCACGATCGCCGGGCATGCCGTCGACCTCGGGCCGACCAAGCACGTCATCTTCATGTGGCTCGCCAGCCTGCTCCTCGTCCTCGTCGCCACCCTGGCCACCCGCGCCCGCGGCAGGAGCCTCGTCCCGCGCGGCGTCGCGAACCTGATCGAGATGGCCGTCCTCTTCGTGCGCGACGAGATCGCCCTGAAGACGATGGACGAGCAGACGGCCAACGCCTACCTGCCGTATCTGCTCACCGCCTTCTTCTTCATCGTCTTCTCGGCGGGCCTCGGCCTCTTCCCGTGGACCGCGACCTCGGTCGGGAACCTCGCGGTCACCGGTACGCTCGCGACGCTGACGTTCGTCCTCATGCAGTTCTCCGGCGTGAGCCACCAGGGCGTCTCCTACTTCGCCCACCTCGTCCCCGCGGGCGTCCCCTGGGCTCTCTGGCCGCTGATGTTCGTCATCGAGATCCTGGGGATGTTCACGAAGAGCTTCGCCCTCTGCATCCGTCTCTTCGCCAACATGATCGCCGGCCACATCGTGATCTTCTTCGTGCTCGGCCTGATCTTCCTGATCGGCTCGCCCCTGGTCGCGGTGGCCTCGGTGCCGTTCGCGATCGGCCTCTATCTCCTAGAGATCATCATCATCCTCATCCAGGCGTACATCTTCACCATGCTCTCGGCGCTGTTCATCGGAATGTCCGCGCATGCCCACTGACCGGGCGGGGCGGAGACCGGAATGGTCCGGTCCCGCGCCGTCCGGAAGACGAAGCCGCATCAAACAAGGAGGAGTGAAAAGGCGATGTGGAACCTGGCGTTGGCGTATTTCGGAGCGGGGATCGGATCGGGACTTTGCGTGATCGGCGGCGCGGTCGGCATCGGCCGGCTTACCGCGGCGGCGATGGAGGCGATGGGCCGGCAGCCCTCGGCGGCGGGCGACATCCGCGGCGGCATGCTGATCACGGCGGCGATGATTGAAGGCGTGGCGTTCTTCGGCATCGTCATCTGTCTGCTGCTCACCTTCAAGGCTTGAGGCGGGCGTGGTAGGAGGCAGCGCATGCCGGCAATGATCTTCGCGGCGGACATCATGGCCATCCAGCCGGGGCTCGTCCTCTGGACGGTCGTGACGTTCGTGGCCCTCGTCCTGCTCCTCTCCAAGGTGGCCTGGAAACCGATCCTGCGCCTCGTGGAGGAGCGGGAGAGGACGATCCACGCGGCCCTGGAGGGGGCGCGCCAGGATCGGGACGAGGCGAGCAGGCTCCTCGAAGAACAGCGCGGCTTGCTTGCGGCGGCCCGCAAGGAGTCGGCGGAGGCGGTGAAGAAGGCCCTCGCCGACGCCGAGGTTGCGCGGCAGGAGCTCGTCCAGAAGAGCCGCAAGGAGGCCGAGGAGCTGCTCGCCCGCGCGCGGGCGCAGATCGAGGAGGACAAGGCCCAGGCCCAGGCCCAGCTCAAGGGGGTGGTCGTGGATCTCGCGATCGACGTCGCCGCCAAGATGCTCGGCGAGCACCTCAAGGATCCCGGCCCGCAGCGCGCGCTCTTCGAGCGATACGTGCAGGACCTCCCGCGGACCGGGACGCGCGGTTAGAGCCGCGTGGGTTTCAACTGCGGCATCGTGGGGCTGCCGAACGTCGGCAAGTCCACGCTCTTCAACGCCATCTCCGAGACGAGCAAGGCGGAGGCGGCGAATTACCCGTTCTGCACGATCGAGCCCAACGTCGGCGTGGTCGCCGTCCCCGACCCGCGCCTCGACCAGCTCGCCGCCCTCTACCATCCGGCGAAGGTCACCCCGACCTCGCTCGAGTTCGTGGACATCGCGGGGCTCGTCGCGGGCGCGAGCCGCGGCGAGGGGCTCGGCAACCAGTTCCTCTCCCACATCCGGCAGGTCCAGGCGATCGTCCACGTCCTGCGCTGTTTCGACGCGGGCGACGTCGTCCACGTCGCGGGCGGCGTCGATCCCGAGCGGGACGCCGCGATCGTCGAGACCGAGCTGTGCCTGAAGGATCTCGAGACGGTCGAGAAGCGGCGCGAGCGGGAGCAGAAGGCGGCGAAGGGAACGGGCAAGTCCGCGGAGGAGGCCAGGGCGAACCTCGCCCTGCTCGACCGCGTCCACGGCGGCCTCGACGCGGGGACGCCGCTGTCGGCGCAGGGGCTCGGCTCCGAGGAGAAGGCGCGGCTCTCCGACCTCTTCCTGCTCACCGGCAAGCCGGTGCTCTACGTCGCGAACGTCTCCGAGGAGCAGCTCGGAGCCGGGGACGACCCGCGGGTCGCCGCGGTCCAGCGACTCGCCGGGAAGCGGGGCGCGCCGGCGCTGGTGATCTGCGCCGCGCTCGAGGCGGAGATCGCGCGGCTGCCGCGGGAGGAGCGGGCCGACTTCCTCGCCGCGAGCGGCGTCGGGGAGCCGGGGCTCTCGCGCCTCGTCCGGGCGGGCTACGCGCTCCTCGGCCTCGTCACGTTCTTCACGGCCGGGGAGGACGAGTGCCGGGCGTGGACCCTGCGCGAGGGGACGAAGGCCCCGCAGGCGGCGGGCGTGATCCACACCGACTTCGAGCGCGGCTTCGTCAAGGCCGAGATCTGCCGCGTCGAGGAGCTGCTCGCGGCCGGCTCGGAAGCTGCCCTGCGTTCCGCGGGCCACCTGCGCATCGAGGGGAAGGACTACGTGGTCCGCGACGGCGACGTGGCCCACTTTCGCTTCGCCGTCTAGGAGGCTAATGCCAAATGGGTGCCGTCGCGAGAAAGCCGAGACCTAAGGCGAGACGGGCGCCCGAGGAGTGAAGAGCGGAGACGTACTCTTTGCAGTACGTTTTGCAGCGAAGCGACGAGGCCGCCCGTCGCGAGCGAAGGGTTCGGCTTTCGCAGCAGGTAGCCATTTGACACCAGCCTCCTAGCCCGATCGAGCGGGAGCGTCGCGTCCGGGTGACGCGGGCGCCGTCCCCGCTTCCCCGAGCAACGGAGCCGAGGCCCCGTGCCCGACGGGGTTCAGGGCCGCTCCCTTGAGACTCCGTCGCCGTTCGGCTAGCGTCCATCCCCCGATGGACGTCCCCGCCCCGACGCCGGCCAGCGAGCTCCTCGACGAGATCGACCGCCTCCTCGACGCGGCCATCTCGCAGCAGCGGGCGAAGGTCCTCGCACTCGCGCGCCGCATCCTGCCGCACGTCGGTCCCGAGGAGGTCCTGAACCCTGACGGGTTTTCCGAGCTGGCGGGCGACGGGCCGTTCAATTACGAGGATGGCCTCCTCGCGGGGCTGATCGCCGCGCAGATGGCCATTCGGGCGCAGCTTCGCCGCGGGACGGGCTGATCGACCGCCTCCTCAAGGATCGCCCCGTGGCGCGAGAGCTCCTTGAGATGAAGAAGCGAGGTGAGGCGTCTGCCTCGGCTCCTCGCTTCCTGGTCCCTCGCGGCTCCTCGGCGCCCCGGTCTATCCCTACGGTGGCATTCGAGCGCCGCTGCATCCGCGCCTGGTGCTGGGGCCCCATGGAACACGGGGATGCGCTCCCCGCGGCTTGCCACACAGGCAATCCTTGGTCGCGCGCGTTGGAGACCCGGCGCATCGTCGCTCCCGGTGCGGACCGTATTGATGGACCGTTAGGGGGCGCGGGCTCGGGACGCCCGGACGAATCCCCCCCGATCCCATCGTGACGTCCGCGAAGCAGCCGAGGCAGCGGCAGAAGCTCCGCGAGGCGCGGCCGGCGGCCGGACCGGCGCTCTCCCCCGGCCCCCCTGCGTGGGCGTGGTTCGGGCTGCTCCTCGCCGCGCCCGCCGTCCTCGCGGCGCTCGCCTACCGGCGCGGGCCGGAGATCGGGCCCGACGACGTGAGCTTCATCTTCCGGCCGTTCTGGTCGTACCTGGGCGCGAGCCTTCGCCACGGCCGCTTCCCGCTCTGGGATCCGGACATCGCGGCCGGCGTCCCGTTCGTCGCGAGCCTGCAGAGCCAGGCGCTCTACCCGCCCGCCGCGCTGCTCTTCGCGGCGCTGCCGTTCGAGGCGGCGGTCTACGTCTTCCTCTTCGGCCACCTCGTCTGGGCGGCGATCGGCACCCGCCAGGCCGGCGTGAAGCTCGGCCTCTCCGCGCGGTCCGCGACGGCGGCGGGCGCGCTCGTCGCCGCGGCCCCCCTCTTCGCCGCCTCCCTCTGGCACCCGAACCTGCTCGCCGCCGCGTCCTGGCTCCCGTGGACGGTTCTCGCCGCGCGGCGGGTGGCGTCCGGCGAGCGCGGCGGCGTCCTGGCCCTCTCGGCCACCCTGGCCGCGGGGATCCTCTCCGCATCCCCAGAGGTCACGCTCCTGGGGGGGATCGCCGCCGCGTGGATCGCCGGCTCGCGCGCCCGCCGCGGGGAGTGGTCGCCGCTCGGGAGGTGCGCGATGGCCGGCGCCGCCGCGGTCGCGCTCGCGTCGGCCGGCCTGATCCCTTTCGCGGAGCTGCTCGCCCACGCGAGGCGGGAGGGCGCGGTCCGGGGGCTGGAGAGCGCCTGGTCGCTCGGAGCCGGCGACTTCGCGAGCTTCTTCCTTCCGGTCTTCGACCTCCGTTTCGGCCTGCGGGCCGGCTCGCGGATCGGCGCCGACTATCTCAAGGGTTCTTTCCAGCACCTCTTCGACGTCGTCTACCTCGGGACGCCCGCGGTCCTGGTCGCCTCCCTCGGACTGCGCGGCGCGGGCCGCAAGGGGCGCCTGCTGGCGGGGATGATCCTCGGCGCGCTCGCCCTGTCCGCCGGCGGCGGGATCCTGTCGGAGGCGCTCGAAGGTCTCCACCTCGGCGCGCTCGCGTTCCGCTACCCCGTCAAGTTTCTCTACCCCGTGCCCTTCGCGCTGGCCCTCCTCGCCGGCGCCGGAGCGGAGGAGCTCGCGGCCCGCGAGCGACCCGGGAGAGTGTCCGCCGCCGCGGCCCTGTGCGGCGTCGCGCTCTCCGGCGGAGCGATCCTGGGGATCCGCGCGCTCGATCGCCCCCTCGACATCTCGCTCCTCTGGGTGGGCGAGAGCCTGATCGTGTTCGCGGCCGTGCTGCGCTGGGTGCCCGCGGGGCCCTGGCGGCATTGGGCCATCGTGCTCCTCTGCGCCGCCGACATGCTCCGCTGCGGCTCCTACGTCCCGCTCGACTGTCACCCCGCGTCGTGCGGGCCGCTCTTCTCGGCCGCGCGCGCCCGGCTCGGCGGCGGGCGGGTCGACGGGGTCTCCGGGGGGAAGGCCGCCGAACCGCTGGCCGGCGCCTTCTATCAAGGGGGGGGGGAGCAGAGCGACTGTCTGGTCGGGACGGTGCTCGCGCAGTACGGCCTGCCGTCCGTCCGGTTCAACGGAGCTCCCTGGCCCGCGCGCACCGGTTACCTGGTCGGCCGATTCGGGGCCACGGGCGACGGACTGCTGGGCACGTCGCTCTACCTGCGCGATCATCCGGAGGAGCTGCCGGGCGCGCGGCCGATCGAGGACCCCACCCTCGGGCGGGTCTGGGCGGCGACGCTCCCCGGAGCCGCCCCGCGCGTCGAGCTGCGCCAGACCGCCCGCCGGGTGGACGACATGGCCGCGGCGCTCGCCGTCGAGACGCCGGATCGGGCTCGCCGCGAGGTCCTGCTCGAGGCCGAGGCTCCGCCTCCCTCGTCCCCGGGCGCACCCTATGTCGGCCCGGACCGCGCGACTCTGGTCTCCGATCGGGGCGAGCGCGTGGACATCGAGACGGCCTCCGCCGGCGGTCGCTGGCTGGTCCTCGCCGATCTCTACTACCCGGGATGGGCGGCGGTGGTGGACGGCCGGCCCGCTCCGATCCGCGCGGCCTACGGGATGCTTCGGGCCGTCCATCTGGGCGCCGGCCGCCACCGGGTGGTCTTCGAGTACCGGCCGCTCACCTTCCGAATCGGCGTCCTCGTCTCCCTCGCCTCCCTGCTCCTGCTCGTCGCCGGCACGTTCCTCCGGCGCTCCCACGCACTCTCGAGTCAAACGGCGGCTTGACGCGGCAGGCTCTCGGACCAGATGCGCCGTTCGAGGAGGAGACCGGCGCCGACGGTCAGCAGCACGAGGGCCCAGGAGACGGCAACCGACGGGCGAGCCACCAGGACCCCGGTCCGCAGCGCCGCGAGCCAGAGGAGCGTCGCGCCGGAGCCGGCGAGCAGACCGATCCGGCGCGCGGCCGAACGCGGCGCGACCGCCGCCTGAACGGCCAAGGCGAACGGGACCGCGACGACGAGATCGACCAGGTAATGGAGGCCGAAGGCCAGGGTCGCCAGGAGCGTGAAGCCGGCGAAGAGGGCGGCGGCGACGCGGACCGCGGGACCCCGCTCGCGGCTGTTCCAGAGGACCAGGAGCGCCCAGGCGGTGTGCAGGGAGGGCATGCAATTGCGCGGCTCGGGCGGAGCGTCGGCGGGCGCGAGCGGCAGCGGCGCGGACAGCGGGTCCCGGCCCATCGCCACCACCGGACCGACCACGGGCAGCACGTGGTAGAGCGCGAAGCCCGCGACGCTCGCGAGCGCGAACGCCCAGAGCACGTCGATCGGCGGCGGCGTCCGCGCCCGCCGCTGCAAGAGGTAGAGGCCGGCGAACGCGAGAGGGGCGGCGAAGTAGATTCGCCCGGCCACGAAGCCCAGCGGCGGCGCAGCGGCGACGAGGCGCGCGAGCGCCAAGCCCGGCTCGACGCCGAGCGAGACGTCGAAGGCGCGGATGAAACCGTCGAAGACCTTCGGGTGCAGGGGCACGGTGGCGTAGATGCCCAGCGTGGAGGCGATGACGAACGACGGCGGCAGCGCGATGGCCATGAATCGTTGCCGCGAGCGCTCGCGTTCGGCGCCGCGCGAGACCGCCACCGACCCGGCCGCGACGAGCAGCGCCGCGCCGCCGAGCGGGACCCCCAGCGCCTCGGGGCCGCCCTCCGGGAGCCACCCCTGCGACGCCCAGAGCGCGGCCATCGCCGCCCCCAGGAGCAGCGTGGCGATGACCTCGCGCCGCGAGGGGAACAGGCCAAGTTGCAGGAGGAAGCTGCCGAGGAGCGCGGTCAGGATGAACAGCGCGCCCGCCCCGCGCAGCCGGATGGGCTCGAAAGAGACGGGGGGGAGCAGCCCGGCGGCCGCGAGCGCCTCGTTCGCGGCGAAGGCGAGCAGGAGCAGCGCGTAGAGCACGTAGAGCCGCCGGTCCTCGCGGGTAATGTACCGGAGGAGGCGCGGGACGAGCGAGCCGCCCGGGGCCAACGTGCGCGGGGCCAGGCCGAGCGGGCCATCCGGGGCAGAGGGTTCGATCGCGGGCGGGATCGGCGGTGGCGTCAAGACGGAGAGAAAGCTAGGAGGCTAGCGTGAAATGGCTGCCTGCTGCGAAAGCCGATCCCTTCGCTCGCGACGGGCGGCCTCGTCGCTTCGCTGCAAAACGTACTACAAAGAGTATGTTGGACGCTGCTCATTCCTCGGGCGCCCGTCTCGCCTTAGCCCGTCTTATTCATGGAACGGCGTAGCGAGGCGTTCGAGACCGCAGCCGAGAAGGGCAAGCGAGAGCGACGACCGACGAGGCGTGCGTAAAGCACCTCCCCCCAAGTCGTTTGGAGGGTGGCAAGCCCCCCGCAGGAGGAAGGAGCGAGCAGGCCCTTCGCAGGCGCGGGATCGGACGCCGCAGCAGCCGGACCGTGAATAAGACGGGCTTAGCCCTCGGTTTTCTCGCGACGGCACCCATTTCACACCAGCCTCCTAGGCGACGCTCCCCGAGCAAGTCAAATCCCTCACGGCGACCCCGCTGCGCCGCCTCCTACCGAGTTGGCCGGAGACTCCGCGAGGCGGTCGGTGTGGATGGACGCTTTTTGTCAGTCGTCCCGTCAATTGCCGTCACTTCGTGAAGGGGTACGAATCACAGCGCAGCGCGTTAACCCAGCGAATCCAGCGAGTTGAACGTTCGAGCGGCCGATTTCTTGGTGGCTCAGCCGTTGCATGATACGGGGGGAGTGGTGTACCCAAACTCCCGAGGAGAGAGAATGAAAACCCTGAAGCGCGGCTTCACCCTGGTCGAGTTGATGATCGTGGTGGCGATCATCGGTCTGTTGGCCGCCTTGGCCATTCCGAACTTCATCAAGATGCAGGCGCGCTCGCGCCAGTCCGAAGGCCGCAGCAACCTGAAGGCGATCTACACCGGCGAGAAGTCCTACTACGGTGACAAGCAGGCGTACTCCGACCTGCTCGACGTGATCGGCTTCGAGCCGGAAATGAACAACCGGTACAGCTACTACGCCGGCACGGGGACCGGGAGCGAACTCCGCTCGACGGCTTGCGCCGCCCCCACGAAGACCGCCGGGGCGAGCATCGACTGCCCCAAGGTCTCGGGCATCTCGGAGATCACGGTCGACGAGTGCAAGTGGGGTGCGCCGGTCACGACCTCCAAGGCGACCGATTTCACCACGATCACCGGGATGGTCGACATCAACAAGACCGGGGTCGCGGCCACCGGCATCGGCGTGACCGCGGTCACGGCCAACTCGTGCTGCCCGAACGGGGCCTGCGAGTTCGCGGCCGGCGCCGAGGGGAACATCGACAACGACCCGACGCTCGACGCCTGGTTCATCTCCTCCGACAGCACGGTGACGGGCGGCGTGGGCGTCGCGTGCACGGGGACGTCCGGAGTCACGGTGAGCGGCAGCACCGGGACCTGCGCCGAGGGTGAGCCCTGCAACACCTGCAACGACGTGGTGTACTAGTCGCCACGTGAGGCTGGGAGAAGAGGGAGGCGGCCGTTCGTCGCCTCCCTCTTCGTTTGTCATGGCCCAAAGACGGATCGCCTCCGAGATCTGGGTGGTGCTCGCGGGCCTCTGCGCGGCGGCCGTCTTCGCGCTGCTGGAGGGAAGGCCCGCCGGGTTCGCGTCGGCCGCCCGGGGAACCCTCAGCCCCCCGATCGCGCTCCCCGCGCCCGTTCGGCGCGCGATCGCCTTTGGCTTCTCGGCGGTCGGGAGCGACTGGTACTGGCTGGAGGCGATCCAGTACTTCGGCAGCAAGGAGAACGCGGACGAGGACTACCGCCACCTGTCGGAGTTTCTGGAGGCGGCGACGGATCTCGATCCCGACTTCGGATACGCGTTCCAGTTCGGCGGCGAGACCATCCCGTTCGACAACCCTCGCACGAAGAAGTGGTACAACACCGGCGCGGTCCTCCACCTGCTGCGCAAGGGGGCCGACGACGCCGCGAGCCCGTGGGAGGTGCCGTTCCTCCTCGGCTACTCGCTCTATACCTTCCGCGGCGAGTACGAGGAGGCGGGCCGCTACATCGAGAAGGCCTCTAGGATGCCGGACGCCCCGGGCTATCTTCGGGCCCTCGCCATCCGGCTGCTCGCGCAAGGCGGGAGCGTGGACATGGCGCTCTCGCTCACGCGGGCAGCGCTCGCGAACGCGACCGAGGAGACGGTCAAGGCCGACCTCGAGGACCGCCTGAAGGCCCTCACCCTCCAGAAGGACCTGGACGCGCTGAATGAGGCGCTCTCCGCCCGCACACGCGCGGACAAGACGACCGCCAGCATGGAGGACCTCGTCGGCTACGGCGGCCTGACGGCGGTTCCCCCGGAGCCGTTCGGCGGCAGGTGGGAGTTCGACGAGGCGACCGCCCGGGTGAAGAGCAGCGACGACTGGCGGCTCCTGCGCGTCTTCGTGAAGCCGGGCCGGCCGCCCATCGAACCGTGGGCGGACTAGGAGGCTCGGTGTGAAATGGCTGCCTGCTGCGAAAGCCGATCCCTTTGCTGCGACGGGTGCCCGTGAACGGTCCCCCGCGCCCGGAGTGGCTTACATGAACGTCCTCATCGTCGCCCGCCTCACCGTCCAGGACCTCCTGCGGCGCCGCGTCCTCGCCGTGCTCGGGCTCTTCGGCGTCGCGCTGATCCTCTTCTCCTTCCCCCTGCGCGTGCTCACGACCGGCGAGTGGCACCGCGTCATCAGCGACGTGGGGCTCGGGGCCGCGGACTTCAGCGTCACCCTCATCGCCATCTTCCTCGGCGCGACCCTGGTCTCGGGCGACCTCGAGCGGCGCAGCCTCTATCCGCTGCTCGCACGGCCGCTCTCCCGCGCGGCGTTCGTCGCGGGCAAGGCGCTCGGGCTGACCGCCGTCCTCTGCCTGCTCGCCGTCGCGATGGGGGCCGGCACGACGTTCATGCTCGACCTCGCCAAGGAGAAGGGGCTCGTGCCGCTCTGGCAGGCCACGGCCACCATGGCCGCTGGGGCGGTCGTCGTCGGGTCGATCTCGGTGATGTTCTCGTCGTTCACCTCGACCACGCTCGCGTCGATCTTCGGCCTCGCGACGGCGCTCCTGGGCCACCTGACCGGAAACATGGCCTACTTCGGCACGGTCGAGCAAAGCCGCGTGGGCCGGCTGGTCCTGCTCGCCTTCTCGAAGATCCTGCCCGACCTGGAGCGGCTCAACTTGAAGACGCTCGCGTCGCACGATCAGACGGTGAGCGGCGCCACCCTCGTCGCGCTCGTCGCGTACGCCGCCGCGTACTCGGTGGTCGCCGTCAGCGCCGGCAGCCTCGTCTTCGCGCGGCGAGACCTCAAGTAGCGCACCCGGGGCGCGTCGCGGCGACTGATGGACCACTTCCGAGAACGTTCGTGCGTCGCGAAGATTCCCGCAGGCTCGAACGAAGGCGAGGGTGGATGGGGTGGGGGAGCTTCCCCTGCCAGAGGACCGCCGTCCGGCGGTCCGGAAGAGGGTGCGCGGGGGAGCCCCTTGCGCCGCGTCTGGTCGCGGTTCGAGGATGGGCCGCGCCGCGGAGCACGGCCTTGCCCGCCGCTCCCGCGTCCGGACCTGCCTCCGAATCCCAGGATTCGGACGGAATCCGTTGAGCAGGCTCCGTCCTTGCGGTAGGTTCGGCCGGCCGTGTCGAACCTGCGAGAGCTGTTCCAGTACCGCGCGCTCCTCTGGGCACTGACCACCCGCGAGCTGCGCGGGCGCTACCGGGGCTCGCTCCTCGGTTTCCTCTGGACGTTCGCGAACCCCCTGCTCCTCATGTCGGTCTACGCGATCGTCTTCGGGGTGTTCATGGCCCAGCAGCTCCCCCACTACACCTACTTCATGTTCGTGGGGCTCTTGCCGTGGCTCTGGTTCAGCAGCGCCGTCGTGGGCGGGACGACGAGCCTTTCCACCAAGCGCGATCTCCTCACCCGCGTCAAGTTCCCGCCTCAGGTGTTGCCGGCGGTCGTGATCCTGTCGGAGCTCTGCAACTACCTCCTCGCGCTGCCGCTCATGATCGGCCTCGCCCTGCTCTCGGGCGTCGTGTTGCGCCCCGTCGCCCTCCTCTTCCCGATGGTCTTGGCCCTCCAGGCTCTCTTCACGGTGGCGCTCGTCCTCGCGACGAGCTCGCTCAACGTCTTCTACCGGGACCTCCAGCACCTCCTGACCAACCTCCTCACCCTCTGGTTCTTCCTGGCGCCGATCATCTACCCCGCCTCCGCCATTCCCGCCCGCTTCCGCGAGGCGGCGATCCTCGCCGACCCGATGGCGGTGGTCGTCACGAGCTACCAGGCGATCTTCTATTACGGCACGCTCCCCGACTTCCGGGCCCTCGCCCTCGCCGCCGGGATGTCGATCGTGCTGCTGTTCATGGCGCTCTCGATCTTCGAGAGCCGCCGCGACGAGTTCGCGGAGCTGGTATGAGCGAGAACGCCATCGAGCTCGCCGGGATCGAGAAGAGCTTCCGCCGCACGAACCTCGCCCCGGGCGGCCACACGACGTTCAAGAGCCAGCTCGTCGATTGGGCGAGAGGCCGCAAGCCTCCTCCGGCGCGCCGCCTCCATGTGCTGCGCGGCGTCGACCTGACCGTCCCGCGCGGGGCGACCCTCGGCGTCGTCGGACAGAACGGATCGGGCAAGAGCACGCTGCTCAAGATCATGGCGGGGATCTACCGGCCGACCGCGGGCCGCGTCCGGATCGACGGGAGGCTCGCGGCGCTCATCGAGCTGGGCGCTGGCTTCCACCCCGAGTTTTCCGGCCGCGAGAACATCTACCTGAACGGCATCATCCTCGGCCGCAGCCGGCGCGAGATCGACGCGCTCATCGACCCGATCATCGACTTCTCCGAACTACGGGAGTTCATCGACGAGCCGGTGCGAACGTACAGCTCCGGCATGTACATGCGCCTCGCCTTCGCGGTGGCGACCACGATCGACCCCGATATCCTCGTCGTCGACGAGATCCTCGCGGTGGGCGACGAACACTTCCAGCGTAAGTCGGCGACGCGCATCGAGGACTTCAAGAGGCGCGGCAAGACCCTGATCATCGTCACCCACGCCGCGGCCACGGTCGAGCGCTGGTGCGACTTGGCCGTCTGGCTCGACCAGGGGCTCGTCGCCGCCCGCGGGGCCCCGGCCCAGGTGCTCGCCGCCTACCGGTCGGCCATCGCCGAGCGCGAGCGGAGCGGCTCGGTGGCGGCCGGGCCGCTCCCGCCGCCCGGCGCGGCGCGGGCGTGAGCCGGCCGCGGCCAGCCGCTACCTCACCCGGATCCCCGCGAGCTGCGCGAGGTAGGAGAGCGATCCGAAGACGAGCTGCGTCTCGCCGAGGACGAGCACGTCGCCGTCGGTGAGCGGCCTGCGCTCGCCTTGCTCCAGGACATGGTCATTGACCAGGGTCCCGTTGTAGGAGCCCCGATCGGCGACCACGAGCTGTCCCTGGTTCCAGGAGAGCTCGGCGTGGAGCCGCGAGACCGTGGGCTGATCGATGATCAGGTTCGCCCGGACGCTGCGGCCCAGCAGGAGCGAATCCCCGGCGGACACCGCGTAGACCTCGGCCATCAGGACCGGGGCCTGCCTGCCCGCGTGGGTCGAGACGAGGTGACCGCGCCCGGTCAGCGTCTCGTTGGTCCTCTCCGCCACGCCGCCGGGCGACTCCCACGGCTCGAGCGGGACCAGCGCGTGATCCGCCCCGATCGCGGCTCGCGCGTCGTCGAGCGAACGACCGAGCAGAGAGAAGAGGCGATGAACCGGAACTTTCTGGGCGCTCACGTCCCCAGGATACCCGGCGGTGGCCTCGACGCAAGACTCGGCCCGCGAGCCTCTCGCTGTCGCCGTACCCGGGCGGCTGGGGAGCCGGCGGTTCGGCCGGCTCCCCGGGGCCTCGGCAAAGTCGCGGGAGACCGTCTGTGGCAGGATCGGTTTCCGTTCCCGAAGAACGTTGCCGAGGCCCCGTGCCCGATAGAGGCCTTGGGCCGGATGGGTGTAGGATGGCGGGAGGAGGTTACCCATGCCCGTGCTCCTCGCCCTCGCGCTCACCGCGCGGCCGGCCGCGCCCCCCCCCCACCCCCCAGACGAGGTGCGGCAGCTCGTGCGCCGCTCGATCTTCGAGTACGACACCG
>JAKAPL010000094.1 GCA_021807105.1 Myxococcales bacterium | reverse complement strand
GTGCTGAAGCACGCCGCAGGAGGAAGGAGCGAGCACACCCCCCCATGTCGTTGTAGGGGTGGCAAGCCCCCCCTTCGCAGGCGCGGGATCGGACGCCGCAGCAGCCGGACCGTGAATAAGACGGGCTCAGCCGAACAAGCGTTCCCGGGCTTGGCCCTCCCGACCGGACAAACGTCGGTCGAATCCACTTGCCGGCGCGCAGCCCTTCGGTGCGTGACTTAACTCGGGGCGCTGCGAGACGGATCCACTCGTTACCTGGTGACCCCGACGGCTCTGGATGTGGCTGATAGCCCGCGCTGGCCGCACCGGCTCCTGCTCGCCGTCGCGCAGGAGGAGCAGTTCAACCCCAAGCTCCTGCTGGTCGCCTAAGGCGTTGTTCGCTCGGCTTCAGGCGAGCACGACCTGGAGATGGCCCGGCCCCTTGCGAGGGCGATCCTTGACGACGATCTCCACGTCGCGGCCGAGGGCGTTGAGGAACTTGATCAACCTCTCGGTCGAGAAGCCCGTCAGCCTGCCGCGAAGGAGAGCCGAGACCTTGGGCTGGTCGATGCCCAGAACCTTGGCGGCGGCGGCCTGGGTGAGCCCCTTCGCTTCGATGATCTCCGAGATCTTGACCGTCAACTCGGCCTTGGCGAGCGTCTCCTCTGGGGCATCGACCCCGAGGTCGGCGAAGACGTTGCCGCTGCTCACCTTGTAGTCGTGCTTTTTCATAGGTCGTTCTCCTCTGCTTCGACCCGGCGGTCGGCGTGAATCTCCACCGCCATCTTGAGCCTCGCCTTCACCTTCTCGATGTCGGCCGCCGAAGTCTTCACGCCCTTCCTCGACTTCTTCTGGAAGGCATGGAGGACGTAGACCACGCCTGCCAGCTTCACGGTGTAGACCGCGCGGAAGGCGTTCCCGTCGAAGTCCTCGACGACCTCCAGAACGCCCGCCCCGCCGAAGCCCTTCAGCGGCTTCGCGTCGGCGTGTTTCTTTCCCACCTGGGCCAGGTAGAGCGCGTATCCCATCCCGCGCCTCACCTCGTCGGGGAAGCCTTTGAGGTCGTCTCGGCTCGTTGCCACCCAGACGAGCGGCTTCAGTGGGGCATCCACCGAGAGGATTATGCCAATTCAGGCATGGCGGCGCAACTGGCCTTGCCACATTCTACGAACTGCGGTGACCCCGACGGGTCGAGGCAGGCTTTTATCGAGGAGGAAGGCCGCAGTCCAGCCTCACTCATTCTGTGCAACGCCCGAGATCTCCGCGGGCCGAGCAACAGCCCCCCGGCCTCGGCCGACCGCCGTTAGGTTCAAATCGGGGGCTGGATTCCAGGGCTGGATGCTGGCCCCCTTGTGAGGGTGGAGGTGAAGCTGGCGGCGTAAGGAAGCATCCCTCCCTAGTCCCGCTTCTTCTTCCCAGGCCCGTCAGCAGCGTCAAAATCGTCCTCTTCGACCACGATGTCGAAATCAGCTTCCCGTGATCTCGATGGGCGACCCCTCAAGTCGGCGCATGAGGGTGTCAACCACACCGTCCTCGTCCTTCTCGGCGATAGTTTCTAGGAGCTTCTCCCCTGCTCGCGGTCCCGTTGGAACGTTCGCAGCCGCTGCCTCTTCGCGTTCCATCCCCGGGACATCTCCCAGGCGATGCGGGAGATCCTTTCGCTTCCCGACCTGGTAGCGGGCTGCTTTGCGGCGGCTCTTCCCCAAGTCGTGGCGGCCGGCCCGCACCTGCTTGCCCGAGATCCGCAGGTGGTCGCGATGATGCAGGCGCTCGCCACCTTCGGCCCGCCTGCGCTGGGGACATTCAAGGCGAGCCTTCAGGCCCTGGTCTTCTCGGTTGATACGGCGACTGGGACGATCGGCCACAAGTCGATCAGCATCGCGACCGAGATGAAGTCGCCGCCGAGCCGGAGAAACTAAGCAGATGCTAACCCAGAGGGAACGAGGCCCACACTTTCGCAGCCGACTCTCCGGGCCGAAAGAAGGCGAGACGAACGCTCTCGATGTGGCGACCTTCTTGATTGACTTCGTGACGCTCTACGAAGTGCTGCGTATGGAGGCAGAACCAGGCGAGCAGCAGTACAAGCTCACGCGCTTCACCCTTTACAGAAATGCCCATCGCGTTTCACCAAGGGATCGGCTTCTTCTTCAGCGCCTAAGCTATGAGTCGCCGCTAACGCTTCAGGCGATCTTCGCGGCTGTCGGTGGAGCCGAAGCCGCTGCATGGCCGCTCCTCGCCCAGGAAGAACCCGGGGATGCGGCTACTATCAAACCTGCGGTGACCCCGACGGGATTCGAACCCATGTACCGGCCTTGAGAGGGCCGTGTCCTAACCGTTAGACGACGGGGCCTTCGGGACTGCGACTGCTGGGCTGCGGCTGGGGGACAAGGATTCGAACCTTGATAGCCAGATCCAGAGTCTGGCGTCCTGCCGTTAGACGATCCCCCATCAGGGATGGACGCCCCCCTTCCCGGGGTGCTGGGCGAGGACGTAGATGCGGGTCTCCCCGTTCAGCTCGTACACGTTCAGTCCCTCCCAGCCCTGCCGGCCGTTCGGGTTGTCGATGTGGACCGCCCGGAGGCCGGGGAGACTCGCGATGGGCCGCCGCGGGAAGCGTTCCTTGCTATAGATCTTGCCATAAAACCGGAGCGTCTCCTCGTACCCTTCGGGCGAACGAAACCGGTCCTGCCCGACCTCCCTCGCTCCCGAGGGGAGGACGGCGCCGCGATCCGTCTTTTCGGCGACGGCCGGGCGCGCGAGCGAGAGCCCGAGCCCCATGCACAGGAAGAGGGGAAGCTCATAGATCGGCGCACGCGAGCGTGTCAAGGCGGAGCCGTTTTGCCACCGCGGGCGGGCGTCCGTCAAGCAGAGAGGCTGCGAACTGCAGGAATCTTCGTGCCGCACGAGCATTCCCGGAAGCCGTAGAACGGGCTCGGAGTCGCTGCCGCGCTCGAACCTTCGATCTCCCGCGCGGCCGTTGCGCCACGGGGCGGCGCCTGGTATGCATCGGCTGATGTTCCGCAAGGTCTTGATTGCCAACCGTGGGGAGATCGCGGTCCGGGTCGCGGCGGTCTGCCGGCAGATGGGGATCGGAACCGTCGCGGTCTACTCCACGGCGGACGAGAAGCTGCCGCACGTCGCGGCCGCCGACGAGGCGGTGGCCATCGGACCGCCGCCCCCGCGCGATTCGTACCTGAACGCGGACGCCATCCTCGCCGCGGCGAAGCGCACGGGGGCCGAGGCCATCCACCCGGGCTACGGGTTTCTCTCCGAGAACGCGGACTTCGCGGGCAAGTGCGAGAGCGCGGGGCTCGTCTTCATCGGCCCGCCGCCGAAGGTGATGGCGCGCATGAAGGACAAGGTGCAGGCGCGCAACCTCGTCGCCCACAACGCCGTGCCGGTGGTGCCGGGGAGCGAAGGGCTGATCGAGGGCCACGATGCGGCGCGGGCGATCGGCCGTAAGATCGGGTACCCGTTGCTCGTCAAGGCCGCGAACGGCGGGGGCGGCATCGGCATGACGCCGGTGAACGACGAGGCTGGGCTGGAGAAGGCTCTGACGACCTGCGCCGACCGCGCGAGGGCGGCCTTCGGCCGTCCGGGCGTCTATCTGGAGCGCTACTTCTCGGCGCCCCGCCACGTCGAGGTCCAGATCCTCGGGGACGGCCGGCGGACGATCCACCTCTTTGAGCGCGAGTGCAGCATCCAGCGCCGCTACCAGAAGGTGGTGGAGGAGGCGCCCGCGCCGCTCGCGGCGCCGCGGGACTTCTTCGAGCAACTGTACCGCTCGGCGGTGCGGGCGGCGCAGGCGTTCGGTTACGCGAACGCGGGGACGGTGGAGTTCTTGGTCGCGGACGGGAAGTTCTACTTCCTGGAGATGAACGCCCGCCTCCAGGTGGAGCACCCGGTGACCGAGGCGACGACGGGCGTCGATCTGATCGGCTGGCAGATCCGGATCGCCGCGGGGGAGAAGCTCAGCCTGCCGCCGGTCGAGCGGACCGGGCACGCGATCGAGTTCCGGATTTACGCGGAGGACCCGATTCGGATGCTGCCCTCGCCGGGGACGATCACCCGGTTCGACCCGCCGTCGGGGGAGGGGATCCGGTGCGACGCGGGATACCGCGCGGGCGACACGGTGACGCCGTTCTACGATCCGCTGCTCGCGAAGCTCGTGGTCAGCGCCCCGAGCCGGGAGGCGGCGGTGGCCAGGGCGGCCGCCGCACTGACCGAGTTCCGGATCGAGGGGATCAAGACGAACCTCGACCTGCACCGGCGCATCGTCTTCTCGGAGGCGTTCGGAAGCGGAAGCCTGGACACGCGGTTCCTCGAACGGTTACGGTAGCTCGCTCACCACCCGAGGAGGCATGACGATGGATGTCGCGGCGCACATCACGGGGACGGTCTGGAAGATCGAGAAGCAAGCCGGCAACACGGTCGTCGCCGGCGACGTCCTCGTCATCCTGGAGTCGATGAAGATGGAGATGCCCGTCGAGGCCCCGGCGTCCGGCAAGGTCCGCGAGGTTCGCTGCAAGGAGGGGGAGGCGGTGCAGGAGGGGCAGATCCTGATCGTGCTGGAGTGACGCCGGCGGGGATCGGGGTCAGTGGCCCCCGTGCCCGTAGTAGTCCGAGAGGATCTTGCGGATGGTCGGGGCGTCCGCGGCGTTGGGCTTGAGGCGGAGGTACTGCTTGTACTGCGGCGCCGCCTTCTCGGGCTCCTGCAACTTCGCGTAGCAAATTCCGAGCGCCTTGTGCGCGTCGGCCATGCCAGGAGCCTCCTGGACGGCCCGCTGGAGGGCGGCCACGGCGCCGCGGAGATCGCCCTCGTTCACCGCCTCGACGCCCGCCTCGTAGTCGGAGGCCGCCTGGGCGCGGCGATCGACGGCCGCGGGCGCGGCGGGCGCGGCCGTCGCGGCGGTCGCGGCAGCCGGCCGCTCGTGACGGCGGGCCGACCTTGAGGCCTCACGCTCCTTGGCGGTCTCGAGCGCGCCGCGCAACCTCGCGACGCCTGGATCGTCGGGGGCGATCTCCATCGCATCTCGGATCTTCGCCTCGGCCGCCCCCAGTCGATGCGCCTTGAGCGCGGCCTTGCCCTGGGCGAGCAGGGTGGCGAGACGGCGCCGGTCGACCTTCTTCTCCGCCGGCTTCTTCGCGGCCGCGGCCGGCGCTGCCTGGCGCACGGGCTCCTCGGCTACGACGGGCGCGGGAGGGGAGGGCGGCGCCTCGTGACGCGCCGGTGGGGCTGTGACCGGCGCGGAGGGCACCGGCGCCGGAGCGGCCTCGGGGAGGTGCGCCGGCGCCTTGGCGGCGACCGCGGCGGCCGGCGTCGGCGACGGCGTCCTGACCGGCCCCGACCGGCCTCCGGCCGCGAGGTAGATCACGAACGCGACCGCGAGCGTGCCGCCCACACCCACCGCGGCGTACAGCGGCGTCTTCGAAGGCCGGGCTCCCGCCTCGGTGTCCTCCTCGATCGGCTCCTCGCTCGGCTTCTTCGCGGCCGGCTTCCTCTCCGCCGGTTTCTCCATCCCCCGCTGCTCGCCCGGGGCGGGCGTGGGCCCTTCCTCGGGCTGGTAGGCGTAGGGTTCGCCCGGACCGATGAACCGGAGCTTCACGTGCCCCAGCTCGATCAGATCGCCGGAGACCAGCGGCGCGTCCGCGTAGTCCTCCCCGTTGACCCGGACGCCGTTGGCCGACTGGAGATCGAGCAGCCGCCACCCACCCCCCGGGTCGAGCACGAGCTTCGCGTGGTTGCGGGAGATCGATCGGTGGTTGATCGCGAGATCGTTGTCGCCGGTCGTCCGGCCGATCCGGAATTCCGAGCGCTGGACCGTGGTCTCCTGGCCGGCCTGGTCCGAGCTGACGATGACCAGCCGGGGGCGCTGTGACTCCGGCAGATCGCGGATCTCCCGTACGCGGTTGGGGAGCTGATCGGTCCGGATGATCGCGGTCGCCTGGTGGCTCGCCGGCTCGTCCTCCTCGAGCGGCGCCGGGAGCGGGTCCCGCAGGACGGCGGGCATCCCGACGACCGGCGTGATCGCGTGCCCGCCCTCCAGGTCGGGCACGGTCGGCGCGCGCGCCGCGGTCGCCGCCGGGCTGTCGGCCGCCTCCGCCTGGAGGGCCAGATCATAGTCCCCGATCTCGATGAGATCGCCCTCTTGGACGGCCAGGGCCCCTTCGATCCGCTCGCCGTTGACGCGGATGCCGTTCGCGCTGCCGAGGTCCTCGACGAGGACGGAGCCGTTGCGGCGGAACAGCCGGGCGTGCCTGCGAGAGACGTTCCGCTCGGTCAGCCGGATGGTGTTCCCGTCCTGGCGGCCGATGGAGATCTCCTCGCGGGAGAAGGGGACGACGGTCTTTCTTCCCTCGTCGTCCTCGATGATCAGCTTCATGGTGGCACGGGCCCTCAGGACAGCCGCATCCTATAACACAGCCCCCCCCCGTGTCGCCAACCCTGGGGAATGCCCGCGCTGCGGGCATCCGGTATGCTGGGCGTCGATGCCGGCGGCCATCGTGGTGCGGACGGACCGGGGCGAGGAGCGGCTCGACCTGGAGGAGTTCGAGGCGCGCGTCGTCCGGGGCGAGGTGGCGCCCCAGAGCCCCGTCCTCTTCGCGCCGGTGACCGGCGAGCGATGGGTGGCGGCCGGATCGCTGGAGATCTTCCGCCAGCTCTACTCGCCGCGGCGCCTCCACTTCACGCGCGCCTTCACGCTCGGCCGGCTCCCCCGGGTGACGGCGGCCTTCGTCCTCCTCAACGTCCTCTGGTTCCTCGCCATGCGGCTCTTCCCGTCGGCGGTGCCCGACGACACGCTCCTGCGCTTCGGGGCGAAGGCCGGGCCGCTGATCCTCGATCTCGGCCAGTTCTGGCGGCTGTGGACCGCGAACCTCGTCCACGAGAGCTTCCTGCACATCGCGGTCAACCTCTTCGTGATCTTCAACTTCGCCGGCGCGCTGGAGGCGGCCTTCCGCCCGTGGGACGTGACGCTCGTGCTCGCCGCCTCCGCGCTGGGGACGACGCTCGGCTCGTTCGCGATCACGAACCCCGCCTCGGCCGGAGCCTCGGGCGTCGCGTACGGGTGCCTCGGCGGCGCCGTCGTCTTCGGCCTGCGCTACCGGACGATCCTCCCCGCCCGCTACCGCGCCGTGCTCGGAGGAGCGGTCATCCCGACCGTCCTCGTCTTCCTCTTCATCGGCTGGACGTCGAGCGGCGTGGACAACTGGGGCCACCTGGGGGGGCTCGCGGCCGGCTCGCTCACCGTCCTCGCGATGAAGCCCCGGATGCTGTCGGACGCGCCGGCGCCCGGCCGCCTCTGGGCGACCCGCATCGGGCCGCTCGCGCTGCTGCTCGCGGCGCCGCTCGCGTTCGGTCCCGCGAGCCGCGGCTTGCTGCCGGTGCTCGTGCCTCGCGTGGACCGCGACCTGGGCCTCTCCCTGTCCGTGCCGGCGGAGTGGCGGCGCGGCGCCGGGCGGCTCGGGCCGCTCACGTTCATGAACGGCCTGCCGAGCTACGGCCACGCCCAGGTCGCCGCGGGCGGCTTCCTCGCGGAGGGGAAGCCGGACCTCGCGGCGGTCGAGCGGCGGTACGTGCAGGCAGAGCTGCTCGGCCCGGAGGCGGAGGGACGGATCGCCGTGGTCGCCGTCGGCCCCTCACGGCCCGCGCGGGTGGCGGGGCTGGCCGGTCGGTCGATCGAGGGGACGTTCCATCGCGGCGGGCTCGCCTTCGGGGTGGAGGCGTTCTTCCTCGCCCGCGGGCGGCTCGCCTACGAGATCGAGCTGGTCTGGCCGCAAGAGCCGCCTGGCTACCGGCGGCTCGAGGAGGAGATCGTCCGGCGGGTGGCGACGCGCGAGCCGGCCTTCCTCTCTCGCGCCCGCGCCCGGGCGTTGTTCGCGCCCGATTCCGCGAAGGCCCGCGCCGCCCTGGCGACGGCCGAGACCGCCGTCGCTCCCTAGTTCGCGTACTTCATGACGCCGGCGGCGGTGATCACGCGCGGCGGCGGCGTGGCCAACGGCGCGCCCGTCGAGTCGTAGGCGGTGCACAGGAGCGTCTTGTCCGTCCGCTCCTGGCAGTAGAAGAAGCCGTAGCTGCAGTAGGTGGTGTTGGGGCTGTTGCCGCTGCACGTCTGCTCGAGCGGCGCGCCGCCCCCCCCGCTCACGAGGGCGTCGTTCGCGTCGTCGAAGCGCAGCTCGTGGGTGTGCCCTTCGAGCTTCATCGTCACGCTGCCGGGGTGGGCGTTGATGGCCTGCTGGACGTCGGCGATGAAGGCGCAATCGTTGGTGGTGTTGTCACCCGGCGTGCGGTTGCTGCAGTCCACCGCGTCGTCGGGCTCGTGGCGCGCGAGGAAGGTGAACGTCGCCGATGGAGTCGCGAGCTGCGAGTTGAGCCAGCTCACCTGCGCGTCGTCCCACGACTGGGCCGCGGTGACGATGAACCTCGCCGTGTCGCCGTTCGGGGCGGAGAGCGTGTTGACATAGTACGGCAGGCTATCGTCGGCGCGGGGGACGTGGAGGTCGACGAGCATCTGCATGTAGGCGTCGAAGGCGGGCGTCGTGTAGCCGCCGGTGCAGTAGGTCGTGAGGCTCGTCGAGACGCACTCGTGGTTGCCCTCGGTCGGGTAGGTCGGCACCCCGGGGAGGAGGGCGACCGCCGACTCGTAGTCCCTGATCTCGGAGGAGAGGTCGGCGTCGCTCGACTCCATGAAGTCGCCCGTCGCGACCACCGCCATCGGCTTCGGGGAGAGCGTGCCGAAGGCCTGGTAGATCCCGGCGATGAGGGCGCTCGGATACGCGCCGCCCGGGTCGGGCCGGGTGTCGCCGACCACGACGAAGCTGATGCCGCTCCCATCGACGGCCGGGGGTGCCCCGCTCGTGGATCCGCTGCTGCCGCCGCTCGACCCGTTGCAGCTCCAAGTCCCGCTCTTCCCGCTGCAGGGGTCGAAGGGGTCGCACTTCCCGCTCTGGTAGTTGCAGAAGAACGGTACGCCCGCGTCGGTCGTGCCCCAGCAGTGCTTGCCGTTCGGGCAGACGACGCCGGGGTAGCTGCCGGGGGTGGCCTCCGAACAGCACGAGGTCGAGCAGGAGCAGCTCCCGGAGGCGCCGGACGAGCTGGAGGAGGAGCCGGACGGGCATCCCCAGCCGCTGGTGCTGCAATCGCCGCTCGTGCTCCCCGTGCCCGACGAGCTGGTCGTCGAGCTGGCCGCGCAGCCCGAGCCGCTCGTGCCGCACGTGCCCGCGTCCTGCGAGCCGCCGGCCGCGCCGGAGCTCGCCTCCCCGGAGCTCTGCCCGCTCGCGCTGCCGCCCGTCTGGCCCGACGTCCCGCCCGCCTGTCCCGAGGTTCCACCGCTCGTGTTCCCCGACTGGACCGGCAGGTAACACTTCCCCTGGTGGCAGGTCTGGTGGGGCCCGCAGTCCGCGTTCGTCACGCAGGGCCCCGTCCCGTTGCCTCCGGAGGAGCAGGAGAGCGCGCCGGCGAGGACACCGCCGGCGAGGATCGCGAGCGCGCGCCGGACGGCCGGCCGCGGGAGGGGCGGGCAGGGGCTCATGCCTGGCCCTTAGCATGGAAGAGGGGGGGCGGGAAGGGCCTCCCTCGCGGAGCTCAGCCCGTCTTATTCACGGTCCGGCTGCTGCGGCGTCCGAATCCCGCGCCTCCCGAAGGGGGGGCTTGCCACCCTCCAAACGACTTCGGGGGGAGGTGCTTTACGCGACGCCTCGTCGGTCGTCGCTCTCGCTTGCCCTTCTCGGCTGCGGTCTAAGAACGCCTCGCTACGCCGTACCGTGAATAAGACGGGGTGACGGTGGACTTCCCGACGACGTTCTTGGTGGTGCCGGCCTCCAGCTCGTCGACCTTCCGGAGGAACGCGCTGGGGCCCTTGTTCTTGCTTGCCATGGGGTGTTTGTCCTTTCGTCTCTGCACCGCGGGGAGGTCCCGCGGCGGCGGGTTGGTTGGGACCGCCGGCCCATGGTTCTCCGAGAACGCATCATCGGTGCCAGCCGCAGGTCCGCGAAATCACGAGGGCGAGCGCGGGGGTGGGGTAGGCGGATTTCGTACGCCTGTCTCGATCGTGGACGAAGAACCCCGCGGGGGGCTCCCGGAGCGCCACCACGGCCCCCCCTCGGCGCGAGACACGGCGCTGCCGCCTCGGGAAGACGCGATTCCCCCCGCGAGCGACGTCCGCCTGCTGACAACCCGACTACGAAAATCCGGCACGGGGGCTTCGCCCCCTTCACCCCCTCTCAATCCCTCCCCTACCCGCCGCCTACGGGCACTCGTTCAGCAGCACACTCACCGTGTTGCTCCACGAGTTCGCCACCGCCACGTCTGCCTTCCCGTCCCCGTTCAAGTCCCCGATCGCAACCGAATTGGGTTTGCTCCCCACCCCGTACGTCACCTGCGTCCCGAACGTCCCGCTCCCCTCGTTCAGCAGCACGCTCACCGTGTTGTCCCCCGCGTTCGCCACCGCCAGGTCCGCCTTCCCGTCCCCGTTCAAGTCCCCGACCGCCACCGACACGGGCCCGCTCCCCACCCCATACGTCACCTGCGTCCCAAACGTCCCGCTCCCCTCGTTCAGCAGCACGCTCACCGTGGTGCCGCCCGCGTTCGTCACCGCCAGGTCTGCCTTCCCGTCCCCGTTCAAGTCCCCGATTGCCACCGATGTGGGCAAGCTCCCCACCCCGTACGTTACCTGCGTCCCGAACGTCGCGCTCCCCTCGTTCAGCAGCACGCTCACCGTGTTGCTATTCTGGTTCGCCACCGCCAGGTCCGCCTCCCCGTCCCCGTTCAAGTCCCCGATCGCCACCGACATGGGATAGCTCCCCACCCCGTACGTCACGGCCGTCCCAAACCTCCCGCTCCCCTCGTTCAGCAGCACGCTCACCGTGTTGCTGCCCCAGTTCGCCACCGCCAGGTCCGCCTTCCCGTCCCCGTTCAAGTCCCCGATCGCCAGCGACCAGGGATAGCTCCCCACCCCGTACGTCACGGCCGTCCCAAACCTCCCGCTCCCCTCGTTCAGCAGCACGCTCACCGTGCCGCTAGAGAGGTCGTTCGCCACCGCTAGGTCCGCCTCCCCATCCCCGTTCAAGTCCCCGATCGCCACCGACCAGGGATAGCTCCCCACCCCGTACGTCACCGCCGTCCCAAACCTCCCGCTCCCCTCGTTCAGCAGCACGCTCACGGTGTTGTCGTCATGGTTCGCCACC
>JAKAPL010000093.1 GCA_021807105.1 Myxococcales bacterium | reverse complement strand
CCAGTCCGATTGCTGCTCGGGCCTCGGCTGCATCGACGGCGAGTGCCGGGCCGCCGAGTGCAGCTCGCTCACCTGCGCGCAGCAGCATTTCGAGTGTGGGTGGCAGGGCGACGGATGCGGCAACAAGATCGACTGCGGCGGCTGCGACGCGGGGAGCTGCGGCGGGGGGGGAGTACCGGGCGCCTGCGGGTCGCCCTGCGTTCCGCTGCGCTGCGACGAGCTGGGCTACGACTGCGGTCCGGCGGGGAACGGGTGCGGCGGCGTTCTGGAGTGCGGGAGCTGCACGGCGCCGCAGACCTGCGGGGGCGGCGGGCAGCCGGGGGTCTGCGGGACGGGCGCGCGCTGCATCCCGCAGACCTGCGCGGATCAGAAGCTCTCGTGCGGGCCGGCGGGCGACGGCTGCGGGAAGGTCATCGACTGCGGCGGCTGCGACGCGGGGAGCTGCGGGGGCTCAGGGACGCCGGGAGTCTGCGGGCTGCCGAGCTGTACGCCGCAGACCTGCGCGTCGCTCGGGTTCGACTGCGGGCTCGCGGGCGACGGCTGCGGCGGGCTCCTGGACTGTGGGACCTGCGACGGCGGGACCTGCGGCCTCTCCCAGCCGAATGTCTGCGGCTCGGGCGCCTGGCACTAGCCCGGAGGGGTGAGCCGCGCGGCGGCCTCTCGGGCCGCGTCGCGGACCCGGCGGGCGCCGTCGTGGGCGGCGGCCTCCTCCAGGATGGCGCGGACCGCGTCGACCTCCGCCGCGGGCGCGCCTCGGACGCCCGCCACGAGCGCCCCCACCGCCGCGAGGCGCCGGGTGACGCCGGCGGCGATGCGGGCTGGCCGCTCCGAATCGCAGCCCTGGAACTTCCTGTCCTGGATGTGGAGGCCGCGCTCGGCGTCGGCCAGTAGGGTGGAGAGGCGCGCCCGATGCTCGCGCGCGCGGACGAGGTCCGCATGTCCGGGCGCGCCCGCGGCTTGGAGGGCGTCGAGCGCGTCCCCCGCCAGCTCGTCGAGCCCACAGATCTGCCGGTCCGCGAGCAGGAGCGGCAGCGTCTCCTGCCAGAGGTGATCGACCGCATATCGTTCGGCGCCGGCCGCCAGCTCCCGCGCGAGCGCCGGGGCCGCGGGATCGTCACGGCCGGCGAGCCGCAGCTCCTCGTCCAGCGCGAAGAGGTCGTCCGGTGAGTAACGTCTCGCCTGGAGGAAGGCGGTCCGGGCTTCGGCCGCGATCCCCGCCTCGCTCTCGAGCAGCCCGAGCTGGTCGCACAGCTCGCTGCTCGCCGCGCGCGGTCGCAGCGCGAGGATTCGCCTCGACGCCTCCTCCTCGCGTACCGCCTCGGGGAAGGCCGAGAACAGCTCATGGAGCGCCGCCGCGGCCACGAGGCGGACCTTCCAGAACGGCGATCGGGAGACGGCCCCGAGCAAGGGATCGATGGCCCAGATCGATCCGGTCGCTCCCAGCTCGGCCGCCGCGGCCCAGCGGTCCCGGGGATCCGTCGCCTCGAGCTCGCCGGCGGCCTGCTCCACCGCGGCTCGGTCGGGGCGGCTAAGGAGCAGCGCCTGGGCCTCCAGCTCCTCGATCCGTCGATCCCGCCGAGTCCTGCGCAGACGTTCGAGATCGCACCGCGCGACCCGCCGGCGCGCCGCGGCGAGCGCCGCCTCGGCCGCGGTCTGACGCGCCGCCGGCAGGACCGCGATCAGGCGCGCGGCCTCGTCGAACCGTTCCTCCGCGATGAGGGCGGCGACCCGGATCCCGTCCGCCCGCGCCCGCGCCTGCGCGCGATGGCGCCCGCCGGGGAACGCCTCCAGGTAGCTCGCCAGGCCGAGCAGTCCGCGCGCCGCCGCGCCGGCGAAGGTCCGGTCGTCGAGGAGCGACCGCGCCTCGGCGAGGTGCGGACCATCGGGGAAGCGCGCGAGGTAGAGCGCCACCGGCCCCGGCCCGCGGGACGCCACGGCGGTGCGGAACTCGAGGTCGGCAAGCGTCCGGCGGGCGCCACGGGCGAGGTCGGTCTTCGGCTCTTCTTCCAGGAACCCGCGCCAGGCCGCCTCCACGCCGCTTCGCTCCGCCGCCCGGTAACGCAGGGCGGCGAGCCGGCGCTCGGCCTCGGCGCGGTGGGCCGACTCGGGGAAGTCATCCAGGAACTGGCGGAGCGCGTGCGGCGTCCCCTCGGCAAGGGCCGCGCGCCAGGAGATCGCCTCGAGCCGGTCACGCGCGTAGCTCGCCTCGGACCCCTCGTCATGGACGAGAAGGAAGGCGCGCCAGGCGTCGAGCGTGTCCGCGGCCCGGGCGCGAGTGAAGGCGGCCGAATGGCAACCGGATGCCGCGATGGCCAGCGCCACGAGGGAGGGAAACCATGGCGAGCGGCGAGCCGGCATCGCGCGGCGCTAGGAGGCGGGTGTCCAGTGGCTGCCTGCTGCGAAAGTCGAACCCTTCGCTGCGACGGGCGGCCTCGTCGCTTCGCCGCTCAACGACCTGCGAAGAGTACGTTTGCGCGGTTCACCCCCCGGGCGCCCGGCTCGCTTCGGTCTCGGCTTTCTCGCGACGGCACCCATTGGACACGAGCCTCCTGGCCTGGAGGATTCGACGCTGGCCTCATGAGGCGTCGAGGTTAGCATGGGGTCCGGGAGCGTGTCGAAGAGAAGGGCGAAAAGTTGACCCGGCGCGGGACGGCCGTAGCCTGGACGCATGCGTGGCGGCCCGACGGCCCTCCTCTTGCTCGCCGCCTGCGCGGGACCGCGAGCGTTGCGTTCCCCGGTGCAGGCGAGGGCGGTCGCGGTCCGCTCGGCCCGGGCGTGGCTCGGGCAGCGGCGCTTGACGCTGCACGGGCGGCCTCTGCCCGCCGACTGCTGGTCACTCCCGGCGGCGGCCTTCGGCAGGGCCGGCGTCGTCCTCGACGCCTCGAGCGCCGAGGCGCTCTATCGGAAGGAACGAGCCCGGGGAAAACTCTTCCGTGACCGGCTGCCCCGCCCGGGCGACCTCGTCTTCCTCTCCTCGGCTTCCGGCCACCCGGCCCACGTAGGGCTTGTGGGCGAGGTCGACCGCGACGGCACGGTCACCGTCTATCAGCGGATGGCCCGCGGCGTCGTGGCCTACCGGATGAACGCCCGCCACCCGGACGAGGCGACGGCGCCCGCCGGCGGCAGGCGGTGGAACGACGGGATCGTCGATCCCGGCGGCAGTCCCCGGCTGGCCGGGCAGCTCTTCGCGGGCTACGCGGCGGTCCTGCGATAGGGCCGCCGATCACGCGGCCCGGCGTTCCGTGCGCTGCCACGTCGGGCCCTGCGCTCCCCGCAGCCACCGCCAGAAGCCGGCCGCGAGGGCGAGGTTCATCGCGACGAAGTGTTGCGCCAGACGGCACAGACGCGCCACAGGCCCGTTCCTCGTCCCGCCGCCCCAGAGCGCGGCCGCGTAGAATCCGAGCTGCGCGGCGAGGAGCCCGGCGAAGGCCGACCGCCGGATGAGCAGCGCGCTTCCCGCGAGGGAGACGGCGAGCAGCAGGGGCCCGAGCCATCGCACGAGCTTGTGCACGACGAACGCCAGCGCGACCGCCGGGCGCGGCCCGGCCCAGAGCGCGGGCAAGAGCGAGAGGCTCTGGAAGTTGCCCGCCGCGATCCGGACGCGCCGGCGAACCTCCGTGGCCGTCGTTCCGGCGTCCTCGACGGCCACCGCCGCGGGCTCGTAGACAACCCGCCACCCTTCAGCGAGCAGCCGCATGGGCAGGACGAAGTCGTCGGTGATCGTCCCCGGCGGCAACGGAGAGAAGAGCCGGCGCCGGAGTGCGTACAGGCCGCCGTTGGCCCCGAGCACCGCGCCGCGGCGGCCCTCGTAGAGCTTGAGCAGGCTCTCGTACGTCCAGTACGACGTCTCCTGCTCCGCGCCCCCTGGAGCCCGAAGCACGATTCGGCCGCAGACCGCGCCGACCCGCGGATCCGCGAAGCGGCGGACGAGCCGGCGGACGGCGCCCGGCGCGAGCAGGGTGTTGGCGTCCGAGAGGACGGCGATCTCCCCGGCCGCCGCCGGGACGAGACGGTTCAGGACGCCGGCCTTGCCCAGGCGGGGTCCCGGGAGGAGGCGGACGCCTTGGCCGGCGTAGGAGCGGGCGATCGCCTCCGTGCCGTCGGTCGAGCCGTCGGAGCCGATCAGGATCTCCAGCCGGTCGGGCGGGTAGTCGATCGCGAGGCAGTTCTCGATCTTCTCTCGGAGGACCTTCTCCTCGTCGTGGGCGGCGATGATCAGCGAGACAGGCGGTGGGGCGGCCCGATCGAGGGCCCGGCGCCGATCGACGGGCCGGCGCAAGCGCGCGAGGTTCGCCGCCAGCTCGAGGGCCGCGTCGAGCCCGATCAGGATCAAGGGATAACCGGCGTAGCTCAGGACGATCAGGCCGAGACTCGTCCAGACGAGGACCTCGATCATGAGCGAGACCATCCCCCCTCCCTGCTCGCAAACGGCGCGCCGGCCGCCGGCCCCCTCCTCGCGGGCCGGAGTGTCCTTCAGGTCCGGGAGTTCCGCGAATCCGGGCGCCGCGACTCGGGAAACGGAAGGGCACTCGCGGGGAAGGCGCCTTCCCAGTCGTGGCGCGCGACCCGCGCTAGCGGCGGCGGCGGTGCTTCGGCTGGGGAGCCGGCGAGGCGGTCGCTGCGGCGGCCGCGGCGGCGGCGGCCTCCTGGGCGGCCTTCTCGGCGCGCTCCCGGGCGAGCGTCTCGTCCAATCCGTCCAGCAGCCACTTGCCCCCGTCGTCCTTCGGGTTGGCGGCGGCCAGCGAGGCGAGGTCGTCCTTGGCCGCGCCCTCGTCTCGAGCCCGCACGTCGAGCAGAACCTGGAGGAAGTGCGCCCGGACCAGGCCGGCGTCCAGGGAGAGCGCCGCCTTCGCGTCACGCGAGCCCTCGGCCCGCTTGTCGGGGGAGTCCGGCCCGTGCGCGGCGAGCTCCGCCGAGACCAGCTCGCTCCAGCCGTCGTGCTTTCCGAGGAGCTTGACGTATTTCTTGACGAACGCCGCGGTCTTGTCCGGGTCCTCGTTGTCCGCGTAATAGAACGCGAGCGCCCGGACGGCGTCCAGGTTGTCGGGCGCCACCTTGTAGACTTTGAGCGCGAGGTCGAAAGCGTCCTTCTCCATCTGCGATTGCTGTCCCGAGAGACCGTCGTAGTTCGGGCGCATCTCCTTCATCTTCGCAATGTCGGCGTTGACCTTCTGCAGCCAGTCGTCCGGCTGCTTCTTCGCCTGGTAGATCGCGACCTCCTTCTGGAGCGCGAGGTAGGAGTTGCTCATCCGATTGACACGCCGCGACAGGTCGTCGGCGCGAAACAGGAGCACGAGCGCCCGCAAGCCCTGGGCGTCGAGATACTTCGGGTGGCTCTTGACGACTCCGGCGAGGATCTCGTCCGCCTGCTTCAGGCTGCCCGCGTCATCGAGCCGGAGGAGCGAGAGCGCCTGGGTGACCTGCGCGAGCGAGGCCTTGTCGGAGCCTGGCGGCCCGAACAGCGTCTGCCGGTTGGCGTAGACGACGATTCCGGCGACGAGGGCGAGGATGGCCAGGGCGGCGCCGATGATCGGCCCGCGGCTTCGCTTCGCGAGCTTGGTCTCGAAGTCCGTTGCGGCCATGAACATCGCCGTCTGGCCCGGCTTTCGGTTCGCTTCGCCCGCCGCGACGACTTGGGCGCGCTTGTTGGCCTGTTCGACCGCCGCACCCTGGTTGAAGAACATCTGGGTGACCTTGCCCGGCCGGTAGCCAGCCCCGGCGCCCGGGTCGGCGGCCGGCGGGGCGGACGGCGCGAGGACGGGCGGGGCGGACGACGCGAGGACGGGCGGGGCGGACGACGCCGGTGCGGGCGGCGCGACCGCTCCAGCCGGCGGGGTGGAAAGCCGCGGCGGCGGCGTCGGGATCGGCGTCTGCGCCGGGGTGAACACGGCAGGCGCCGCGAACGCACCGGCCGGCGGCGTGGCGTAGCGGATGGGCGGGGCCGCCACGGGGGCGAGGCTCGGCGCCACCTCCGTGGCGGGCGTGACGGGCGGAGCGGAACGGATGGCGGGCGCGGCGGGCATGGTCTGCGCACCCCAGAACGCGGGTCCGGAGACGGGGCGGACCGGAGCGGTCGGAGACTCGGAGCGCGACGACGGCGCCGCGGGCTCGGTGCGGGCGCTGCTCGGACCGAGGGGCGGCGTCGCGGCTTCGCTCTGCGCCGCGGGCCCCGGCTGGCTGAACATCATCACCGTCTTTCCCCCGCCCGGGCGTGCCGGGGGCGGATAGGCGGTGAACGTGCTCCCGCAGCGGGTGCACTGCACGGGCGCCCCCGCGGCGGGGATCAACTTGTCATCGACGACGTAGGACGTCTGGCACTTCTCGCACGTGATCTGCACGGTCACCTCACCTTTCGTCTAACGCGGCGCTGGCCTTCCGGTCGCGCCGCCTCCAGCGCTCCCGCCGCTTCCATCCACGACAGCCGCCCCCGCGAGAGCCGCCCACCTGCGAGGACCGATGCCGGGTACTTCCCGCAACTCGGCCAGGGAGCGGAACGGACGAGCCGCCATGAGGCGAGCCGCCAGTCCCGGTCCGATGCCGGGCAGCGCCTCCAAGTCTTCCACGGATGCCCCATCGATGTCGATGGGTAATTCGAGGAGCCGCAGCGCCGGGCCCGCCATCCGCTCCCGGACCGCCTCGCACGAACCCGCTCCGGCCACGACGATCCGGTCGCCGCGGGTCACGGACAGCAGTGCCGGGCAGGTCCGCGGCCTCCCCATCTCGCCGGCCACCCTGGCGGCGTCCTCGGCGCAGGCCAGGCGCGTCCGCCCCTCCGGCCCGCGCACCTCGACGCGGGCCGCGCAGGGGGGCGGCAGCGCCGGCAGCGCGGCCCGTGCCCGCGCGAGCCCGACTCCGCAGAGCCCGGCGAGCACGAGGACCGCCGCTGCGTCGCGCGCCGGATCCCTCACGCCCCCCCCCTCGCCGCCGGCTCCGCCCGGTCGAGCCCGAACGCGGTGTGGAGCGCGCGCACCGCCAGCTCCGCGTACTTCTCGTGGATGACGCAGGAGATCTTGATCTCCGAGGTCGAGATCAGGAGGATGTTGATCCCCTCTGCGGCGAGCACCTGGAACATCCTGGCCGCGACGCCCGAGTGGTTGCGCATCCCCACGCCCACGACCGACACCTTGGCGACCTTCCCGTCGGTGTCCACCCCCCGCACCCCGAGCGCGCCCGCCGCCGCGCCCACCACCGCGGCCGCCCGGGCGAGGTCCGCGCGCGCGACGGTGAAGGTGAGATCCTGGCGCCGGCCACGCGACACGTTCTGGACGATCATGTCCACGACGACGTTGGCCTCGGCGAGGGGCGTGAAGATCCTGCCCGCCACCCCCGGCACGTCAGGGACGCTGCGCAGCGCGATCTTCGCCTCGTTGCGGTCGAGGGCGATGCCCGAGACCACCACGCTCTCCATGCTGTCCTCCTCCGCGCAGACGAGCGTCCCGGGATCGTCCGAGAAGCTCGAACGGACGCGCACCGGGACCCGGTATTTCATCGCGAACTCCACCGACCGGATCTGGAGGACCTTGGCCCCGACCGAGGCCAGCTCCAGCATCTCCTCGTACGCGATTCGGTCGAGCTTCCTCGCCGCCGGGCAGACGTTCGGGTCGGCGGTGTAGACACCGTCCACGTCGGTGTAGATCTCGCACGCGCCCGCCCCGAGCGCCGCCGCCACGGCGACCGCGGTCGTGTCCGACCCGCCCCGCCCGAGCGTCGTCAGGTTGCCGTGCTCGTCGGTCCCCTGGAATCCGGCGACGACCGCGATCGCGCCCTGCCCGAGCGCAGCGCGAATCCTCTCCCCCTCGATGGACTGGATCCGTGCCCGGGCGAACGCGCTGTCGGTGACGATCTTGACCTGGTGGCCCAGGAACGAGACCGCGCTGCCGCCCGCGGCCTGGATCGCGAGCGCGAGCAGGCCGACGGAGACTTGCTCGCCGGTCGCGACGACCACGTCCTGCTCGCGCGCGTCCGGGTCCGCGTGGATGGCGTGCGTCAGGGCGAGCAGCCGGTTCGTCTCGCCGGCCATCGCCGAGACGACCGCCACCACGTCGTGCCCCTCCGCGCGCGCGGCTAGGCACCGTCGCGCCACCCGCCGGATCCGGTCGAGGTCCCCCACGGAGGTCCCACCGTACTTCTGCACGACGAGCATCGGGAGGTCCCGACTCTAGGAGAGGGGGGAGCGGGTGTCAAACGACCCTCGCGCCGCCGTCACGCACCGCGCAGCCATTCGAACCAACCGCGCAGGCCCCGGGGCTGGACGGGGCCGGTCGCGGCCGCGAGCGCGGCGGCCAGCTCGGGGGCCGTCTGGTAGCGGCGGGCGGGGTCGGCGTCGAGCGCCTTCTCCAGCACCGCGTCGAGCCGCGGGCCGACGCCGTCGTTCCTGGTCGACGGGAGCACGAAGCGGCCGGCGGGCAGCTCGCCCACGAGCAGCTCGTAGAGGATGACGGCGACCGAGTAGAGATCGGCGCGGCCATCGACCGAGCGGGCGTCGCGCCGCTGCTCGGGCGCCATGTAGCTCGGCGTCCCCATCGCGACCGCGGGCCGGGTGACGTGGAGGTTCGACCCGCGGCCGAGGATGGCGGCGAGGCCGAAGTCGGCGACCTTGGCGTGGTCGCCGCTCGCGAGGAGGATGTTCTCGGGCTTCAGGTCGCGGTGGACGACGCCGCGGCGATGGGCGTAGTCGAGCGCGGAGAGGACCTGAGCGACGAGGCCGAAGGCGGCCGGCGCGGCGATCGGCTTCCCGGTGCGCTCGCGCAAGGAGGGGCCCTCGATGAGCTCCATGACCAGGTAATAGAGGCCGCCGGCGGCGCCGCGGTCGAAGATCGAGACCACGTGCGGATGGGAGAGCGCGGCCAGGGCGACCGCCTCCTTGTCGAAGCGGCGGACGAAGTCGGGCTCGTCGGCGAGGTGCGCGGCGAGCGTCTTCACCGCGACGGCGCGGCCGAGGGAGAGCTGGCGGGCGCGCCAGACCTCGCCCATCCCGCCGCGGCCGAGCACGGCGGTCAGCTCGTAGCCCGGGATCCGGAGCGGCGTCGCGGGCGGCGAGCCGGGGAGCGTCCCGGCGAGGGCGTCGCCGGGCGCCGCGGGCCGTGGAGAGGGCGGGGGCGAAGGCTCGCCCGTCGAACGCGGCGCGCGCAAGACGCTCACGTCGCTGCGGACGACCTCGAAGCGCAGGCCGCAGCGGCGGCAGGGGATCCGCTGTCCGGTGACGTGGACCGACACGTCGTGCGGCGCGTGGCAATTCGGGCAGCGCTGGACGATCGGCACGGCGCTACCTCATCACGCCCGGGCGCCCGGGACAAGCGGGGCAGCGGGTCGCGCGGGGGCCCCGCGCTAGAGCCGGTCCTCGCCGAACGGCGCCAGCTTCACCTCTCCCCGTTCGTGCGGCATCGCCGCGCGCGGGGAGCGGAAGTACTGCATCGGCGAGTAGGCGAGGAAGTTCGACGCCCGGCTGGTGTAGAGGTCGGCGTAGTTCTCGACCTGCTCCCCGAAGCGGCTGTTCTCGTTGCCTTCCTTGAAGAGCAGCCCCCAATACCGGTTCATCCCCCTCTCCAGCGCGTCCTCCAGCCGCTGGATCTCGAGGTTCAGGTCGCGCAGCGCCCGGCGGACCTGCTCCAGCTCCGACTTCATCACGCGCCGCTCGTTCTCGATCGGGAGGCGCGCGTCGCCCTCGGTCCGCCCGAGCTTCTTCTCCAGCAGGTTCAGGGCCAGCTTGCGCTGGTTCAGCTCGTCGTCGAGCCGCGGGCGCAGCGTCTCCTCCTCGGAGAGCCGCTGGACCTCGGCGGCGTGCCGATCCAGGTGCTCCAGCTCGTCCTCCAGCTCCTGGACGACCATGCAGGTGCGCCAGAGGCTGCTCTTCTTGCTGCGCAGGATGTCGCCGTAGATGTGATCGCCCACGTACAACACCCGTTCGCCTCCCAGACCGGCGAGCCGCTCGAAGTCGGTCAGGTTGCCGCCCTGGTAGATCCTCCCGCGCTCGAGGCTCCCGGCGGGTCCGACCGGCCGGCCCTCGCCGTCCAGCTCGAGGAGCGGCGCCCGATCGGAGAAGAAGCCGGGCTTCCTCGCCCCCACGACGATGAAGTCGAAGTACTGGCGCCAGGACGGGTACTCGGGGAGGAGTCCGTCGAGCAGGTGGCCGAGGACGACGTCGGTGTAGTCGAAGAGGGAGTTCGTGAGCAGGAAGAGCTTCTTGCCGCCGCTGCGCAGCTTGTGGAGGGCAGGTCCGATCTCCGGATCCTTCACGAAGAAGCCGTCGAGGTCTCTCCGGATCACCGCCTTCAGCGTGTCGTCGCGGTGCACGCCGTCGATCGAGGTCCGGATGTCGTCGTAGAGCCGGCCGTAGTCGACGGTCATCCCGCGCCCCTCGAGCCGCTCGATGATCTGGGCGAAGAGGGCGGCCTCGGGGAGGGCGAAGAGGGTGTCGATCCAGGCGAAGCGCGCCGAGTCCGAGAGCCGGATCTTCACGTCCCGGTAGAGCCGCCGCCAGTCGTCCGCGGGGAGCGGCCGGCGCCCGTGGTAGCAGCGGCCGACGTGGTTGAACCGGTCCAGCTTGAAGAGGTTGCCGTGCTGCTTGTCGACCGCGAGGCCGCGGATCACGAACTCCCAGTCGTACTCGAGGCCGCCGATCTCGGGCGGATAGCCGCAGGAGTCGACGAGCCGGCGCAGCGTCATCTGGAAGGACAGCTCCTCGATCTTCCGCAGGCGGTAGATCGCGAGCGTGTAGTCCATGTCGAAGCCGACGAGGTCGATCGTGTCGAGCCGCAGGTTGCGGTTGACGAAGATCTGCCGCCCGTGCGGGATCTCGCGGACGGGCGGGTGATCGAGCAGGCGCAGGATGTCGCCGGCGACGGCGGGCCGGAGGGCCATCGGGGCATTGGAGATACCACGGGCCCACGGCGTTGGGTAGGCTCGCCCCGGGAGTCCCCGGCCGTTCACGACGCGGGATCTCTCGCTCTCCCGCTCCTCTGGCCGAGGACGCCGCAGCAGCCGGAGCGTGAATAAGACGGTTTCAACCCGCCCGAGGCGCGCGCCGCTTCGCCGATGGCCCGATCGCCGGGCCCCGAAAGCCCGAGGCCGCCATCGCTGATGGACGAGCGCTCTCCCGCACCCCAAACCGCACACCAAAATCCGGCACGGGGGCTTCGCCCCCTGCACCCCCTCTCAACCCCCTCCCTCCCCGCCGCCTACTTACACTCGTTCAGCAGCACGCTCACCGTG
>JAKAPL010000092.1 GCA_021807105.1 Myxococcales bacterium | reverse complement strand
CTCGGGTGAGCCCTCTGGCGACCGGTGCACGCCCGGAGCTCCTGGAAGAAGGTTCGCGATGAGGGCTGCGCGTGCTCCCGCACGAGGCGGTGTCAGACCTCTCTGCTACCTTAGACCGCTCTCATCTGGAGGCGCCACGCCATGAGCACCCCGAGCACCGCGACCCCCGTACCCACCCCCGACGTGACGGAGAGCGAGGCGTACGTCGAGCTCTGCGAGATCGCGAAGGGGAAGACGGGGAGGCTGCCGGCGGGCTGGGTCGCGCGGCAGGCGCTGCGGGTCACGGAGGGAGGAGACTTCCCGTTGCAGCGGGCGGCGCTCGAGGCGATCGTGCGGCGGATCGCCTCGGCCCGGCGGGAAGGGCTCCGGCCCGGCGCTCGTCCCGTGGGGCCGCTCGGCCTCTGGCGGACCGCGCGCGATGGGGCCGCCCTGCCGTACCGGACGCGCGTCTCCTCCGTCGCCCCGTTCCGCGGCTCCTGCGATTGCCGCGACTTCCTGCGCAACTCGCTCGGCCTCTGCAAACACCTCGCGACGGTCCTGGAGGACCTCGCCAAGAGGAAGCTGCTCGATGCGCCCCCCCGGGGCAAGGTCCGCGCCTTACCCCTCGGGCCCGAGCCGGGCCTCGTCTGGGACCCCCTGCGGCCGCTGACGGGACCCGGCGACCCACTTGAAAGGATCCGCTGGCAGGGCGTGCTCGTGGGAGAGCGGCCCCGGATCGAGGCTGTCTTCCCTCGCGACGGCCGGCTGCGCGAGACGTTCGCCGGACGGCCCGACCGGCGGCTCGCCCTCGTCTCGGACCTCCTGGGGCTCGCAAGGGCGAGCCCCGGCACCGAGCCGGCCGTGCTGCCCCTGCTCTCCGAGGAACGAGACCGGCTCTCGCGGCAGCTCGACGGCTGCACGAGGGCCGAGGTCGACCGGTTCCTCGCGACGCTCGAACGGCCCCTCTACCCGTATCAGGTCGAAGGCGTCCGCCGCTTCCTCGCCGAGGGGCGCCTCCTGCTGGCCGACGACATGGGGCTGGGCAAGACCGCGCAGGCGATCGCGGGGTGCCACGTGCTCTTCCACGCGGGCCGCGTGCGGCGCGGGCTCCTCGTCGTACCAGCGGCGCTCAAGCCGCAGTGGCTGCGCGAGTGGCGGGAATTCACGCGGACGCCGGTGGAGATCGTGGACGGCGCCGCGCAGGAGCGCCGGAAGCTCCTGACGCGGCGCCGCGCCGGGTTCCTGATCACGAACTACGAGCAGGTGCTGCGCGATCTGCCGTGGATGCAGCGCTACGACCCTGACCTCGTCGTCCTCGACGAGGCCCAGCGAATCAAGAACTGGGAGACCAAGACAGCCTCGCAGGTCAAGCGGCTCACGCCGCGCTGGCGGCTCGTGCTCACGGGCACGCCGATGGAGAACCGGCTCGACGAGCTGGCCTCCATCGTCGAGTGGGTCGACGACACGGCCCTCGAGCCCAAGTGGCGGCTCGCCCCGTGGCATTCGGTCGCGGTCGACGGCCGCGGCGAGGTCGCCGGAGCGCGTCACCTCGATACGTTGCGGCAGCGCCTGTCGGGGTGCCTGTTGCGCCGGGTCCGCCGGGAGGTTTTGCGCCAGCTCCCCTCGCGCACGGACACGCAGATCCCCGTACCGCTGACCGCCGCGCAGCAGGAGCGGCACGACGAGCTGATCCCGCCGATTCGCCAGATCCTCGCGCGGGCTCGCCGCCGGCCGCTCACCCAGGCCGACTTCCTGAAGCTCATGAGCCTGTTCACGATGCAGCGGATGATCGCGAACGGGCTCGCCCAGATCGACTTCGACGAGGTCTGGCCGGCGCTGGCCGGGGCGCGGCCCACGGACGCGCTCCTCGCGGGGCTCGGGAGCCCGAAGCTCATGGAATTGCGGGAGTTGATCGCGAACGTCGCCGTCGCCCAGCAGCGCAAGATCGTCGTCTTCAGCCAGTGGCGGCGCATGCTGCGGCTCGCCCAGTGGGCGATCTCGGACCTGCTCTGCGCGGCCGGCCTGCGGTCGGTCTTCTTCACCGGTGAGGAATCCGGCAAGCGCAGGACCCAGAACCTCGTGGACTTCCACGACGACCCGGCGACCCGCATCCTCTTCGCGAGCGACGCGGGCGGCGTCGGGCTGAACCTCCAGCGGGCGTCGAGCTGCTGCATCTGCCTGGAGCTGCCGTGGAATCCGGCGGTCCTGGAGCAGCGAATCGGCCGCGTCCACCGGCTCGGACAGAAGACCCCGGTCGAGGTCTATCGCCTGGTCGCGCAGGGGAGCATCGAGGAGCGGATCTCGCTGCTCGTCGGCGACAAGAAGGCGCTCTTCGACGGCCTCTTCGACGGGGGCAGCGACGAGGTTGCCTTCGCCCGCTCGGGCTCGTTCCTGTCGAGGATCGAGAAGGTCTTGCCGCCGCCCGTCCGCGAGGTCCCGGCGCCCGGGCGCGCGGCCGAAGAGGAGGAGGAGGACGCGCCCGAGGGGCCGCCTCCCGACTCCCTCCCCCCGGCTGAGCCCGCGCCCGATCTTCCCGTCGCCCAGGCAGCGCAGCCGGCGGCGCCCGCGGAGGCTCGGGAGAGTCCGCCGCCCGTCCCCGACGCGATTCGCGCCCTCTTCTCGCAGCTCACGGTCCGGCCAGGACCCGAGGGGCGCGTCACCTTCGAGGCGCCGCCCGAGGTCGCGGCCTCGCTCTCCGCCGTCTTCGAGGGCATGGCGCGCATGCTCGCGCCGCGGGCCTGATCCGGCTGGCGTCTTCCCGGCCGCGGCGCTAGAAGGCTCCCATGGCGCGCGGACGCGATCGACAGCGGAGGATGAGCCAGGCGGGCGCGCTCCCCCGGCTGCCCGGGCAGCGATCGTCGGTGAGCAACATCCCGCCCGAGGCGCTCGCGAAGCGGCCGGGGTTCCGGGCGGACGGGATCCAGATTTGGGAGATAGAGGCCTTCTTCCTCGGCGCCATGTGCGCCGAGGACGCGGAGTACGGGCCGAAGCTCATCCTGGACCACATGCAGGGCGCGGGCGACTGGTGGAAGGACATCGGCCACGTCATGGGTTTCTCCCGGATGGCCGCCGGCCTCTGGAGCCTCATGTACACGACCCAGGGGGATGTCGGATGGCCGCTCGAACATCCGAAGACCTCCGACCCACCGACCATCGGCGAGCTGCGCGAGTGGGCCCGGGTGAAGCAGCGCGAACTGGACCGCTTCATCGATGGCCAGTCCCTCGCCGCGGGCGAGGCCGATCTGGATCCGAAGGCGAAGGAGATCGTGGTCGACCTCGCCAGGATCAAGGTCGCGCTGCGCGACCTCGACGGAGGGCTGCGCCGCTCGGAGCCCGCCGATCCCGACGGGCTGCGAGCGACGCTCGCGACGCTCGGGAAGCTCGACCTCGAGCTTTCGGACGCCTTCTTCCGCCTCGGGGTCCTCGCGCTGCGCCGGCGGCGGGAGAAGTGGCGCGAAGACAGCCGCATGGGGCCCGAGTACGATCCGTGTCCCTGCGGCAGCGGCAGGCTCCAGGGCGTCTGCCACGGCGCGCCCAAGACGCCGGGAGAGCGCGAATCGGGAGCCGCGGGTTGACGTCGATCCCGCGTCCACGGTCCGTTTGAGCTGCGACCTCCGAGGTGTTCGACCGCACGAAGATTCAGGGGGGGCTCCTACGGAGGCTGCGGGGGTGGGGGAGAGCTGGGCCTCCCTTGCTGGAGGAGCGACCTCCGGCGGCCCGGACGTCGCCGCGGGTCCCCCGTCTCGGCCGCGTTGGGCTCTCGGCCTTCGAAGGCCCCGCCCTGCAACCTTCGTCGCGCAACCAGCGGGCCATTCGCGGGGCTGAGGTTCGTTCCCCGCCGGCGCGCCGCGCGTCAAGGCGGATGGGCCGCTTCCCGGCCTCGCTGGAGACCCGGTCCCGCCCTGCCCCGCTGTTGCTGGGGACGGCCTCGTGAACGGCAACGACGCCGAATCGCTCGCCATCGCCGGGGCGAGCGCCGCCCCCCCGCGCGCGCTCGCCGCGATGGAGGCGCTCTCCGCCGCGCGGGCCACGCGCGGGTGGCGACCGGCGCCGCCACGCGAGCTCTCCCTGCTGGCGACGATCGCGTCCGCGTCGGACGCCCTCGCCCGCTCGCTCATCGGCGAGCCCGCGCTCCTGTCCGCCCTCGCTGCGCCGGGCGTCCTCGACCGGCCCTCCACCTCCCTCGGCCCCGCCCTCGGCCGGCGCCTTTCGAGGCTCGCTCCCGACGAGCTCGCCCAGGCGGAGAGGACGCTGCGACGGGCCCGCCGCCGTGAGCTGTGCCGGCTCGCCGCCCGCGAGATCACCGGCCGGGTGGACATCCTGCAATCGGCGGCCGAGCTTTCCGACCTCGCCGCGACGGTGATCGGTGCGGGACTCGGCTTCGTCGAGCGGCGGTCCCCGGGCGGCTTCTGCGTCCTGGCTCTCGGCAAGCTCGGGGGCCGGGAGCTGAACTTCAGCTCCGACGTCGACCTCCTCTTCGTCTACCGGGGGGACGGCGAGGACGGCGGCACGACCCGCCGCGAGCAGTTCACCCGGCTCGCGGAAAGGCTCGTCCGCCTCCTCGGCGAGCAAACGGCCGATGGCTTCTGTTTTCGGGTCGATCTGAACCTGCGCCCCGAGGGGCGCAACGGCCCGCTCGTGAACCCTCTCGACGCGATCCTCGGTTACTACGAGAGCTACGGCCGGAGCTGGGAGCGGCTCGCGCTCCTGCGCGCCCGGCCGATCGCGGGCGATCTCGCGCTCGGCGAAGAGCTGCTCGGCGCCCTGGCGCCGTTCGTCTACCGGAGATCGATCGACTTCGGCGTGCTCGATGAGCTGCGCGAGCTGAAGCGGCGCATCGAGGCGGAGGCGGCGCGGCGTGGCGACGACGTGAAGGTCGGCCCCGGCGGCATCCGCGAGATCGAGTTCTTCGCCCAGTCGCTCGCGCTCCTGCACGGCGGGCAGCGGCCAGCGCTGCGGCAGGGCGGCCTCGTGCCGCTGCTCGAACGGCTGGGCACGGAAGGGCTCCTCCCCGCCCGCGACCGGCAAGCCCTCGCCGACGCCTACCGCTTCCTGCGCCGGGTCGAACACCGCTTGCAGATGCTCGACGACCGGCAAACACACCTGTTGCCGCCGCGCCCCGAAGATCGCCGGCTCCTCGCGCGGCGGCTCGGCTACGCGGGCGCGGACCCGCTCGCGGAGCTCACGCGAGACCTGGCGGCCCACCGCGACGTCGCCTCCCGTGCGTTCGCCGCTCTCCTCCGCGCGCCGCGCTCGATCTCCGCCTTTCCGCCCGCGCCCCATGACGCCGCGATCGCCGCCGACGCCGCCGAGGCCGAGGCCACCCGCGTCGAGGCCTTGGACCGGCTGGGCTTCCACGGGCCCGCCGAGGCGCTCGCCGAGCTGCACAGGCTCTCCCGGCCCCGCGCGCCCTTCGGATCGGGCGGCGCCTTCGCGACGCGGCTCGCGCTGCCCGCCCTGCTCTCGGAGCTGTCGCGCGCCCCCGATCCCGACCGAGCCCTCGGCCACTTCGCAGACTGGGCCTGTACGCTGCGGGCGCCCGAAGCCTACCTGGGCGCGCTCGCCCGCGACCCGGCGGCGCTTCGCCGTCTCGCGAACCTCTTCGGGGCGTCGGAGCTGCTCTCCCGGGAGCTGCTGCGCCACCCCGAGCTGATCGACGCGGTGCTGCCGTCGGGCGCCTTCCCCAGCCACAAGACCGCCGCGCAGATGGAGGCGGAGCTCTCGGAGCGGACGGGGGGCGGCGACCTCGAAGCGTCGCTCCAGGCGGCGTGCCGTTACCGCAACGAGGAGATCCTGCGGATCGGCCTCTCCGACCTCGCCGGGGAGCTCCCGATCGACGAGGTCTCGATCCAGCTCTCCTCCCTCGCCCTGGCCGTCGTCCGGCGCGTGCTGGGCCTCGCGGCGAACGAGATCGAGGCCGAGCTCGGCGCGCCGGCCGCCGGCACGCGCCTGTGCGTGCTCGCCCTCGGGTCACTCGGCGGGGCGGAGCTGTCCTACGGCTCCGACCTCGATCTGGTCTTCCTGTACTCCGCGGGCGGCGAGAGCAGCGGCGGCCGGCTCGGCCGCCGCGACCACCGCGAGTACTTCGCCCGCCTGGCGCAGCGGCTCATCGCCCTGCTCGGCACGCCGGTGCGCGAGGGCTTCCTCTACCGGATCGACACCCGGCTGCGCCCCTCGGGCAACCAGGGCGCGCTCGTCACCTCCCTCCCCGCTTTCCGCGACTACCACGCGGCGCACTCCCGGCTCTGGGAGCGGCAGGCGCTCATCAAGGCGAGCTTCGCGGCCGGCGACCGGGCTCTGTTCGAGCAAGCACGCGCGGAGGTCATCGAACCGGCGGTCTGGCGGGGCGAGGCCGAACCCGCGCCGCTGCGCGCGGAGATCGACCGACTCCGGCGCCGCATGGAAGGAGAGCTTCCCAGCCGCGGGCGCAACCCCAAGCTCGACCGCGGCGGCCTCGTCGACGTGGACTTCACGGTGCAGACCCTCCAGCTCCTCCACGGCGGGAAGGAGACCGCGCTGCGCGAGCCCGGGACGCTGCCCGCGCTCGCCGCGCTCTCGGAGGCGGGCGCCCTCCCCTCGCGCGACGCGGAGAGCCTCGCCGACGCGGCCCGCTTCCTGCGCCGGATCGACGCGCGGCTGCGCATCGGTTACGACGTGCGCCAGGAAGTCCTACCCATGTCTACCCTGGCGCTCGATCGGTTTGCGCGCGGGCTCGGCTTCGCCGCCGAAGGCACGCTCGGGGCCGGTGAGCGCCTCCTCGCGGAGTACGCGCGCCAGACCGCAGCCGTGCGGGTTCTCTACGATCGCTCTGTCCACGGAGCTGGCTAAGGACACCGTCCCCTCAAGTCTGCGACCCTGTGTCGGTCGGCCCGCCGAGGATCGTCGCGATGCCATGGACTGCTCGCCCGGTTCTTCGACACCCTTCATCGACCGGCGGCTCCCACCCGCGCGTCTCTGCCATCCCTGGCCCTCCCGGCGCCTGGCGTTCGTCACCCAAGGCAAGAGCCGGATGCGGTCATGCCGCACGTCCGGATCTGTCGAGGGGGTGGCCGGCGACGGTCATTCCTGCTCCGACTCCACGGCTCAGGGATCCCCCCCTCTCTCACTCCATCTCCCAGCCTTTACGCGCCGCTTTCGCGCTCATGCGGAGTTGCTCCGCCCGAACCCTCTTCAGGGCGTCGAAGGCGGCGGAGAGCCGGACGGCGGAGCAGGGCTGGGCGGCGGGCCCGCGTATCCCGGTGGAGGGCCTTGCTGCGGATAGCCCGGCGGCGGGGGCGCTCCGGGAGGCGCGCCTTGCGGGGGCCCACCCTGCGGAGCGTAGCCGGGAGGCGGGTTCTGCGCGTAATCGGGGGGCGCACCCCCGTTCGAAGAACGATTCCCCTGTCCACCGAGGATCGCCAGGCCGATGACCGCGGTCACGACCAGCATCCCGGCGATCGACAAGATCCCCCAGGTGACGGCCCAGCCGCGACTGCTCCCCGGCGAGCGTCTCCACGTCAGGCGGAAGATGCCGACCGCGATCATGCCGCTCGCGATGATCGCGATCAGCGGAAGGAGCGGCATGAACGGGAAGCGCTTCTGCGCCTCCTGCGGAACTCCCCGGCTGACCGCGGTCGCCGCCGTGTAAATGACGAGCCCGATGAGGAGCGGGGCCATGCCGTGCGTGGGCGGCGCCGCTCCAGCGGCCGGGGGCGCCAAGACCGCAGCCGGTTTCTCCGCCGCCGAGGGATTGGGAAGCGTCTTGGCCGTCTCTACCATGACACCTAACCTGCCCGGGATTCCACCGTCCCGTCAAGGGGCCCAGGAGAGAGCCGGCGGTCTGGCCGGCCCAGCTCCCCTACTTGAGGGCAGCTTATCACCGCGCGGTCCATGGTTACAACAACCGCCGCGCGGGACTGCGCGTGGCTACCCCCCCGCGAGGCCGCGGCGCGGCGCCGTGAGCGGCTTGCGTTGAGCACACGTTTGCCCCTATGTTCGCCCCCGCCATGGACGTCCGTTGCGAGCAGTGCCGGACCGAGTACGAGTTGGACGAGACGCGCATCGCCGAGGCCGGCGCCTCGGTCCGCTGCACGACCTGCGGCCACGTATTCAAGGTTCAGCGCTCGCGCGCCGTCACGGATCCCGCCCCTATCGAGCGCTCGCGCGGGTGGAAGCTGCGCAAGCCCGACGGCAACGTCTACGAGCTGGCGAACCTGCCCGACCTCCAGCGCTGGATCGTCGAGCGGCGCGTCACCCGCGACGACGAGGTCTCGATCAGCGGCGACGCCTGGCGCGCGCTGGGCAGCATGCCAGAGCTGGCGAGCTTCTTCGAGGTGGTCGAGGCGGCGACCCACGCCCAGACGCGGGACGACGGCGAGCCGCCCGCGCGACCGTACGTGAGGCCGGGCTCGACGCCGAGCGGCACTTGGGAAGCGGGACCGCGGGCGCTCGGCAGCGCCGCCCGCCAGGCGGAACCGGCCTGGGCGGCCTCGCCCGAGGCCGCGAGCGAGGAAGACCTCGACGCCGAGACGCTGCGGCACGTTCGCGGCAGCCGGGCGCCGCTGTTCGTCGTGATCCTGCTGCTCGCCCTCCTGGGAGGCGGGGCAGTCTGGTTCTTCGCCTTCCACCGCGCGCCCAAGCCCTCCGAGGCAGCCGCCGTCACCCCGCGCGCGCCGGCCCCGAAGGCCCCGCCGGCGCCTCTGGCCGCGCCTTCGCCGGCCGCCACCGCCGCGGCCGCTCCCGCACCCTCCGCCGGGCCCCCACCCTCGGTGGAGACGCCGCCCACCCCCGCGAAGACCGCCACGCCCGCGCCGAATGCGGCCAAGGCTCCCCTCGCCGCCGCCCGTCCGGAGGCGAAGGCGCCGCCGAGGGGCGCGGGACGTGACTTCGGTTCGACGATGAAGCAGGCGCGCCGGATGCTCGACGAGCGGCCGCGCCAGGCGCTCGCGCTGCTCGACGAGGCGGCGAAGCTCGATCCCCGCTCGCCGGAGCCCGACCTCGAGCGGGGCATCGCCTACACGAACCTCGAGCAGTGGAGCCGCGCCATCGCCTCGTTCCAGTCCGCGCTCGATCGGCGGCCGGATTTCAAGGATGCGATCATCGGGATCGCCGAGGCGTATCGCTACAGCGGTGACGACAAGCACGCGCTCATGTACTATCGCCGCTACCTGGACGTCGCGCCCGACGGCCCGGACGCGCCGGTCGCGAAGGCGCAGATCGAGAAGCTGAGATCCCCGTGATCGACAGAGCGGAAGTCCGCCGCATCGCGGCCCTCGCCCACCTCGCCCTCTCCGACGAGGAGGAGACGCGGCTGTCGGGCGAGCTGTCGAAGATCCTGGAGTACGTGGAGCAGCTCCGGGAGCTGCCCACCTCGGACGTCGCGCCGACCACCGCGGTCGCCCTCTCGGGCGCGTTTCGCGAGGATGAGGTCCGTCCCTCGCTCGCCCCCGAGCGCGCGCTCCGCAACGCGCCGTCCGTCGTGGGCAGCGCGGTCGCGGTCCCGAAGATCCTCGACTGACCGCCTCGGGGAATGGTCGTGCCGCGCGAAGATTCAGCCATGCTTCCAGGAAGACCGGGTGCGCTGCGGGGGGCCGGGGGAGCCAGACTCTCCCCGCGTCCGGACCGCCGCCCGGCGGTCCGGACGTCGCGCCGCGGCCCGCTTCGTGGCCGCGTTGGGTCGTGGCCCCCGAGGCCGCACTGAGGCCGTGCCGCCAGCCAGCGACATCTGCGATCTCACGCTCGCCGCGCTCGCCGAGAAGCTCGGGCAGCGCGAGATCTCGTCCGTCGAGGCGACCGAGGCCGCCCTCGCGCGTACGCGGGCCATCGAGCCGAAGGTCCACGCCTTTCTCCACCTCGACGAGACCGCGACCGAGGCCGCCCGCGCCTCCGACGCGCGCCGGGCGAAGGGCGAAGCACGTTCGCCCCTCGACGGCGTTCCCATCGGGCTCAAGGACATCTTCGTCACCGAGGGGCTGCCCACCACGGCCGGCTCGCGGATCCTCGAAGGCTTCGTCCCCCCCTATGACGGCACCGCGGTCGCCCGCCTGCGCGCCCGCGGCGCGGTGATCACCGGCAAGCTCGCGATGGACGAATTCGCCATGGGCTCGTCGAACGAGAACACCCCCTTCACGCCGCCCCGCAACCCCTGGGACCTCGGCCGCGTCCCCGGTGGCTCCTCCGGCGGCAGCGCCGCGGCGGTCGCCGCCCGCGAGGTCTTCGGCGCCCTGGGCACCGACACCGGCGGGTCCATCCGCCAGCCGGCCGCCCTGTGCGGCATCGTCGGCCTCAAGCCCACGTACGGCCGCGTCTCCCGCTATGGCGTCGTCGCCTTCGCCTCCTCGCTCGATCAGGTCGGGCCGATGGCCCGGACGACCGAGGACTGCGCGCTCCTCCTCCAGGCCATCGCGGGCCACGACCCGCTCGACTCGACCTCCGCCGATCTCCCGGTGGCCGATTACTCCGCCGCCGTCGGCCGCGGCGCCGGCGGCCTCACCCTCGGCGTCCCCGACGAGTACTTCGGCGCCGGCCTCGACCCCGAGGTCGAATCGGGCGTGCGGGCCGCCCTCGCCCGGCTCGAGGCGGCCGGCGCCCGCGTGAAGCGCGTCTCGCTCCCGCACGCGCGGTACGCGGTCGCGGCGTACTACATCGTCGCCACCGCCGAGGCCTCGTCGAACCTCGCCCGCTACGACGGCGTGAAGTACGGCCGGCGCGCGCCCGGCGCCCGCAGCTTGCACGAGATGTACCTGCGGACGCGCGCGGAGGGGTTCGGCCCCGAGGTCAAGCGGCGAATCATGCTCGGCACCTACGTCCTCTCCGCCGGTTACTACGACGCCTATTACCTGAAGGCCCAACGCGTCCGGACGCTCATCCGCCGCGACTTCGAGCAGGCGTTCTCCGAGGTCGACGCGATCGTGGGTCCGACCTCCCCGACGCCCGCCTTCCGCTTCGGGGAGAAGCTCGCCGATCCGCTCCAGATGTACCTCGCGGACATCTTCACCATCGCCTGCAACCTCGCCGGCCTTCCCGGCCTCTCCGTCCCCTGCGCGTTCACCCGGGACGGACTCCCGGTCGGCGTGCAGTTCATCGGCAAGCCCTGGGGCGAGCCGGTGCTCTTCTCCCTCGGCGCCGCCCTCGACCGCGACCTCTCCCTCCATTCCCTCCGACCCCCGCTCTAGGAGGCTGGTGTTAAATGGGTGCCGTCGCGAGAAAGCCGAGACCGAGGCGAGACGGGCGCCCGAGGAGTGAAGAGCGGAAACATACTCTTTGCAGTACGTTGAGCAGCGAAGCGACGAGGCCGCCCGTCGCAGCGAAGGGTTCGGCTTTCGCAGCAGGCAGCCATTTCACACCAGCCTCCTAGCCCATGCCCGCCTCCCTCGCCGAAGACCGCCGCCCACCACGCGAGAGCGCCGAGCCGTTCGAGCCGGTCCTCGGCCTCGAGGTCCA